>NZ_UHIO01000001.1:1192500-1510000 GCF_900460315.1 Veillonella criceti | reverse complement strand
TGATATATAATCTATTAAAAATATGAGAATATATATCAGTTAAAAGATTAAAGTTATTAGATTGAATTTTATATTATAGGAAGATATGTTCATATCCTATTGACAATGTATGATTTAAAACGTACAATTACAGACAGCTTTATGTTTACGTGATATGTGCGCTTTAAATACCTGCTAAAATTATAGGAATTAACAATTAGGAATTTTAATAGAGCCTAATACAGTTGATTATATTTTTATAATATATCGGGGAAGCAGGTCATATGAAGCCACGCCATGTTTGAGAAAGAAGCAAGTTAGATTAGTTCAATGGTGTACTAATCCAAAAGAGAGAGTTAAAAAGATTGAAGGTATGTTTATGAAACGAAGAGGCTGGTATTTACTTCTCTCCGTTGGCATAGTGGGGGCTATGTTATGGGGCACGGAATATGCATTTTCATCGCACGAAGAAGAAGCGGTGACAACGTTAACCAATGTGTCTTATGATCCTACGCGGGAGTTTTATGAGGCCTATAATGCTGATTTTGCGGCATATTATAAAGCCCGTACTGGCAAAGATGTAGTAATCCATCAATCTCATGGTGGCTCTGGTAATCAAGCTAGAGCTGTAGTGGAAGGGTTTGATGCCGATATTGTAACCTTGGCGTTAGCACAAGATGTTAATTTACTGCAGAAGGTTCATTTATTAGATCCTAATTGGGAATCTGATTTACCAAATTATTCGGCACCTTATACATCGACCGTTGTATTTTTGGTGCGTAAGGGGAATCCATTACAGATTCATGATTGGAATGATTTAATTAAACCGGGCATTCGGCTAATTGCACCAGATCCAAAGAGTAGTGGCGGCGCTTGTTGGATTTTCTTAGCGGCCTATGCTTATGGAGCGGGGACATCGGATGATGACACACAGGCAACGAAATTTGTGAAACAGCTATATGAAAATGTAGCCGTTATGGATGCTGGTGCGCGTGCGGCTACAACGACTTTTGTAGAAAATAAGCAGGGTGATGTATTGTTGGCTTGGGAAAATGAAGCCAAACAAATTTTAGCTCATTATCCTGGTGAATATGAAATTGTTATGCCCTCTGTATCAATCGTGGCTGAACCTAGTGTGGCTGTAGTAGCAGAGATAGCTAAAAAAAGAGGCACTTATGAAATAGCTTATGAGTATTTGAGCCATTTATATGAACCTAACAGTCAACGATTAATTGCTAAATATGGGTTTAGACCAACGGATTCGACTATTATGGCTGAAGTGGCTAATGAGTATCCTATGCCACAACGGATGGTTACCATTCGCGATTTTGGTGGTTGGTCTGCTGCGTATGAGCGTTTCTTTATTGATGGTGCCCTATTTGATACCATTCGGGATGAATAGGAGGGCCTTATGAAAGAACAAACATTAAATGGTAAACAGCCTCGTTTATTGCCAGGTTTTGGCTTAACGCTAGGCGTAACATTAACTATTTTATCTATCATTATTATTTTGCCAGTAGGGACAATTCTCGGGTATGCCGTGCAAATTCCACCGACAGTTTTTTGGCAAATTATTACTAAGCCTGTGGTATGGCATGCATTTGCTACGAGTTTAATAACATCCTTTATAGCCGCGGCCATTAACTTAGTTTTTGGTACGTTGTTAGCTTGGATTTTAGTCCGCTATACCTTTCCAGGACGGCGTTTTATCGATAGCCTGATAGAATTACCGTTTGCCTTGCCTACGGCGGTGGCAGGGATTACCCTTTCTAAATTATATTCTGAGTCAGGCTTATTAGGTAGTACGTTAGTACAATGGGGTATTTCTCTCGTTTATACGAAAATAGGCATTATTATTGCCTTAGTCTTTGTAGGTATTCCCTTTGTAGTTCGTTCTGTAGAGCCTGTATTGGCTAAATTAGATGGTTCTTATGAAGAAGCGGGTGCTGTTTTAGGGGCTAATAACTTTACAATTTTTCGGCGTATTATTTTGCCTGAAATTCTACCTGCTGGATTAGCCGGTTTTGCTCTAGCTTTTGCCCGTGGCCTTGGCGAATATGGGAGTGTGATTTACATTTCAGGGAATAGTGCTAAAGCACAAACACAGGTTGTTTCCTATGTTATTATGCAAAAGTTAAATTACATTGATTATGAAGGGGCTACAGCTATGGCGCTACTTTTGCTTGTTTTGGCGTTTCTAATTTTGCTTAGCGTTAACTTATTACAGTTACGTCAGGCTAAACGGTTAGGAGGTCGATAAGATGAAGCAGTCAAAGTTAGTGGAATATAGCTTGATTAGCCTAGGCTTTTTATTTGTTATTTTGATGCTCGTCTTTCCATTGGTAACAGTAGTGGCTAGTTCGTTAGCACAGGGCTGGGATTTTTACATAAAAGCCATTACAACACCATACGTAGTATCAGCCTTAGGGCTGACGTTAGTAGCGGCCTTATTAGCTGTATTAGTGAGTGGTCTATTTGGTCTTTGTGCTGCGTATAGTATCGGTAAGTTTGACTTTAAAGGCAAACAAGTATTGATGACCTTAATCGATGTGCCATTTTCTATTTCACCAGTAATCGCTGGGTTAGCTTTTATTATGGTATTTGGTCGCATTGGTTGGGGATATGGAATCTTAGATAGCATTAATCAGTGGCTAGGTACGAATTGGCGCGTTGTGTTTGCTTTGCCAGGCGTATTTTTAGCGACTATCTTTGTTACGTTGCCTTTTGTATTTCGTGAAGTCATTGGCGTTATGCATACAAGGGGGCGGGAAGAAGAAGAGGCGGCTGTTTTGATGGGTGCTTCTGGAATGACCGTATTTTGGAAAATTACCTTTCCACAGATAAAATGGGGATTTCTATATGGCGTTTTGTTATGTGCAGCTAGAGCCTTAGGTGAGTTTGGGGCCGTTGCAGCAGTATCAAAAGTGCGCGGTAGTACCTTTACGTTGCCCTTAGAAATTGATGCTTTATATATGTCTGGTTCAGCTACGGGTGTAACGGCAGCTTTTGCAGCATCGTCTATCTTAGTTATTTTATCTATTCTATTATTAATTTTACGGGCCTATGTAGAACATAGAGTAGGTCATAAAAACATTACATAACTTTGGGAATTGAGAGAGTTTGAGGTGATGAGATGGAAACAATAACGTCTCAATATGTAGCAATGGAAGGTATTTATAAACAATATGGCAATTATGAAGCCTCCAAAGATGTAAATTTTCATATCACAGAAGGTAAAATTGTGGCTCTCTTAGGGCCTAGTGGTAGTGGTAAAACAACAATTTTACGGATGTTGGCAGGCTTAGAACATCCTGATCAAGGTGATATTTATATTGCTGGTAAACGAGTGAACTCCATTGTGCCGGCTAAACGGGGAATTGGTTTTGTTTTTCAGAATTATGCATTATTTCGTCATATGACTGTTTTTGATAATATTGTCTTTGGCCTTACAGTACAAAAAGAAGATCCGAATATTATTAAAAAACGGGTGTTAGAATTACTTGATTTAGTAGGGTTGGCTAATTTGCAAGATCGCTATCCTGGTGAATTATCGGGCGGTCAACGGCAACGTGTGGCCTTTGCTAGAGCTTTAGCACCAAGACCTGATGTACTGCTCTTAGATGAACCCTTTGCAGCTATCGATGCTAAAGTTAAGCATGAGTTGCGACAATGGTTAAAAGCAACCATTAAGAAGTCAGGCATTACTAGTATTTTTGTAACACATGACCAAGAAGAAGCGGTAGAATTAGCCGATGAAATTATTGTAACGAATAATGGGCGCATTGAGCAGATGGGGACGCCAGAAGAAATTTATGGCCAACCAGCGACGCCTTTCGTGGCCGGCTTTATGGGCAAGGCCAAAGGGATTATGCATTATGAAACGTTGACAGGTTTTGAACGTGAAGAGGGGTTTGAATGGGCCATTATTCGACCTGAATTTGTTGCTGTTTTTAAAGCGGATGCTGACCATGAAGATAAAAGTGCAGTAGAACAAGGTGTGGTAGAAACCGTGGCGTTTCAGGGAACGCGCCTTAGTATGCGCATTCGTATAGGTGAGCATTTGATTGAAGCGGAACAGCCGATTGAAGCGGCCTCCTTTACAGTGGGTGAATCAGTGCAAGTATTAATTTATCGACTCTTTTTATGTAGTAATACAGAGGTTCACATTGTAAAAAATAAAGCACTCGAAGCAGGCCAGATATTTTATATTTAATGGTCTTTATAGAAGGTTAGGCCATAAGGTGTGTAGAGAGAAATGTTTCAAATATAATTATAGGAAATTAGGTGGGATAGTCAGTATGAAGTTTGAGAAACGAGAGCGAATTGATACGGATGTGCTTATTATTGGCGGAGGCACAGCGGGTTGTTATGCAGCGCTTACGTTGCAAAAGGAAACAGAGGCTAAGGTTTTAATCGTAGAAAAAGCAGCCATTCGTCGTAGCGGTTGTTTAGCAGCTGGTGTGAATGCTCTTAATGCGTATATTGTGAAAGGCCGTAAACCGCAGGATTATGTGGACTATGCCACAAAGGATGCAGCTGGTATTGTGCGGCAAGATTTGTTGTTATCCATGAGTGAGCGACTTAATGGAGTCACAAAAGTGTTAGAAGATTTAGGCCTCGTGATTCTAAAAGATGCCAATGGTGATTATATGGCAAGAGGGAACCGTAATATTAAGATTAATGGTGAAAATATTAAACCTCTTTTAGCTGATGCTGTCTTACAATTGTCAAATACAACTGTTATGGAACATGTTATTATGACTGATTATTTAGTGGAAGATGGTGAAATTAAAGGAGCCGTAGGTTTTTCCTTGCGAAATCAGGTAGCCTATGAAATTTATGCACCTTATGTAATTTGTGCGACCGGTGGGGCGGCTGGTTTATACAGGCCTAATAACCCTGGCTTTTCACGACATAAGATGTGGTATTCGCCCTTTAATACAGGGGCTGGTTATGCTATGGGGATTCAGGCTGGTGCTGAAATGACAACCTTTGAAATGCGTTTCATTGCTTTGCGTTGTAAAGATACGATTGCTCCTACAGGTACGATTGCCCAAGGGGTGGGGGCTAAACAGATCAATGCTGATAGTGAAGTGTATGAAACGAAATATGGCCTTACTACATCACAACGTGTTTATGGCACTGTTAAGGAAACGCTAGATGGTCATGGTCCTTGTTATTTAGCAACTGAAGGGATTACCAGTGAGCAAAATATGGATCTATTAAAGGCATATCTTAATATGGCACCAGGTCAAACGTTGAAATGGCTAGAATCAGGTAAAGGGCCACAACAACAGAATGTTGAAATTGAAGGAACAGAACCATATATTGTAGGTGGTCATACAGCGAGCGGGTATTGGGTTGATACCAATCGTGAAACGACTATACGCAATTTATATGCAGCTGGTGATGTAGCGGGTGGTTGTCCTCAAAAATATGTAACAGGGGCCTTGGCTGAAGGGGAAATTGCAGCATTAGCGATTGCTAAGCGTTATAAGGAAGCTAAGGGAGGACCTATTAGCGTTTCACCAACACTCAAAGCTAAAGCCCAAACTTATTTAGCGGCCTATGACACATTCTTAACAGGGGAGGCGCCTTTATATACAACGGAACAATTAGAAGAGGCAATGCAACGTACGATGGATAGCTATGCAGGAGGTATTGGGGCATATTATCGATTTAATAGTAAACAATTAGCGAAGGCGAAGGCTCGTATTGAAGAGTTACAAATTATGACTCAATCTTTGAAGGCTCATAGTTTACATGATTTATTGTTTATTTATGAATTAAAAGAACGATTGGTAGTTTGTTTAACATTGATTGCTCATTTAGCAGCGCGTAAAGAAACACGTTGGCATAGTTTTGCAGAAAACTTAGATTATCCGGAAACGAGTGAAGAATGGCTCTGCTATGTGAATTCAGTAGCAACTGATAAGGGCATTGAAATTCGACAACGGCCATTGGTGAAGGAGGATTATTATGAGCATCAGAATTGATCAAAGTACCTGTGTTGGTTGTCAGCGTTGCGTTAATATTTGTCCTGGGAGTTTGCCCGCTATGAATGAAGCGGGTAAAGCCTTCATGGCCTATCCTAAGGATTGTTGGGGCTGTATGGCGTGTATTAAAGAATGCCCAGTTGGCGCTATTGCGTATTTCCTAGGTCCTGATATGGGTGGCAAAGGGGGTACCATGAAAGCGCGTCGTGATGGTCATTTTTGGCAGTGGGAATATACATCGGCTACGGGTGAGTCGCAGACTATTGTAGTCAATGCCCAAGAATCAAATCAATATTAAAATAAGAGTTAAAGAGAGAAGGTTGTACTATGAGTGAATACAGTCATTTAGATGAGTTGGAAGCGGAAGCTATATATATTATCCGCGAAGTGGCCGCGCAGTGTGAAAAGCCGGTTATGCTATATTCCATTGGGAAAGATAGTTCGGTTATGTTGCATTTAGCGCGCAAAGCTTTTTATCCAGAAAACCCACCATTTCCGTTTTTACATGTAAATACGACTTGGAAATTTAAAGAGATGATCAAATTCCGTGATGAAACAGCCAAGAAATTTGGTCTAGATATGATTGAATATATCAATCAAGAAGGGGTGGCGCAAGGGATTAACCCCTTTGACCATGGCGCAGCTTACACGGATATTATGAAGACACAAGCTTTGAAACAAGCTCTCAATAAATATGGCTTCACGGCTGCTTTCGGAGGCGGGCGTCGTGATGAAGAAAAATCACGGGCTAAGGAACGTATTTTTTCTTTCCGTAACGCTTCTCATGGTTGGGATCCTAAGAATCAGCGCCCTGAAATGTGGAAATTATACAATGCTAAAATTAATAAGGGGGAAAGTATCCGCGTATTCCCTTTATCAAATTGGACTGAAAAAGACATTTGGCAATATATTAAACGAGAAAATATTGATATTGTATCCTTATATTTTGCGAAAGAACGGCCTGTAGTCTATCGTGATGGCAATATTATCATGGTAGATGATGATCGTTTCAAATTACGTCCTGGTGAAAAAATTGAACAGAAAAAAGTCCGTTTCCGTACCTTAGGTTGCTACCCGCTAACAGGGGGTACCGAATCTGAGGCCACTACCTTAGATGAAATTATTGAAGAAACTCTATCGGCTGTTTCCTCAGAACGTACGACTCGTGTTATTGATAGTGAAGCGGCGGGCAGTATGGAACGCCGTAAACGAGAAGGGTATTTCTAAAGTAGGTATTGGGATAAGAGAGGATATAATCATGAAAGGACTTTTAAAATTTATTACTTGTGGTAGTGTAGATGATGGTAAATCAACACTGATTGGCCACATTTTATATGATGCTAAATTATTATATGCAGACCAAGCGAAAGCATTAGAACTAGAAAGTAAAGTAGGCAGTCGTGGCGGTGCTATTGACTATTCTTTATTATTGGATGGCTTGATGGCTGAACGTGAGCAGGGGATTACGATTGATGTAGCCTATCGTTATTTTACGACGGATAATCGTAGTTTCATCGTAGCTGATACACCAGGGCATGAAGAATATACTCGTAACATGGCAGTGGGGGCTTCTTTTGCTGATTTGGCGATTATTTTGGTCGATGCCTCTCAAGGTATTTTAGTACAAACTCGTCGCCATGCTCGGATTTGTGCTCTTATGGGGATTGAATCTTTTGTGTTTGCCGTCAATAAAATGGACTTGGTAGGGTATAAGGAAGACGTATTTCGTAAGATTGAAGCGGATATAGCGAGTCTTGCTAAAGAAGTGGGACTCGTTCATGTACAAGTGATTCCGGTGTCTGCTACTGAAGGCGATAATATTACGACGAAGGCAACAACTATGCCTTGGTATGAAGGGTCAGCGTTGTTACCCTATTTAGAAACCGTTGATGCATCAGGTACCGTAGAAGATGGCTTTTATATGCCTGTACAGCGTGTATGCCGTCCTAATCATACCTTCCGTGGTTTCCAGGGACAGGTAGAAGCTGGGCAGGTTGCGGTAGGAGACACGTTGACTGTATTACCGAGTGGTGAAAGTGCTAAGGTTGAATCTTTATTAGTAGGGTTTAATCAGGTTGAAGAGGCTCAGCTAGGACAACCGTTGACTGTACAATTGGATCGTGAAATTGATGTGTCCCGAGGCAGTGTATTAGTGAAACAAACAGGTATTGGCACAGCCCAAACGGCAAGTGTGAAATTACTTTGGATGGATGATGAGCCATTAGAAGTGGGCAATGAATATTTAGTTAGTTTAGGGACTAAACAAGTGGCGGCCACAGTTACCGATATTCAATACCAAATTGATGTTAATAGTGGGGAACAGTTGCCAGCAGCTGAATTGGGTAAAAATAGTATTGCTCTTTGTACTTTACATTTCCAAACACCTGTTGTTATGGATGAATTCCGCCATCATAAAACCTTGGGCGAATTGATTTTAATCAATCGTGTCAGCAATATGACATCGGCTTGTGGCGTGGTAGAAGCGGTAGGCACAGCAGCGCAACAACATACATTTGAAGGTCATGGTTTGAGTGCTCGTGGTGATGTATTTGATGAATTCTATTATAATGTAGAAGGTCTTAAAGTGGATAAAATTCGCCCTACGCGAACCACGTTCCAAATAGGGGATGCGTTACCAATTACAGGGGCTAGTTATGCGTACCCAACTAATTTTGATATTTTAGTTGTACGTGATAAGGTAGCTATTATAGTTCGTGATGGTCAGTTTAAGGATATGGTAACATTAGCTGATTATACATATAATGATGTACCTGTTGTTAATGGTCGTGGCTTTGCATTACAAGTGAATAGTGCTGAGGATGTAGCTCAATTTATCGTTGAATCAGCTGATGATAGTCTGTCACATGATGGGGCTTGGTATGATAAATGGCTTCGTTTTGAAACGTATCGCAAAATTATTTTCCATGATTCTTTCTGGTCTATTTAATGTGTATTAATTGCTTAGTAAGTTAAGTGTTGTAGCAGTAAAAAAGAGGGTATACCTAAATTAGGTATACCCCCTTTTTGTTTTATTTATAAGGGATGCTAGAGTGTGTGAGACTTTGAATAATATAGAATATATTTAACTATGCAAAAGAGGTATTTTAAAAATGACATTAGAATATATATAATAGTAAGCACGGAGGACAATATCTAAAATTATCAATATATTCTATAGACTTTACATCTAAAATATCTACACCCTGTGAATTATTAGTTAGTAAAGGTGACCGGTTAATGACTGATAGATGCTGAGTCTATTGATTGATAAGGATGACTGTTTGGATTTATTTTGTATTTTTAATACAGTGTAATATACAAGGAGAAACAGCATGGAACGATTTGAAGCAATTGTCGTAGGTGGCGGCTTAGCAGGGGCAGCAGCGGCTTATCGTATGGCTAAAGCAGGTGTTAAGGTACTCTTAGTAGAACGAGGGAGTTATAGTGGTGCTAAGAATATGACGGGTGGTCGTATTTATACCCATTCCTTAGAGACGTTAATTCCTAATTTCCGTGAAACGGCACCATTAGAGAGAAAGGTCACGAAAGAACGGATTTCGATTTTAGAAGGTGGTAAGGCTACAACAGTTGAGTATGAAGCTACACCCACTAGACCAGAGGACGAATCCTATGTCGTATTGCGCGGTGTCTTTGACAAATGGTTAGTAGATCAAGCGGCGGCAGCCGGCGCGGTGGTGGTCAATCGCATTCAGGTAGATGCATTACTCAAAGAAGGAGAAAAAGTAGTCGGTATTCGTTGTGGTAAGGATACAATGTTAGCCGATGTTGTAGTTTTAGCTGATGGCGTTAATTCATTATTAGCTGAACGGGCGGGGTTAAGAGCCCCGATTACAGCCTCTGAGGTAGCTGTGGGGGCCAAAGAAGTCTATACCTTTAATAAAGGGGTATTAGAGGAACGATTGGGCCTTGAAGGGGATGAAGGCTTAGCTTGGCTTTCTATGGGCGATATTACCCATGGTTTAATGGGCGGTGGTTTCCTGTATACGAATAAAAATAGTTTGTCCTTGGGGGTAGTGGTAGGGCTTGAACATATTGGGGAAGCAGAGGCTACCATTGAAGACATGATGAATGAATTTATGAATTATGGGCCGATAGCGCGATTATTAAAAGGTGGCAAATTAGTAGAACGTAGTGGCCACATGGTGCCTGAAGCGGGCTATAAAGCAGTAACTACCTTAAGTGGTGATGGTTTTATTATCGTTGGTGATGCAGCTGGTTTTTGTATTAATATGGGCTATACGGTTCGTGGTATGGATTTTGCTATTGCCTCTGGTATGTATGCCGGCGATGCTATTATTAAGGCGAAGAAATTACAAGACTTTTCGGCCGGAGCCTTACGCTATTACGATATTTTAGTAGAGAATAGTTTCATTGGTAAAGATTTGAAAACATATCGTCACTTCCCAGAATTCTTAAATACGCCTCGTATTTTCCAAAAGTATCCTGCTATGGTCAATGGGATTATGGGAGATGTTTTTACGGTCAATGGGGACGGAGCTAAGCCATTAGTGCCTAAATTATTAAAACGAGCTAATGGTGTCGGCCTTGTTAATTTGGCCTTGGATGCGCTTAAAGGAGGGCGTGCTTTATGATGAATTTGGAAGAAAAATTAGGCGTTAATAAATATCATGTAAATGAAGGGCATCCTCATATTGAAATCATCCATGATTATCCAGATATGAAGGAAAAGATGAAACTCGTTAATGCTTGTCCAGCTGGTTTATATACGCTCAATGATGATGGTACATTAGCCTTTGATTATGCTGGCTGCGTTGAATGCGGTACTTGTCGTGTACTTTGTGGTAACACTATCGTGACAAAATGGGAATATCCAGATGACACGAAGGGTGTAGAATTTCGTCAAGGTTAAAAGGGAGGCCGATTATGGAATTACTCGTATGTATTAAGCAAGTGCCTGATACGTCTGAAATAAAATTAGATCCTGAAACGAATACATTGATTCGTACGGGATTGCCTAGTATAGTAAATCCCTTTGATATGAATGCGTTAGAAGCCGCTTTAAAGGTGAAGGACACCTATCCTGGTACACGCGTATCGGTTATAACAATGGGGCCACCACAAGCGTCAATCGCTTTAAAAGAATGTATTTCTATGGGAGCTGATGAAGCTTATTTAATTACAGACCGTGCCTTTGCTGGGGCTGATACGTTGGCAACCAGTTATACGATTGCACGGGCCATTGCTAAAGTACAGAAGGATCAAGGTAAACCTTTTGATATTATTTTCTGTGGTAAACAAGCGATTGATGGGGATACGGCCCAAGTCGGTCCACAAATTGCTGAGGAATTAGGTATTCCACAAGTTACTTATGTATGTAAGATTGAAGTAACGGATGGGATTGTGCGGACAGAGCGCGAACATGAAGAAGGCTTTGAAGTATTAGATACGCCCGTACCTATGTTGATGACGGCGGTGAAAACGTTGAACGAACCACGGTATCCAACGCTTCATCATTCAATTCGGGCTACGCAGTATGAAGTAAAGTTGATTACGGCAAACGATATGGAAACAGATCCTAAACGATTAGGTCTACAAGGGTCGCCAACGCGTGTACGCAAGGTGTATAGCCCGCCGATGCGTTCAGCTGGGACAATGCTTACTGGCCCTGTTACGGAGTCTGTAGAGACGATTTTAGGCGTTTTACAACAAAAGGAACTTATCTGATTGCATAAGGAGGTATTACGGTGTTTGAAGAATATACAGGTGTTTATGTAATTGCCGACTGCTTTGATGGGCAGGTGCGCAAAGTAACCTATGAACTCATTGGTCAGGCCCGCCTTATTGCTGATCAGCTTAATGAAGAAGTACATACATTGATTTTAGGGGCACAGGTAGCCTCGCAGGCACAAACTTTAATTGAATATGGTTCTGATCATGTGCATGTATTTGAACATCCACTGTTAGCGCGGTATTCAACGGATGGATATACAAAGGTGATTACAGATTTCTTTGGTCAAAATAAACCAAATGTAATTTTAATCGGCGCTACTAATGATGGCCGTGATTTGGCGCCCCGTATTTCTGGACGTATGAAAAATGGTGTTGTAGCTGACTGTACCATTTTGTCTGTTAGTCAATCGGACGGGTTGGTAGAGTGGACAAGACCGGCTTTAGGGGGCAATATTTTAGCTGAAATTATTTGTCCTGAACATCGACCACAAATGGGGTCTGTTCGTCCTAATGTATTTAAAATGCCAGAGCGGATAGTAGGACGTACGGGTCAAATACATCAAGAAACAGTAACGCTTGCGGACAGTGATATTCGTAATCGTTTTGTAGAAATGATTAAAGTTGATTTAAATGAAGTGAACATTGAAGAGGCTGAAATTGTTGTAGCCGGTGGTCGTGGCATGGGGTCACCAGCTAATTTCAAAGTGTTGGAAGAGTTAGCTGAGGTATTAGGTGGTGTTCTTGGGGTAAGTCGTCCTATTGTAGAAAAAGGGTGGTACCCATTGAGTCGTCAGATTGGGCAGACCGGTAAAACGATAGCACCTAAACTATATTTAGCCTTTGGGATTTCGGGGGCAATTCAGCATACGGCTGGTATTACTGGTTCTGAAACGATTGTGGCCATTAATACAGATCCAGAAGCAGCTATTTTTAAAGTATGCGACTATGGTATCGTAGGTGATGCGGTAGAAGTGGCTAAGGAAATGATAGCAAAGTTTAAGGTGGCTAAGGGCTAAATACTATATAGTAAAAGAGAGTGCCATAGACATGAGAAACTTACAAATTAAAATTTGTAAAGCTTCTCTTAGCGCAGGGCACTCTTTTTTTGTATAGTTTAAAGGGATTTATAGGACGGAAATTAGATGGAAACTTTGAATATTTACGAATGTTTCTCTCTTAATTGATAATTGAAAGTGTCTAAAAATGAACATAAAAAGACCCCTACTTTCTAGGTGTTTCCTAGTTTTGTAGGGGTTTTGAATACTTTCAACAATTATCAGTTAAAAGTATATATGATATGGCGGAGGATTAGGGATTCGAACCCTAGCGACGGTAACCCGCCCTAACGATTTAGCAAACCGTCCTCTTCAGCCTCTTGAGTAATCCTCCATATCTAATTACTAAAATATCATATCATTTGAATTAGTGATTTGTCAAGATTATGAAGGTATATTTTTATCATCATAGCACAATTATAAAAACAAACAAACTCTGATGTTATCTAACAGATGTATGTGCTATAATCAATTAATATTAAACCGATGCAAGTATTTTTGTATCGTATGTTATGAAAAAAGGAGAGATAGTATGCCTGGCGTAGGAACTTTGCTTAATATGTTAATCATTGTAGTCGGGGGGCTCATTGGGTTAACAGCACGTAATTATTTGGATCGGCGTTTACTTGAAACGTTAATGGCGGCCATGAGTGCTTGTATTTTATTTATTGGTTTTGTAGGGGCCACTAAAGAATCTCTAGTTTTTGTAGATGGTCAGTTGGTGGTCACCAATATTATGATGTTGGTCATGACATTCATCATTGGTACGGTTATTGGTGAAATTTTAGATTTAGATAAAAAATTAGAGCAATTTGGTGCTTGGTTAAAGGTAAAAAGTAAAAATGAAGGTGAGGGAGGGTTTATTGAAGGCTTTTTAACGGCCTCTTTTACAGTGTGTATTGGTGCTATGGCGATTATTGGCTCCATTAAAGATGCCTCAGGTGACCCCACCATTCTACTGGCAAAAGCGATGATGGATGGTATTGTAGTTATGATTATGACGACTACATTGGGAAAAGGCTGTATGTATTCAGCAATTCCTGTTGGTATAGTGCAAGGCTTAGTGACTTTGTTAGCCTTTTTTATTACACCATGGCTAACGGAGCAAGCGCTTAGTAATATTTCCTTTACTGGATCCATTATGATTTTTTTAGTAGGGGTTAATTTGTTGTGGGATAAACGGATTCGCATTGCCAATATGTTGCCAACCCTCATAGTAGCTGCTTTATGGGCTTGGTTGTAATATACTTATCGTATAGTTGATGTTTCGGGCGTAATTTCATCTGTGCTGCTAGACTCTTTTTTATAATTAAGGGCGGGGATAATACGGCCTAATGTTTTATATACGGCAAAAAATAGACCGATTTCAATAGGATAGCAGATAATATTTTTAATGAGGCGGCCCATAAAAATAGCAGAGGCCGCTTTTTGATAAAAAATCACAAGCCATAAGGTATTAAGGCCTAAATGAATGATGACTGTAATAATGAGGAAGGGTATAGCTACTCGTTTCAAAGTAATAGGCTTTTTATATAAGAAGTGGCCAAAGGTATAGCCAACTAAAAATTCAGAGAGCATAAACCCAGGGAAGAATACGCCTTGCCCAAAGAGGAGCATACCGATGAAACAAGCAATCGCAGCCATAATACCAGCCCGAATGGGGCCATGCATAACGGCAAAAATAGCGGTAGAGAGAAATCCAAAGGTAATATGAATAAAGGTAGTATGAATCGCAAAAACATAAGATAATAGCACAGTAAGAGCGATAAAAAGACTAGTTTGGGTAATTAAAGCGATGGACGATGTTTGTTTCATGGGAGCCTCACTAATTAGAAAAATAATAAATGAAGTTTTAGTATTTTGATTATTAAATCACACGATTCTATTATATAAGGGCCTATATGATGTTAGCAAGTTATTATTATAACTATTTGTAATGTATATTTGAAAATCTGAAGAATCATTAATTTAGTATAGCGTAGATAATAATGTGCCTATAGAAAAGACTGCTACTATAGGCGTTACTGATGCTTTTTACATAGGCAATCAGTCGTGCTATAGTAACAGTCTTTGGCAGGAATTTATAATAGGTGGGTAATTAGTTATGAATTTTTAATACTTGTTTAATACCAGCGTGTAATTGGTAAGTTATTATTAATACCTTTGGTTGCTAAAATTTGATGTAAGTCCATCATGCCATTAGCAAAGGCAGCGGCACAACCGTTGAGGTATAAATCCCACATGCGGATAAAACGTTCATCAAATTTTTGACGAATTGTTGGTAATTGGGATCGGAAATTTTTATCCCATTCGAGTAAGGTCATATTGTAATGCATACGAAGATTTTCTACATCTAGTACATGGAAATTATCGTCCGTTATATCGGCAATCATTTCACGGAGGCTAGGTAACATGCCACCGGGGAAGATATATTTACTCATCCAAGCATCTCCGGGTTTTTCATCCATACCGCTGATGAAGTGAAGGAGGAAAACACCACCATCAACGAGTACAGAATCGACGCAGTCATTAAAGAGTTGATAGTTTTCACGACCTACATGCTCGACCATACCAACGCTAACAATACGATCAAATTCAAGACCTGATTTTGGTAAATCACGGTAATCCATGAGTTTAACTGTTAAATAGTCTTCCAAGTGGTTGTCTTTAATGCGTTCTTGAAATTTTTCATATTGTTCATGACTGAGCGTAATCCCAGTGCCCTTAATTTTATACTTTTTAGCAGCTTCAATGAGCAAGAACCCCCAACCGCAACCGATATCAAGGAGACGTAAGCCTTCTTTTAAATATAACTTATCTAGAATGCGATGGATTTTATTCATCTGCGCTTCGTAGAGGGTATCGCTTTCTTTTTCAAAGTAGGCACAGGAATACTGCATAGTTTCATCAAGCCAGAGGGAATAAAAATCATTGCCAATATCGTAATGGCTTTGTACTTCTTCGGCTTGATGTTTTTTTGTTAGTGGGTTATGCGTTAATTTGCTTAGTACGTCGCCAGCGGTGGAGAATTGATCCATCTGACCAAGAAAATGGTTGAGTGCGAAGTATAAATCGCCTTCAATTTCTAAATTGCCGTCCATGTATGCCTCGCCAAGAGCGATGGATGTGCTGGCTACGAGTTTGCTAGCAGGAATAGGTTCTTTCATATCTACGGTAAATAGAGGAGTCCCTTCACCAATTATATATTCATTATCTTTAAATTTTACTTTAAATGGATTGGCATCAAATCGTTTTAAGAAACTTATCATCGCCTTCTCTTCTATTTTTTCGCTTAAATTGCCTAACATTATTGGGCGCCTCCTTATTAAAAATTTAACTATCTTGTTTTTATATACTAAAACTATCATTTTGAAATGTCAAACAGTTTAGCAGTTTTAATATGTTATAACAGATATTTGAAATATAAATAGATAAATAAAATGTTAAAAATTATTGTTTAAAATAATTAATAATACCCTCTCCTATAAGTGTTATTGTTACAGGTGAGGGTATTGAAAGGTTTAGATGTATTTTATTGGTTTATGGAATAAGTTTATTAGTGATAGAATATAATAAGTTAGACAATTATAGGAGTTCACGAATTGTTAAATGATAAATTTTGTAAGTAAAAGATAACAGCCGTGAATTAAATTTAATTCACGGCTGTTAGAAGTAAAAGTTTAATATATGTGGTTAGAATAATTATTATTCAAAAATTAAATTTTGTGTCATAATACATAAAGGACAGAGGAGGCTTTAATGGAAAAAGAATTAGAAATTGATTCACAGTTGTCATTTGAGGAAGGTAAGACTAACTGTGTTAATATAAAAAACTTGCACTCAGATATGACAGAAGCAGAGTGGAAGGAAGCCATTCGCTTTGATATTACTGACTGGGGTTGGATTATTATGAGTATTGGTATGGCTATTGGTGCTGGCATTGTGTTTTTGCCCGTGCAAGTGGGATTAGTTGGTGTGTGGGTATATTTGTTGGCCGCAGCTATTGGCTATCCTGCCTTATATTTATTTCAACGTTTATTTGTTAATACATTAGCTGTTTCACCAGAATGTACAGATTATCCATCGGTTATTTCTCATTATTTAGGAAAAAACTGGGGGATTTTTTTAGGCGTCATTTATTTTATCATGATTGTCATTAGTATTTTTGTTTATTCCATATCGATTACTAATGATAGTGCCTCTTTTTTACATTCATTTAATATTACAGATTCTATATTATCTAGCAATCCTTATTATGGCTTAGGGGTTATTTGTTTATTGGTAGCTATTGCAGCACAAGGAGAAAGAATTTTATTCAAGATTAATACAGCGCTTGTATTAACAAAGTTATGTGCTATTTTAGTTTTGGGATTAATTATGGTTAATCATTGGGATGTTAGTAATGTTTCAAGCTTACCGACTATAAAAGAAGCATTATACCAAGCATTTACTATGTTGCCATTGACGTTAACATCTATTTTATTTATTCAGACGTTAAGCCCTATGGTTATTTCATATCGCTCTCATAATAAATCTATTGATGTAGCTTGGCATAAATCTTTACGAGCTATGAATATTTCATTTGCTGTTTTATTTATTACGATTTTCTTTTTTGCTATTTCTTTTAATTTAGCTATGAACCAAGGGCAAGCGATTATGGCAGCGGAGCAAAATATTTCAGCATTAGCCATAGCTGCTCAGGAAATGGATGGCGATACAGTTCGAATTCTTAGTTTGTTATTGAATATTTTTTCTATTATGACTGCATTCTTTGGTGTGTTTTTAGCATTTAAAGAATCTTGTCAAGGGATTGCTCTTAATGTATTAAAACGGATATATGATGAACAACGCATTAATCGAAAAGCTATCGCTATGGGCACGTTAGTATTTGGTGTTTTAGTAGCTTGGGGCGCTATTATTTTAAATATTCCTGTTTTACGATTATTAACTTGGATGGGCCCTATCATGGGGATTATAGGTTGTTTTATACCTACCTACTTAGTTTATAAATTAGATTTTTTAGCACGTTTTAGAAGTCCTACCTTATTATTTATTGTAGCAGCAGGTATTTTGTTGACTGTTTCACCATTTGTTTAATTGAGTAGAAGAATATGAAAAAGGGCAATTAAATATTTAGTTGTGAATGTAATTAATTTTTATTTTTAGGAATAAAAATTTGGATTTCGTAAGGGCATTGTGAATACTCATATAAATTATCTTCGTATTCATTTGCTAGGACTAGTTTTGGTTTTATTTGATAGTCTTTAAAATATAGCTTGGCTTCATGTGGATTACATTCTTCAGAGAGTATTCTTGATGTTAGACAAAAAAAGTCCCCACTAGGAATCTTTGTTAAAAATTGGGATTTTATAGATGGCCGCTCTTTTATAAACATTCCAATATGTGTAGGCGTTAGATTTCCAGAGATAAAATCTTCATATTTGAAAACAAGTGTAAACTGACGTTTAAAGATTATATTTTTTAAACGTTCTGAAGAACGTAATTTTTGTAAACGAATATGGTAGTCCTCCTTGTTTTCGTGTGGCTTAATTTTTGTTATTAAAAGATATCTTGTGTCTATATGCTTTATACATGATTTTTCTATATTTTGACTATGTATAAAATAATTTTGGTACCATTGAATCATATCGATAGTATTTTTTAAATTTTGCATTTGAGCTTCTAAAGAGTTCTTTTTTTCACCAAGCATTGTAACTAATTTGTCGATATCATTTCGTAAAAAGATTCCTCTTATTTTATTAAGCGAAAATCCAAATTTTTGTAAATATTTGATGCGGTCAATAATATGGAATTGTTCATATGTATAGTATCTATATCCTGTATTTGGGCTAATGTATTGAGGTTCTACTAATTTTATATTTGCATAATAACGTAAAGTCTGAACAGAAACCCCCATAATTTTTGATACTTCTCCAATAGGATAAAACTTTTCCATATAATCACCTTTTTATAAAAATAGAAGAAATAATATATGTTTATTTTAGCTCTTTTACTTTATATTGTATAGATTTTATCATAAAAAAGAAGAGAGTGAAGTTAAAATTAAAGTATTTTCTTCACTCTCTTTTTAAAGGAGTTTCTGAGGATGGTTCGATTATCTGTGGGAATGAGCGGCTATATCAATTTCACGAGCTTTATTACGAATAGCTTCTTCTTGTGCAAATACTTTTGGATCATCTTCGTAGAAAACGAAGAAGTTTGGATTAATATTACCAATTCCCATATAGCGAGCTTTATAGTCTTTAAATAAGGTCCAAAATTTTTTTCTAAGAATTAGTAGACCTAATAAATTTGTTGCTACAGGTGCAATCAGTGTAATATTAACAATTGTCCAAAATAGGTCTGGTCCATTTCCTGTATATACAATTGAACCAACAATAATAAGATTTGGCAGCGGATATATTAGTTTGAAAATTTTTACGAGTTTATCTCTAAGAATAGGATGAGATCTAAATCCATGATTGATAATTGCTACATAAAAACTAAACCAGCCACTAGTAACAGTAATACCAAATAAAATTGCAACAATGCCTAAGAATATATCTCCACCAAAGCCAAAGGCAGTTTCAAATGCAGCAATACTAAGAGAAGCTCCTGTGATTCCTGAATTCCATACGCCGGTTGCAATAACGCAGAGGGCAGTTAATGTACAAACTATCATAGTATTAACAAAAACATCAAATGAAGCCCAAAGTGCTTGTTTTACAGGATGTTCTGTTTTAGCAGAGCCGTATATGAAGGGAGAAGATCCTTGACCAGCTTCATTAGCATTTATAGAACGTGCAACACCATCACCGATTACTTTGGATATTGTTGCGCCAACAAATCCTCCTGTTGCGGCAGTCCCTGTGAATGCATCATGGAAAATGAGATAAAACATATGAGGAATATTTTGAAAATTGAACAATATTAAGAATAGACAACCAATTAAATACAATAGACATTTAAAAGGAGTAGCATATTTTTCAAAAGTGGCAATACCTGGAATTCCATGATAAATAACATAATAGAGTAATGCAGTATATAATACAGTAACAATCATAGGATGAATTCCAAAACTTGTATTTAAAATTTCTGAAATAGTGAATACTTGGGAGCCCCCTAAAAATTGGGCAATAAATCCAGTACCAAATAGAACTGCTAATGTAGTACCAAATTTAGAATGATTTAATTCTCTTGCGATACCTTTTTCAAGCATGTAAGTACCACCACCATAGTATTCACCTTTTTCGTTTTTACTGCGATAATAACAACCTAATGTGGTTTCTACCATTTTAACCATCATTCCGAAAAATGCCCATAACCACATCCAGAAAACTGCTCCGGGACCACCAGTTGCAACTGCAGTAGCAACGCCACCAATAGTCCCCATGCCAACATTCCCACCCACAGATATACAAATTGCTTCAAATGGGGAGACAGTACCTTCGGTTTTTTTGTGGGCATCTTTTTTAAACATACTTAAAAATGTATTGTTAAAAATATGACCAAAATGAACAATAGTAAAAAATTTTGAACCAATTGTAAAATAGGCTCCTACAAAAATTACGAATGCAATAAACGGAATGCTCCAAAAGAAGTCGTTTATTGAATTGAGTACATGCGCTAACATATACATACCTCCTATCGGTTTTCACTTCACGTTATACAAATGCATTTGTTTACTGTGCTCATGATAAACCATATAGTTACAATAGAGTCAATGAAAGTGGATGAGAATAAATTTATTGACTCTCTCCTTACTATAGAGAATATACTTGAATTACGTTAAACCGATAACCCTAAAAAGGAGGAAGTAATATGTTTAAAGTAACAGAAAAAAATTTTAAGTTTGGTACTGATGTATTATCTAAAGGAATTTATATTAACGAACCCGCCACTAATCCAGAAGCAACGCCAATTTATATGACAACAGCTTTTAATGTGGAAGATTTAGATGATTTACAAAAAAGATATGATGAACATGGTTTTTGTTATAATAGAAATAGGAATCCTAATCGCAGTGCTTTAGTTGAATTAATGTCATATGCTGAACACGGTGAGGATTCAATTATTTGTAGTTCGGGGATGGCAGCAATTTCAACAGCTATTATATCTAATTTAAAGCAAGGCGATCATATTGTTTCTGATATGACTTTATATGGTGAGACTATTGATATTTTTACTCGTGTATTAGAGCATTTTGGAGTAGAGACTACTTTTGTTGATTTTACTGATACAGAATGTATTAAGGCTGCAATTCAGCCTAATACTAGAATTTTATATACAGAAACGGTTTCTAATCCAATGATTACGGTCCCTAATTTAAAAGAAATAGCAGATATTGCTCATAATAACAATGCAATTTTTATTGTTGATAATACATTTATGACATGTGTACAGTGTCGTCCGTTAGACTTTGGTGCAGATATTGTAGTGAATAGTTTGACAAAATTTGCTAATGGTCATAGCGATGCTGTTTGCGGTTCTGCGACAGGAAAGATGTCTTTGATAAAAAAAGCCTATGAATTGCAGGTATTATTAGGAACTCAAGCTGATCCATTTTCATGTTGGTTAGTTCAAAGGGGATTTAGAACTATTGAATTAAGATTGAAACAACAAGCTAAAAATGGTGAAGCCTTAGCAAAGGCTTTAGAAAAAAGCCCTTATGTATTGAAAGTTAATCACCCAAGTTTAATAAATCATCCACAACATAAACTAGCTATGGAACAGTTTAATGGATTTGGTGGAATGTTAAGTGTGGAATTGCCTGAAGATAGAGATAAAATGAATAAGTTTATGAGATCATTAAGCTTTGCTCATTATGCAATGACTTTGGGAGGATATAGGACTACATTATCTTATCCAGTTATGTCATCTCATTATGATGTACCTAAAGAAGAAAGATTAAAGATGGGAATTACAGATGGACTACTTAGAGTATCTTGTGGAATTGAGGATACAGATGATTTAGTTAATGATTTTTTGAATGCATTAGAAATTGCATATAAATAGTTAATTGCGCGATTCTGTTATTAAGTAAGCAGAGTTATAGCAAATAGATATGTTATAGCTCTGCTTATTATTATATTTAATGCTATAACTTTAAATCATGATCATTATTCTTGGTAAGGTTTGAATGATATTGTCAACAGCATAAACACCTAAGGGGGTTAAAATATGCTATACAACATTATTATAAATACTAATTCATTCCTTTGGGGATGGCCTTTTATGATTTTTATTATATCTATTGGTTGTTATTTTATGCTTTTGAGTCGCTTTTTTCCTGTTCTACATTTTTATCATATTATTAATCAAACTATTTTTAGTCTATGGGATGATAAGTCAAAGGAAAACTATAAGAAGAGAAAAGGGACTATATCGCCTTTTGAATCTGCATGTATAGCTATTGGTGGGGCTGTTGGTTGTACTTCTATTGGTGGTGTTGTCACTGCAATTGCTACAGGTGGCCCCGGTGCGGTTTTTTGGATGTGGTTATGGGCATTATTAGGAATGGTAATAAAATGTGCTGAAACAGCACTAGGATGTTATTATAGATATAAAAATGAAAAAGGAGAATATTATGGTGGCAGTGTATATTTTATTAGTGACGGGATTGGCGGGGATTTACATTTCCCAAGAATAGCAAAATATTTAGCGTTATTATTTTCATTTGGTTTTGTGGCACAATTTTTAGGAGGGTCGCAAGTATTTACTATTGCAGAGATTTTAAATAGATCTTTTGGATTTGATATGATAACAGTCACGATAATTTATTCATTGGCATTATTTTATATTATATTTAAAGGTGTCCCTAGAATTGCTTCTTTTGCTGTTAGAGTAGTTCCTTTTATGTGTATTGTATTTATATTAGCTGGGTTGATAATTATAGCTGTTAATCACCAAAATATATCATATGCATTTTATTTGATATTTTCTTCTGCTTTCAATGATAGTGCACCTATAGGTGGATTCACTGGTGCAGTGCTTTCACAGACAATTGCTGACGGTGTAGCCCGTTCAATTAATTCGAATGAAGCTGGTCAAGGATCGAGTCCTTTAATTTATGGTTCAGCAGATACTGTGCATCCAATACGTCAAGGCCTTTGGGGAAGTTTTGATGTATTTATTAATACAATAGTAATAAGTACTATTACGGTTTTAGTCGTATTAGTAACTGGAGTTTGGAATTCTGGTCAATTTGGAGCAACTCTTACTATTATGGCTTATGAAAGTGTCTATGGATATTCTGGTGTGGTATTAATTGGAATTGTTGCAATTTTATTTGGATTAACTACTACTACTGGATGGTTTACTTATTATGTATCAGTAATTCAATATGTTTTTAAAGATTATCCTAAGATCAGGGATAGAGTAATTTTGATATTAAAGTTTGCATATCCAATTCCAAATATAGGGATTGTATCTTCTATAATTCTTACGGGAAATGGACCGGATTTATTTTGGGCTTTAGTTAATATAACTCTTGTTTTACCTGTAGGCTTTAATTTATGTGCACTATTTATTTTAAGAAATAAATTTAGGGAATTATTAGGGGATTATAAGGCACGATATTTAGGTATTGGAAAAGTTAATCCCGATTTTAAAATATTTAGGAATACTAGTAGCTAATGATTTGAGAAATAGCTTATTTTTGTTAATTTATTTTATCGTATGATGTTATTGCTTTTTATTTATTAAATTCATATTTTATATAAGTATATACTTAGGAGGCTTTACTATGCGTAAAATGAAGACGATGGACGGCAATCAGGCCGCAGCACATGTGTCCTATGGCTTTACGGAGGTGGCAGCGATTTATCCGATTACCCCTTCGTCCCCTATGCCAGAATTTGTGGATGAATGGTCCGCTAATGGGCGTAAAAACATTTTTGGACATCCTGTTAAAGTTGTTGAAATGCAGTCAGAAGCGGGCGCCGCTGGAGCTGTACATGGTTCATTACAAACCGGTGCTTTGACAACGACTTTTACATCGGCCCAAGGTCTATTATTGATGATTCCTAATTTGTATAAAGTGGCTGGTGAATTATTACCAGGGGTATTCCAAGTTGCTTCAAGAGCCTTGGCTACGCATGCCTTATCTATCTTTGGGGATCATCAAGATGTGATGGCAGTGCGGGCTACTGGTTGTGCTATGCTAGCTGAATCATCGGTACAAGAAGTTATGGATTTAAGTGCAGTAGCCCATTTAGCGGCTATTAAAGGACGCGTTCCGTTTATTAACTTCTTTGATGGATTTAGAACATCTCATGAAATTCAAAAGATTGAAATGTTAGACTATGAAGAGTTGGCACCATTAGTGGATCAAGAGGCCGTTATGGCGTTTCGCAAACGGGCTATGAATCCAGATACACCGGTTACGCGCGGTACGGCTGAAAATCCAGACGTTTATTTTACACATCGGGAAGCTTCTAATTCGTTTTATTTGAATATTCCTCAAATTGTGGAAGACTATATGGCTGAAATCAGTAAATTGACAGGCCGTGAATATCATTTATTTAATTATGTGGGTGCGCCTGATGCAACCGACGTAGTCGTTGTTATGGGTGCTGGCGCTCAAGTGGCTAATGAAACAGTAGATTATTTAATGGCTCAAGGTCGCAAGGTTGGAGCGCTTAATGTACATCTATTTAGACCATTTGCTATGGACCGTTTTATTGAAGCGTTGCCTAAGACAGTGAAACGAATTGCTGTGCTCGATCGTACTAAAGAACCTGGTTCTATGGGTGAACCATTATTCCTCGATGTACAGGCCGCTATTGCAAGAGCTAAATTAGATGTCCTTGTAGTGGGTGGTCGTTATGGTCTAGGTTCCCGTGATGTGATTCCAGCTGATATGGTAGCTACCTTTGATAATTTAGAGGCTACCGAACCTAAGGCTGAATTTACGATTGGTATTGTGGATGATGTAACCGGTTTATCCTTACCTCGTCCAGATAATGTATGGATTGATGCTTCTCATATTACAGCGTGTAAATTCTGGGGTTTTGGCTCTGATGGCACGGTAGGGGCTAATAAGACAGCTATAAAGATTATCGGGGATCATACAGATATGTATGCGCAAGCGTATTTTGACTATGATTCTAAAAAGTCTGGTGGCGTTACCATGTCGCATTTGCGCTTTGGTAAACAGCCCATTAATAAACCATATTTAGTAACGCGCCCTACCTTTGTAGCTTGTCATCGCCAAGCCTATGTGAATGAATACGATATTTTACAAGGTATTGAAGAGGGCGGTACGTTCTTACTCAACTGTACCTGGAGCATTGAAGAATTAGCCGAAAAACTACCAGCGTCTATGCGCCGAACAATTGCTAGTAAACATTTAAAATTTTATATCATTAATGCGGCTCAAATTGCACAAGATATTGGTCTTGGCGGTCGTATTAATATGATTTGTCAGGCGGCATTTTTTAAACTAGCTAATATTATTCCTATTGAAGAAGCGGTACAGCATTTGAAAGACTCCGTGATTGCCACATATGGTAAAAAGGGGCAAAAAGTTATCGACATGAATACATTGGCCATTGATAAAGGGGTTAGTGCCATTGTACCAGTGGAAGTACCAGCCGATTGGGCTAACGCAGTTGATACAGCCGTACCAATAGCGACAGAGGTGCCAGAATATGTACACGCTATTTGTAAGCCAATTAATGCGCAACAAGGGTATGGCTTACCAGTTAGTACGTTCTTAGGTTATGAAGATGGGACTTTACCAAATGGTACGGCTGCTTATGAAAAACGTGGTGTTGCGCTAGCGGTACCACATTGGCATAAAGAAAATTGTATTCAATGTAATCAATGTGCATTTGTATGTCCGCATGCTACGATTCGCCCCATATTAGCAACCGCTGAAGAAGTTGCAGCAGCACCCACTGGGTTTGAAACGATTCCTGCATTGGGAACAAATGATTTACAGTTCCGGATTGCTGTATCACCATTAGATTGTTTAGGTTGTGGTAATTGCGTTAATATTTGTCCAGCGCCTAAAGGAAAAGCCATTACTATGAGCCCTATTGATGACGAATTACATTTGGCAGAGGCTTGGCAATATGGAGTGGCTTTACCAGTTAAACCAAATCCTATGAAGACA
The DNA here is from genome assembly GCF_900460315.1 of Veillonella criceti. Classification (NCBI taxonomy): domain Bacteria; kingdom Bacillati; phylum Bacillota; class Negativicutes; order Veillonellales; family Veillonellaceae; genus Veillonella; species Veillonella criceti. The sequence continues at coordinate 1,484,141 of NZ_UHIO01000001.1, read as the reverse complement.
AATACAGTCAAAGGAAGTCAATTTGAAACGCCATTACTTGAATTCTCTGGTGCGTGTGCAGGTTGTGGTGAAACGCCGTATGCTAAGCTTGTAACGCAACTATTTGGCGACCGTATGATGATCGCTAATGCAGCAGGCTGTTCTTCCATTTGGGGCGGTTCTATGCCAACTTCATCATATACGACAAATCAAGCTGGTCATGGGCCAACTTGGGGTAACTCACTCTTTGAAGATAATGCAGAGTATGGCTATGGTATGCGCATTGGTACCACTAAGATTCGTGAACAATTGAGTCAATATGTAGAACAAGCAATTTCAGAATGCACGACGAAGGAACAAGAGCCACTCAAGGAAGCACTGACTCAATGGTTAACTTATCGTGACCAAGGTGAAGGCACTCGTAACCGTTCTGATTTAGTGATTCAGTTACTAGAAAAAGAAGTTGCCCCAACAGAAGCAATGAAGGCCATTCTTGAAGAAAAGCAATATTTACCTAAACGGTCACAATGGATTTTTGGCGGTGATGGTTGGGCCTATGATATTGGCTTTGGTGGTCTAGATCATGTCTTAGCATCTGGTGATGATGTAAATATTTTAGTCTTTGATACAGAAGTATATTCTAATACAGGTGGTCAGTCCTCAAAAGCGACACACACGGCAGCGGTAGCTAAGTTTGCTGCTAGCGGTAAACGGACGAAGAAAAAAGACCTTGGCATGATTGCTATGTCTTATGGCTATGTGTATGTAGCTCAAGTGGCTATGGGGGCTGATAAAAATCAACTTCTTAAAGCGGTAACAGAAGCAGAGGCGTATCCCGGGCCATCGCTCATTATTGCGTATGCGCCTTGTATTAATCATGGTATTAAGAGCGGTATGGGGACAACGCAAGAAGAAGCACGTCGCGCTGTAGCAGCTGGTTATTGGGATTTATATCGGTATAATCCAGCGTTACGCGGTACTGGTAAAAATCCATTTAGTTTAGATTCTAAAGAGCCAACCGAAAGCTTCCGCGATTTCCTTATGGGTGAAGTACGATATGCATCGTTACAACAATCGTTCCCTGAAATTGCTGAAGAATTATTTGAAAAAACAGAGCAAGATGCAAAAGAACGTAGAGCTTCCTATGTTCGCTTGCAAGCGGGCTTTGAACAAGAACTAGGTAAACATACTATGTAAATAAAGCCTCATATAAAGCCTCATAAGGAACTGTATGGAACTGAGCAATTGCAAATTTCCGTACAGTTCCTTGCTTTGTTTTGTGATAGAATAAATACAAGCATATATATTGAATGAGTATAAGAAACGTAAGCTAAGAGTACGTGAATAGAGAGTTAATGGATGTTTCAACAGTATGGAAAGGAGTGTAACCATGGCTATTTCCGCCTTTATAGGACGGGCTGGTACAGGCAAGACGCAGGCTTGTTTTGAACGAATCAAAGAGATTATAAATACCTGCCCTGGAGAGCCTATTTTATATATTGTGCCAGAACCAGCTACGTATACAGTGGAACGAAGTTTAGCAGAGTTCATGCCACAGGAAGGCTTTACCACGGTTCGTGTAGTGGGTTTTAATCGCTTGGCCTATCAAGTGTTTCAGTCGGTAGGTAAGGTTCGTGAAACGACATTGTCTGATGTAGGTCAAAAGCTATTACTACGCCTTATTATGAAACGTCAAAGTGGTTCTTTAGAATTATTGGGACAAGCAGCACGGCAACCTCATTTTGCCGATGTGTTACAAAGGTTATTAAGTGAATGTAATTCTTTTCAGGTAACTGCGGAAGATTTAAAACAAGGAGCGCAGCAAGTAGAATCGATGATTCTACAACGTAAATTGCAAGAGTTGGCGCAGTTAATGGAAGCCTATGAAGCGTTAGTCGGTGAGACTTGTGGATCTGTTACTGATCGTTTACAAGAGTTGATGGCGGTGTTGCCTACGAGCCCACTTATGAAAAACGCCCATGTTATTGTGGATGGCTTTCATTGGTTTACACCCTTACAAATGGAATTACTTTATACTTTATTTGATTTGGCTAAAGAGAGTATTATTACGCTTACGTTGCCCCCTGAGTTAGCGAAACTTACAGTGCCTGAGCACAAGTTGCGAATTTTTGGACGTCCCCATTCAGTATATAAAGATTTGTATACAACCTATGGCGCTCAATTGGTGGTTCGCCAATTTACACAGAATGAACGTTTTCAATCAAAGGTTCTACAAGAATTAGAATCGTGTTATTTTAATACGCCACTTAAAGGAAATTCGACAAACGAGCAAATTCCCATTACGGCAGGTTACAATCGTGAACGTGAAGCGGATGCTGTATGTCGTCAAATTTTAAAGGCTATGACAGAACCGAATCGTCGCTGGAAAGATATTACGATTATGCTTCGTGAGTCTGAAACTTATGGTGATGTGTTGGAGAAAGCACTGAAACGCTATGAGATTCCTTATTTTTCAGACCGTCGTCGACCTATGGTGAGTCACCCTTTGGGGGAATTTTTAGTTAGTTTATTAGAAGTGGTGCGTCGAAGCTTTGATCATGATGCTTTATTTCGTCTACTGAAAACTGATTTTTGGCCGATGAGTCGTGAAGCCGTTGATGAATTAGAGAATTATTGTCTTGAATTTGGTATACGGGATTTTATGTGGCTTAAAGAAAATTGGCCATATAAGCGTAAAAACCACTTTGCAACAGATGATGAAGACGCTCCTGTAGCGTCAGTTGAACAACTAGACTCTGAGGAAGCAAGGCGTTTACGAGTTAATGAAACGCGGGCACTTATTATGAGTCATTTACAGCCTTTGTGGGAATTTGCAAAAATGGAGCATACTGGCTATGAATGGTGTGAACAGTTATTTAATATGTTGGTAGCCGTGGGGATTCCGGCACAATTAGCAAAGTGGTGTGATGCGGCGGAAGCAGCTGGTGAAGCGGAAACTATGGCGGCTCATGAGCAAATGTATAAGCGTGTCATAGCACTCTTTGATGAGATTATGAATCTTAATTTACCAGATCTCATGAATGTAGCTGAGATGGAATTATTGATTCAAGAAGGTTTGGAGGAAGTATCGTATTCTCTAGTACCACCAAGTTTGGACCATGTGATGGTAACGACAGTGGAGCGTGGCTATACTCATGAGAGTGATATCGTCTTTTTGATGGGCCTCAATGAAGGAGTTTTCCCACAGCATATGGGGGATGAAGGCCTTTTAAATGATAAGGAACGGCAGGATTTAAAAGCAACGGGTATTACATTAGCCGAAGGGGCCTTAGTACGAGCTTTCAATGAAAATTTTCTTCTGTATCTAGCCTGTACGCGAGGGCGTGAAGAATTACATATCTCCTATGCTGGTGCTGATGAAGAAGGCGGGGCTATGGAGAGTGCGCTGGCTATTAAACGGTGGCAACAGTTAGGCTATAGTGGCGCCCCACAAGGGGAGCCTTTAACGATTCCTGAATCAGTCGTTTCGCAGTATTTGTGGCGGCCTATGCAAAGCCTAGCCTTATTAGCTGGACAAATGGGCGCTTTAACGCAAGGTCAGGATTTGCTACCTCTTTGGCGAAGTTTATATAGTTGGGGGTTAACGGGACCGTATAAAGAAGCTTTGCGCATTGCTACCCGTGGCGTTACTGATAGTAATGATGTTCCTTTAGTAGATCGTACTGTTGTGCAAGCATTGTTATTCCGTCAAGAGGCGCTGAGTGGTTCTGTGACGCGATTGGAAAGCTATCAGCGGTGTCCATTTGCTTTTTATGCTAAGTATGGTTTGAAATTAGAGCCTCGTAAGGTGAAACAATTTGGGGCTCCTGAAATAGGGATTTTTCTTCACGAAAGTTTGCGTGCTTTAGGGATGCAATTATTGGCACAGAATCGGCAGTGGCGTGATGTAGCACCTGAGGAAGAAGTAAAATTATGTCAACAAGTAGTGGCTGATGTTAGTAAGGAGTTACTGTTAGGGGAAGAAGGCGACATTTATGAAATGGTGTTGCAACAGCGATTAGAGGCTACCTTACGTCGCACGGTTCACCGGCTCAGTGATTGGTCGAGTAAGAGTGCCTTTAATACACGTTATTTAGAGAAAAACTTTGGTGGTGGCCCTAGCAGTTGGCCAGCGGTTCAAATCCCGCTTGGTGGTGAAACCTATATTCGTTTGCAAGGTCAATTAGACCGTGTTGATGAATGGACGTATGATGGTATTACGTATGGGTTGGTGGTTGATTACAAGTCAGGTGGTGCGAATGTAAAAGCCTCTGATGTGTATTATGGCTTGAAGTTGCAATTGGTTACGTATTTATTGGCTTTAGAAAGAGCGCAACGGACTGATAATATTAAGCCAGCTGCCTTAGTATATACATATGTAAAAAATCCGCGCGTTTCAAAAAGTGAGGTATTAACCGAAGAAAGTGCGGCCGCCCTACTGAATACGGAGTCTAGTTTACGCAATGCGGGCTATTATTTAAATGATCCAGAACTATTGACTAAAATAGATGAGACGGTAGGGAGTAAGTCGACCCCGTATGTGCCAGTTCGTTTGACAAAAGCAGGGGCTGTATATGGTACCGATAAAGACAAAGTAAAAACGACAGAGCAATTTAATATATTAACAGAGTATGCCGAGCAGGTCATGAGCAAGGCAGGGCAACATATTTTAGCAGGTCATTTTCCTATTAGTCCTTATAATATGAATCACCAGATACCTTGTAATTATTGTCAATATCGTGCGTTATGTCGTTTTGAAAATACCCGTAATGCCTATCGCTATATAGAAGGCATGGCGGAAGATGTATGTTTAGCTCGCATGGCGGAAGGAGGGACTGTTTATGAAGTGGACAGACGATCAACAACACGCGATTGATTCACCACGGCCAGGGTCACTCCCTTCACAGACGCTACTTGTAGCGGCGGCGGCTGGTTCTGGTAAAACAGCTGTATTGGTAGAACGAATTATTCAACGATTACAAGATAAAGAGAGACCGTTATCTATTCAAGAGTTATTAGTTGTGACATTTACTAAAGCGGCCGCGGCGGAAATGAGCGCTCGTATTGGGGCTAAATTAGCAGAGGTATTTAATAGTACTGGTGATGCTAAGTTAGAAGAGCAGTTAAGTTTGTTACCATCCGCGCATATTTCAACCTTGCACTCCTTTTGCCAATGGGTCATTAGTAGTTATTTTTATCGGTTAGACATTGATCCTACATACCGTATTGGTAATGAAGGGGAGTTAATGTTACTAAAAACGGATGTGTTAGCTAAGTTATTGGGCAAAGCGTATGAAGAGAATTTATATCATATGTTTGAGATTGCTGATATGTTTGGGAATGACCGCTCTGATGAGAGTATTATGGTACAAATTTTGTCACTGCAGCGGTTTGCCGTAGCCCAAGCTGATCCGGAAGATTGGCTTATACAGTCTAAAAAACAGTATGAAGAGGCATTAAACCAGCCTGTGTTAGATACGATTTGGGGCCAATATTTTTGGAAACAGCAACAACAGCTGATTGGTGAGATTACGGAACGATATGAGTCGTTACGATCTTTAACAAGCTTACCTGATGGTCCTACTAAATGGGTGGAACAGGCTGATTCGGTGCAATATATTATGGGTGCCTTAATAGAGGCTAAGACATGGGATGCTATGCACGAAGCGGTAGCACTTATTAGTCAACATAAGTTTAAATCCTTTGATACACGTTCCTTTAAAAAAGAGTTAGAGGCTGGTGTCGTGAGTGATGGCTTAGTTTCACAAGTAAAAGCTTTGGGGACGGCGAATAAGGAGGCTTTACAAGCTATGAAGTCGGGGCCGTTCGTGATTACTGAAGCACAGTTTAATGAGCAAATTGGGCAAATGCTACCATATGTGCAAGGATTAATTGATTTAACGCTGGCCTTTATGGTAGACTTTGCAGCCGCTAAAAAAGAACTGAGTATGTTAGATTTTTCAGACTTGGAACATCTTTGTTTAGCTTTATTACGGACAAAACAAGAGGATGGTACATGGGCTCCATCAGAAGTGGCCCTTGAATTACAAGAGACCTTTAAAGAAGTAATGGTTGATGAATATCAAGATACGAGCGGTGTGCAGGAAGCGATTGTAAATTTAGTATCTCGTAAGGATAATCGCTTCTATGTAGGGGATGTGAAACAGAGTATTTACCGTTTCCGCATGGCCAATCCATTGCTATTTATGGAGAAATATCATCGTTTTGGCCGTGATGTGGAGGCTGTAGAACGACGCATTGATTTATCACAGAACTTTAGATCGGATGAAAATATTTTAGCCTTTACTAATTTTGTCTTTCGTCAAATTATGACGGAGGCTGCGGCGGAGCTTACTTATGGCGATGAAGAAGCACTGAATCCAGGGCGCATTGTGACGGAGGCACCAGCAAATTGGGTAGGTGGCCCTGTAGAACTACATTTAATTGATGTAGGACAAGGAAATAAATCAACCTTTGCTGAGGATAGAGGTACAGCTGATACAGCCACTAACGGGCAGACGTCTATGTGGTCAGCAGGGCCTGCTGAGGGCCGTCATTCTAATAGTGAGGGCCTTAGCAGTGATGAAGAGGATGACGCTGATTTAGAAAATGATGAGAAGGAAACAGCGTTTATTATTGAGAAACTACAGGCGTTAAAAGCACAAGGAAAGGTTGTCCAAAACCCTGATGGCACCTATCGTTCTATGGCGTGGCGAGATGTAGTCATTTTATTGCGTTCGGTTAAAACTAAGGCTGGACGTATGGTAGAAGCCTTACGCCAAGCGGGTATCCCTGCCTATGCTGAGGAAAATAGTGGCTATTTTAGTGCGTTAGAAGTCAAATTATTGTTGGCGTTGTTGCAAGTTATTGATAATCCAGAGCAAGATTTACCTATGGCGGCGGTGTTAAGTTCACCATTTGTTGGGTTAGATGCTAATGAACTAGGGCATTTGCGCATGAGTGGTGAAGGATCTTTATGGTCGCTTCTGCCAGCTTATGGGGCAGCTATGGATAATGATGTCGTTATCCGTTTTGTAGAACGCTTAGAGGCATGGCGTACCTATTCACGGCAGCATAGTGTGAGTGATTTATTGTGGACTATTTACGAAGAAATGAATTATGTAGACTATGTAAGTGCTATGCCAAATGGTCTTGTGCGGCGCGCTAATGTAATGGCTTTATATGAGCGAGCTAAGCAATATGAAGCGGGGAGCTTCCGAGGGATTTTCCGCTTTTTACGTTTCCTTGAAAGTCTACAAGAAGCGGGTCAAGACTTAGGGATTGGTAAAACCGTTAGTGAAGCGGATGATGTAGTGCGTATTATGAGCATTCACAAAAGTAAAGGTCTGGAATTTCCTGTAGTATTTCTAGCGTCTTCACAAAAGAAGTTTAATTTGCGAGACATTCAGGCACCTATGTTACTTCATGGCGATAGTGGCGTAGCGGTTAAAGGCTATTTTGAGGAGTATCGGGTCTTATATGCTTCCTTGCCTTGGCTACATATGCGGGAACAGTTACGGTTAGCTGCTAAAGCGGAAGAAGAACGCATTTTGTATGTAGCATTAACGAGAGCTAGAGATAAACTCTTTATTACTGGCTTTGTTAAGGATTTTAAAGGACTTTGTCAAAAACAAGCTGGCCCAGCACTTGTTTCCAATTCAGAGAAGTTACCAACGTCTTTAATTACGGGGGCTGACTCCTATTTGGACTGGTTTATAATGAGTTTAAGTCGTCATTTGGAAGGGAATCCGATTCGCGTGTATAGTGAAGTAGAAGATGTGGGTCTTATGGATTTACCTGATAAGACATGTCGACTTAGCATTACTTTGCACGATGGGGCTCGCTATAATAGTACGCCAAAACATGTGGCAAAAGAACCTGCCTTATTAGCAGCCGTTGAGCGGTTAGAACCGATTCAGGCAGAACCATTAGCGGATGAGATTATAGGCCGCTTTAATTTCGCGTATCCGTATATGGGGGCGGTGCAACGGGCCGCTAAGATTTCTGTGAGTGAGTTGAAACGGCGTTTTGCTGAACCAGAAGAAGAAGCCACGCATATGGTAGAAGCTAATGTGCGTTATAAGCAAGTCTCAAAGTCTAGCGAGGAAATCACTGATTTGGGCCTCTTCGAAGTAAAACCACAAGCACTGATGGATCAAGAAGAAGTGACCTCAGGAGCTCGGTGGGGGACATTAATGCATGAAGCCATGCAATGGTTGCCAATGAAGGCTTATACGCAACAAAGTTTGCGTGAAGCTTTAGATAGATTAACATTAGACGGCTATTTTACTGTCGACGAACGGCGAGTACTCAATGAACGTGCGTTGTATCGCTTTTTTACCTCGGCGTTGGGTAAACGCTTACTAGCATCATCCCAAGTGGCTCGAGAGTGGCCGTTTAGCATGCTTATTGAAGGTCATGAAGTATATCCAGAGGTGGAACCAAGAGAAAAACTCTTTTTGCAAGGGATTGTGGATACAGCTTTTTTAGAAGATAATCAATGGGTGTTGGTTGATTATAAGACAGATAGAGTTACTTCCGCAGAAGAACTTGTTGAGCGGTATGGAGTACAGTTGCGTATATACAGCCACGCGTTAGAACGGCTCACTAAGAAACCAGTGAAGGAACGATATATTTATTCCTTCCGCTTACATGAGGCCGTAGCAGTGCCTAATAAATAGTAAGCTTCAATACATTGATAAGGGGAGTAGCGATACTCAATGTATAAGTTGATACATTGAAAAGTTAATTGAGTTAGTAAATTGACAAGTTGATAAGTAAATAAGTTAATAAGTTAATAAAAAGACAGTCTTAGCAATCGATAGTATTGTAGGACTGTCTTTTTATTTGGCTGTATGAGTGAATTGTTTGGTGAAGTAAATCGTTGTAGGTGAATGAGTAAAATATGAAGTTTAGGAAAACGGAATGGAGCATTAATAAATGATATTAAATATCATTTATTAATTAGTGTACAATAAAGCATAAATCTAAATTTTGTAGCAGGAAAAACGAAATGGAGCTTGCAATATTCGCATAATTTGCATGTAGAATGTATGCTGAAATCGACTTGAAATAGTGATTATTTCAAGGTATACTCACATCGTAAATATTATAAATAATAATTATTTTCAATTTTATTTGTGATTTGTGTAGGTTATGTGTGGAGGTATGTATGAAACAACAACGAAGAACAGAACGGGCTCTATTAGTTGCTAGTGTATTGGCAGCCGTAACGTTACCTTCGTATGCAGCAACAGGGATACAGGATAATTCAGCAGCGTTTACTACGAATGCAGTTAATGCGCCTGTAGTTAATGCACAAGATGCAGCGCAGTATAAACAAGCAGAAAAAGCTAACGCTGACAAAACAGTGCATATTGAACCGATTTCAGTGACAGCCGCTGGTTTCACACAGTTAGTGAAAAATTCGCCAGCCGATATTACCGTTATTACTAAAGAAGAAATTGCTCGCAAAAACTATACCGACTTTGCCGGTCTATTATCGGATGTAGAAGGTATTGATGTGCGTGGTTCTAATGGTCGTATGGGGGCTGCTGGCGTAAGTATTCGTGGTATGGATCAAAAGTATACACTAATCATGGTGGATGGAGTGCCGGTTAATGGGGCTTCGTCACAAGATATTGGCCCTAATGGTATGTATCAGCAGATTTATAGCTTTATTCCGCCAGCTAATAGCATTGAACGAATTGAAGTGGTACGTGGACCTATGTCTACGTTATATGGTTCTGATGCTTTGGGCGGCGCTATTAATATTATTACAAAGAAAATTACGAATGAAGTTCATGGTAATATTAGCGTTGACCATACGTTTGAAACTGATGAAGGCCGTGGTGATACAACTCGTACGTCTATGAGTATTCGTGGGCCTTTACAAAAAGATAAAGTAGGAATGGAACTTCGTGGTAGCTATATTTATCGTCAAAATTCTACGCTAGAAGATGGTTCTACAGTACGTGGGGCTATGCGAACACCATCGGAACTTAAGAATTATAGCTTAGGTACTAAAGTGACATGGACGCCAACCATGGACAATACTTATTGGATTGATTTAGATAAATCTCGTGTTGACCAAAGTGGGGATAACACAGGTAACAATTTAGGCATGCGTTTTGACCGTCAAAAATATGTATTTGCCGCAGAGAATATTAAGTCCTATGGGATTTGGAATACAACGTTAACCTATAATGATACGGCTATGAAAGGATATACTTTTACAGATACAAATCGCCAGACCCGTGCTCGTGATATGAAAGATAAAAATTATATCGGCGAGACTAAGTTAGAAATGACGAAGTGGGCGGATCATCATGCTACCTTTGGGTTCCGTTACTGGAAGGAAAAACTAGATGATTCCATGCTTCGTGAAGGCGGCAGCACCAGTCCTAAATTGGGTGTGTTAGAAAATGATACGTGGGCATTATATGCTGAAGATACGTGGAGTGTAGCGCCAAAACTTGATTTTACCTATGGTGTTCGTTATGAACATCCGGATAAATTTGATGATCATTTTACGCCACGAGGCTACTTAGTGTATAAAGCAACGGATAAATGGACTGTTAAAGGTGGTGTAAGTACAGGCTTTAGAGTGCCAACATTAGCACAGACTCAAAGCGGTATTGTAGGATTTACCGGTGGACGAGGAAATCCTAACCCAATTTATATACATGGTAATCCTAACTTGCAACCTGAAAAGAGTGTCAATAAAGAAATCGGTTTCTATTATAGTAATCCAAATGGAGTACGAGGCCATGTGACTTACTTCAATACAGACTATAAAAATAAAATTGATACGATTGAGTTAGATGCTCGTAATCAGATGTATACAAATACCGACCGAGGTAAAGCACAAGGGGTAGAATTTGCGTATCGTACGCCGATTGCTGACGATGTTAATTTCAATGTTAACTACACATTTACTTCTAGTAAAATTACAAGTGGCGATTATAAAGGCAGTCCTTTGACAGCTACGCCAAAACATATGGTTAATGCCAAGATTGATTGGGATGCGAATGAGCGCACTAATGTATGGTTCGGTATGGAATACCGCAACCGAATTGCTCGTTATGCTGGGAGTACAACGGCTAATGCCAAAGTTGTTAAGGAATTAGGCAAATATTATAAATCTTATGCCGTATTTAATTTAGGTGCTAGTTATAAATTTGATCGTGGTATTACATTAAATGCACAGATTAATAATATTTTCGACAAAGATTTTGATAAGAGTACTATGATTGATGGTACAGAATATAATTATTACTACAGTTCAGGTAAGGCCACTGGTGGTACGTATTTAGCTGGCCGTAGTTATTGGCTATCCATTGGTTATAATTTCTAAAAGTTTAATGGAAATCTAGCTAGTCTTGGCGTTGTATATTTCAGTAGTAAATGTAATGATTCATTAAGGAGGTGGCGTCTATGTGGAAATGGATTTTGTTATTAATCATAGGGGCCATCGCCTCTTTATTTGTGGGCGTGGCTGATATTTCATGGCAAACTTTGACTCGTGAAAATTTACAAATCTTAGTGCAAAGTCGCATACCTAGGCTCATAGCTATTTTGATTACTGGTGCTACTATGTCTATAGCGGGCCTTATTATGCAACAGTTATCACAGAATAAATTTGCAGCCCCTTCTACGTCTGGTACGATTGAAGCGGCGAGTTTGGGGCTGTTGGTAGCTATGGTATTTGTGGGGGCTACCACTCTTTGGGTGAAAGTCGCGATGGCCTTTGTCTTTGCTTTAGGTGGCTCTTGGCTATTTATGGCTATGTTAGATCGCGTAGTATATAAAGATGCGTTATTTATCCCCTTACTTGGTATTATGTTTGGCCGGGTTATTGCGGCTATGACAACATTTATTGCCTACAAGTATGATTTAGTGCAAAGTTTAAATGCTTGGATGTATGGCGATTTTTCAGGGGTTTTAAAAGGCCGTTATGAACTTCTTTACTTGGGGATTGTCGTCATTATGGTTACTTACCTATATGCTCATAAATTGACGATTGCAGGTTTTGGTGAATCCTTTGCCCATAGTTTAGGCCTTAATTATCAAGCGGTGAAGCGATTAGGGCTAACTTTAGTAGCTATTTCCACAGCTACTGTGGTTTTAACTGTAGGTGAAATATCTTTTATTGGTCTAATTATTCCCAATTTAGTTACGATGTGGCGTGGGGATAATATTAGAGCTAATTTACCCTATGTAGCTATTATGGGGGCTTTATTTGTGCTTATTTGCGATATGATAGGGCGTCTTATTATTTTCCCTTATGAAGTATCCGTTAGTCTGGTTATCGGTGTCATAGGGAGTATGATATTCTTAACATTTTTAGTGAGGAGGAAGCAACATGGCTAATAATCAGCGACGGTTGCTTCTCTTAATAGGGCTCTTTGTGATGGCGTTAGGGGCCTATTTGATGATCAATATGTCAACCGCTCAAATGGCCTATGCCTTGCCACGGCGTTTAGAAAAAGTAGCCGCTGTTTTGTTGGCTGGTTTTGGTATAGCCGTCAGCTCTGTATTGTTTCAGACCATTACGCATAATCGAATTTTAACACCGTCTATTATAGGTTTTGATTCGCTCTATTTATTAATACAAGGGGGCGTATTATTTATTTTTGGAAGCACGATGACAGGCATTTTAGGTGAAAGTTATTATTTTCTTATAAATGTAGCGCTAATGGTCGTGTTTGCGGATGTATTATTTCGATTTCTATTTCAGCGTGAGCAATCGTACATTTACTTTATATTACTGGGGGGCGTAGTCTGTGGCATGCTCTTTCGCAGTGCTTTTTCGTTTTTTATGCTTCTGTTAGATCCAGATCAATTTTATGTGCTACAAAATAAAATGTTTGCTAGTTTTAATTTGATTCCTACCGACTTATTAGGTATAGCAGCTATATTAACGGCTATAGCTATAGGGTATGGTTGGTCATTACGGCGTGAGCTGGATGTATTTATTTTGGGACGAGAAAATGCCCATAATCTAGGGATTGATACGGTACATTTACAAAAACGAGTTCTTCGTGTGATTGCGTTACTGGTTGCGGTAGCTACAGCCTTAGTAGGGCCGATTACTTTTCTTGGTTTATTGGTTGTCAATATAGCGTATCAAGTATTGGCTACATATCGTCATAGTATTCTTATAGGCGGTACAGTTCTAATTAGTTGGGTCACATTATTAGTAGGGCTTGTCATTGTTGAGCATGGACTAGATTTTGCCACTAATTTGACGGTGATTATTAACGGGATTGGTGGTTCCTATTTCTTGTATTTATTGTTGAAGGAGGGTAAATCATGCTAACGTTAACACATATAACTAAAGCATATCGCGATAAGACGGTATTGCAGGATGTGTCGGTTACCTTCCGGCCAGGACGGCTTGTTTCTATTATTGGCCCTAATGGAGCAGGTAAGAGCACCTTACTTAGTGTTATTACGCAATTATCGCCCCAGACACAAGGGCAAGTTATGCTTGATGATATGTCAATTACAAACTTTGATCGCCAAGAGCTGGCCAAGCGAATTTCCTTTTTAAGACAAAGTAATACGGTGAATGTACGTTTAACAGTGCGAGAGCTGATTGCTTTTGGTCGTTTTCCCTATTCGCATGGGCGTTTAACAAAAGAGGACGAAGTAAAGATTGAGGAAGCTATGGCGTATTTACAATTAGAAGCTATGGCGGATCGTTTTATTGACCAACTTAGTGGTGGTGAGCGACAACGTGCTTTTATTGCTATGACTTTGGCACAAGATACGGATTATGTATTGTTAGATGAGCCGTTAAATAATTTGGACATGAAACATTCTGTACAGATTATGAAAGCCTTGCGACAGATGGTTGACCAATTTGGTAAAACGGTAATTATTGTGATTCATGATATCAATTTTGCTTCCTTTTATTCCGATGAAATCATTGCTGTCAAAGCGGGGCAGTTAGTGAAACAAGGGGATATAGAATCTATTATTAATGAAGATATGCTGCGGAGAATCTATGATATGGATATTCGTGTTAGCCATATAAATGATAAACGACTTTGTGAATATTTTCAGTAAGAAAGGATGTAAGAGAATGAGAAAAATCTTTAAATATATGGCAGTAACCATATGTGTAGTGGCTATGGGATTATTGGCTGGTTGTGGTAGCACATCGAGCTCTAATAGTAATGAAGGTACGGGTGGAACTATACAGATTCAACATAAATCGGGGGATACTACGGTTCCCGTTAATCCTAAACGCGTTGTTGTTTTAGACTTAGCAAGTCTTGATACAATGGACAAGTTAGGCTTAAGTAGTTCTGTTGTAGGATTGCCAAATGATTTAATGCCTGCTTATTTAGATAAATATAAAGATTCAAATACATATATAAGTGTGGGCAATTTAAAGGAAATTAATTTTGAAAAGGTTAGCCAATTAAAGCCAGATTTAATTATTATTTCAGGTCGCCAAGAAGAATCCTATAAAGAATTAGCATCCATTGCGCCTACAATTAATTTAGGGTTAGATATGGCTCATTATTGGGATTCTATGCAACATAATGTAAAAATTATTGGTCAGATTTTTAATAAAGAAAAAGAAGCTGAAACAGAATTAAAAGCCTTGCAAAATCGTGTGGCCGATTTGAAAAAGATTACCCTAAATAGCGAGAAAAAAGGGGTGGTTGTAATGGTTAATGGTGGTAAATTAAGTGTGTTTGGTCCAGGCACACGCTATGGACTCATCTTTGATACAGTTGGGGCACAGTCCATTTTGCCAGCACCGACAGATGGCAAAGAAATGACTCATGGTCAACGAGCTTCTTTTGAATTTCTAGCTGAAAAAAATCCTGATTTTATGATTGTGATTGATCGGGATAATGCGATTGGACAAGGTGGTTCGGCTAAGGATATTATGAATACACCGTTGATTAATCAGACGAAAGCAGCACAGACAGGTCATATTGTGTATGCGGATTCCGCCCTTTGGTATTTATCCGGAGGTGGTTTAGAATCGACAGCACTCATGCTTGATGATATTACAAGAGCTATTCAATAAAGCTAGTTGATGTAATAAAATTAATAAACATCTAAAAATATATAGGATTATACAGAAAACGAACTGTAACTTTAGTAGAACATTCTACGGACAAAGTTACAGTTCGTTTTTTTATAAGTAAGAAATTTATTTGTGTTTTGAATTCTTAGGGCTTTTTTTGTTTTTTATATATTTTTGCATATAGTTTATGAAGGCTTGAACAGGTTTGCGTTGTGGCGTGCGTACATGGTAATACAAATTTGTTTCGCGCTCAATAGGTAGACCATTATCCCAATAGAGGGGCTCGATATAAATATCATCTTTAAAATATTCGAGGCCTGTATAGGGCAGAATAGACCAGCCAAGATTTTTTTGAATAAATCGACGACAGGTAGCCATAGTATCTACATACAAGCTCGTGTTGGGTGGTGTGTCAAAATTTTGGTTCCACCAAGTATCCATGATTGTGTATAATGACGGATCTGTAGTATAGCGAATTTGTGGTACTGTAGTCAGGGCTTCTCGATTACAATCTTTAGAAGTAACTAGACAGATTGGTTCAGAATTTAAGTATATTTTTTCGCCAGTAGGGGCATGATGACCACGGATAATTCCTATGTGAATATCATTGTTGGTAAAGAGTTGTGCGATGCGAGAACTAATTCCCGTCTGAAGATGAAGTTGGACATGAGGATATTGATTGGTGAAACCTGCCAAAATGGAAGGTAACTCATAGTTGGCAAATATAGACGAAGAGCCTAATTGTAAGGGCCCTGAGATAATATGCTTTCTATTTTCTAAGGCTTCTTCAAATTCGTGCTTTCGTTTTAGGCTGTCAAGTGCATATTGGTAATATAGTTCGCCGGTTTCTGTTAATATAACACCTTTAGTAGTGCGAATAAAGAGGGGTTCGTCAAAGTTTTTTTCTAGTTGCGTTAGACGATAACTTAAGGCTGGTTGGGAGATAAAGAGCTTATTGGCTGCTTTTGTTATGTTTTGTTCTTGTGCAATTGTTAGGAATATGTCCCAATCTTTTTCTAGTGTATCCATAGTCAGACTCCTGATAAATAGTCGATTATACATTACTTGCAATATAAATATTTTATCACAAAATATATAAGTTATCTATTTTTCTTATTTTCGGAATAGCGATATTATAAACGCATAGAAAATATGCTATTTAGTCAATTGATGTAGGAGGTATAGATATGGCAGGCAAGAGTTTGATGTATAAAATTTTAGAAGACCATTTAATGGAAGGTGAGTTAAAGGCTGGTACAGATATTGGGATTAAGATAGATCAAACACTGACTCAAGATGCTTTAGGTACGATGGCATATCTTGAGTTTGAAGCATTAGGTGTTGAAAAAGTTAAGACTTTATCCGTGTCTTATGTAGACCACAATACTTTACAAGATGGTTTTGAAAATGCTGATGATCATAAATATTTACAAGATGTAGCTAGTAAATATGGGATTTATTATTCCAAAGCAGGGAACGGAATTTGTCACCAAGTTCATGTGGAACGTTTTGCTCGACCTGGACAAACTCTGGTAGGGTCCGATAGTCATACACCAACATCGGGGTCCTTAGGCATGTTTGCTATGGGTGTTGGTGGCATGGATGTAGCGGCCTCTATGGCGGGTCATGCGTTCCATTTAATTTGCCCACGTGTTATTAATATTAAATTAACAGGTTCCTTACCAGCTTGGTGTGCTGCGAAGGATGTAGTGCTAAAAGTATTAAGTATTTTAACGACTAAAGGGAATGTTGGTACAGCTTTGGAATATACCGGTGAAGGGATTGCTAGTTTGACAGTGCCTGAACGGGCCACCATTACGAATATGGGGGCGGAAATGGGTGTAACAACTTCTATTTTCCCAAGTGATGAACGGACACGGGAATTTTTAAAAGCGCAACAGCGAGAAGATATGTGGTTACCATTAGCACCGGACGCGGATGCCGTATATGATGATGTGATTGAAATTAATTTGGATGAATTGGAACCGCTAGTAGCTTGCCCTCATTCTCCAGATAATGTTAAGACCGTTGCTGAAATGAATGAAATCCCTGTTGATCAGGTTTTGGTAGGTAGTTGTACGAATTCTTCATACCGTGATTTGATGGTAGTGGCGGCCATGTTAAAAGGTCGTAAGATTCATCCTAATGTTAGCTTTGGCGTAGCGCCAGGTAGTCGGCAAGTACTTGAAATGATTTCTAAAAATGGTGCTTTAGCAGACATCATTAGTTCTGGTGCACGTATTTTAGAAAGCACTTGTGGTTTCTGTGTGGGCTGTGGTCAAGCACCGCGTTCTAAGAGTATTTCATTACGTACAAATAATCGCAATTATGAAGGACGTAGTGGTACTAAAGATGCACAAGTTCATTTAGTCAGTGCAGAAACGGCTGTAGCTTCTGCTTTGACAGGTAAATTTACGGATCCACGCACATTAGATTTTGAAAAGCCAAATATTACATTGCCAGAAGTTTACGATATTGATGACTCTATGATTGTAAAACCAGCTATGGATGCACAGCAAGAGATTTTGAGAGGACCTAATATTGGTAATCCACCAAGCAATGAAGCTATGCCTGAAGTGGTAGAGGCTAAAGTAGCTATTAAGGTGGGCGATAAGATTACCACAGATCATATTATGCCAGCTGGCCCTTATTTAAAATTCCGCTCCAATGTACCTAAATATAGTCAATATACATTTTGTCATGTGAAACCAGATTTTGCAGATACTTGTAAAGCTAATGTAGCGAAGGGCCAATTTAATATTATTGTAGCCCATGAAAGTTATGGTCAAGGATCTTCGCGTGAACATGCTGCTTTATGTCCAATGTATTTAGGTGTTAAAGCCGTTATGGCCAAATCTATCGAACGTATTCATATGGATAATTTAGTGAACTTTGGTATTTTACCATTATTTTTCACAGAAGACGCTGATTATGAAGCTTTGGAATGTGGGGATGAATTAACCATTGATATGAATGACGTGGCTTTTACCAGTGGTGAATTTATCGTAAAAAATGTTACTCAAGGTACCTCCTTTAGTATGAAGACACCGTTGAACGATCGTCAAAAAGAAATCGTTCGAGCTGGTGGTAAATTAAATTTTTTGCGCGCAGGAGGTAAATAAGCATGGAAGGGTATGTGAAATTACCAGTTATATATATGCGTGGTGGCACGAGTAAAGGGGCCTATATTGATATAGCTGATTTACCAGCGGATACAAAGTCACGCGATGCTTGCATCTTGTCCTTGTATGGGAGCCCTGATAAACGCCAGATTGATGGTATTGGTGGGGCCGATCCACTGACAAGTAAAGTTGCGTTGGTAGGGAAATCACAGCGAACGGGGATTGATGTAGATTATACCTTTGGCTATGTTGGTATTGAGGAGGCCGTGGTTGATTATGAAGGCAATTGTGGCAATATGTCCGCTGGTGTGGGTGTATTTGCCATTATGCGAGGCCTAGTTACGCCTGTAGAGCCGGAAACAGTGGTTCGTATCTATAATACTAATACAGATAAAGTGATTGAGGCTCATATTCCTGTGAAAAATGGAGAACCTTCTGTTCTTGGTGAGTTTGCTATTGATGGAGTGCCTGGAACGGCTTCAAAAATAATTTTGTATTTTAAAGATCCAGCAGGTTCTAAAACGGGCGCCCTATTACCAACCGGACAGGTGAAAAATGAAATTACCTTAGCCGATGGTCGAACAATTTCTGTAAGTTTAGTAGATGCAGCGACGCCGGCCATATTCGTCAGAGCCGATGCGTTAGGCTACATAGGTACAGAGTTACCGGCTGATATTGAAAGTGACCCGCAGGGCTTGCTAAATATTCTTGAAGAAATTAGACATAAAGGGGCCGTTATGATGGGACTTGTTGATACGCTGGAAAGCGCTAGCCCTGCGGTGCCAAAGGTTTGTATGGTAGCCTCAGCACAATCTTATTTAACTGTAGATGGACGTGAGATTGAGTCCGATAGCATTGATTTGGTAGCACGGACTAAAGCTTTAAAGGTGATTCATAAAGCGTATGCAGTAACCGGTGGGATTTGTACGGCAACGGCCGCCTTAATACCAGGTACAGTAGTTAATGAAATAGTGAGTGAACGAGCTAAAGCAAGCCATACGGTTGTATTAGGGCATCCATCGGGTTCTTTTAGTTTTAGTATTGATATTAAACATGACGGTTCAGACTACGTTTTATATAAGGCTGGGGTAGCACGTACTGCACGGCCTATTATGGAAGGGTTTGCCTACGTAACAGTATGACGTGGAGGTATTTATGGGTAAGTGGATAAAAAGCATATGTTGTGTTTTAGTGGTGCTATTATTTTGGCTAATACCAGCGCCAGAAGGTCTAGCAGTAGCAACTTGGCGTGTATTGGGCTTATATTTAGGTACGGTTTTAGGTATAGTGTTGCGACCTTTTCCAGAACCTGTTATTTTGATTATCAGTATGTCAGTATTATCTACCGTCTATTTACAATTAAAAGATGCGT
Source organism: Veillonella criceti (assembly GCF_900460315.1). Classification (NCBI taxonomy): domain Bacteria; kingdom Bacillati; phylum Bacillota; class Negativicutes; order Veillonellales; family Veillonellaceae; genus Veillonella; species Veillonella criceti. Next base: position 1,464,616 of record NZ_UHIO01000001.1, on the reverse strand, counting down.
TAAGTGCGTTTAGTAGCAGTACATCTTGGCTTATTTTAACGGCCTTTGTCATAGGGCATTGCTTTGTAATTACGGGGCTTGGTAAACGCATTGCATATTTTTTGATTGATAAGTTTGGGCATACCACATTGCGTTTAGGCTATGTGTCAACATTAACAGATTTTATTTTATCACCGGCGATTCCGTCTAATACAGCTCGTTCAGGCGGTTTAGTGTATCCTATTTTTCAAAATCTAGCATATACATTAGACTCGTATCCAGATAAAAATCCTAAACGTGTGGGCGCCTTCTTTATGAGTTTATTGTACCAGAATAGCTTGACCACAGGGACTTTATTTGTTACCTCTGGCGCTATTATGCCGATGATGATTCATTTGTCAAATACGATTATGGGGGCTGATATTACTTGGCTTGGTTGGGCACAGGCTATGTTAGTACCAGGGTGTATTTGTTTATTACTTACGCCATATATTGTATATCGTATTAATACGCCAGAGTTAAAATCGATTGATAATAAAGCCTTAGCTAAAGCGGGGCGTGAAGAAATTGGCCCTATGTCAACTAAAGAGAAGTTATTGGCTTTATACTTTGTGCTTGCTATCATTGGTTGGGTAACGGGGGGCATGACTAAGATTCCTACGGCAGCCGTAGCGATTGCCTTTTTAGCGATTTCAATGATTACCAATGTTATATCTTGGACTCAAGTAATGGATGTAAAAAGTGGTTGGAGTACTTTTGTATGGTATTCAGGAATTATGGGGATATCCGATGCATTGACTAAAGGTGGTTTCTTCTTATGGTTAGGCGATTGGTTCCATAATAATTTGGATTTGCATATTTTTCCGCCACTAGTTGCGCTGGCATTATTATTGGTTCTAACTATGTTAATTCGCTATTTCTTTGCCTCAACGATTGCTTATGTAGTCACCTTGGTGCCTGTTATTTTCACATTGGGGCAAGTCTTTGGTTTACCAGCGATTCCACTATTGTTATTAGTTGCTGCATCAGCACAATTAGCAAGTTTATTGACTCATTATGGGAATGCAGTGGGACCTTTGCTGTTTGGTGCCGGTTATGTGGCTGAAGGTCGTTGGTGGTTAACTGGTCATGTGATAGCGTTTTATTCTATGGCTGTTTATTTTGTAGTAGGGCTAGCTTGGTGGCATGTACTAGGCCTTTGGTAAGTGGTAAATAGTAAACAGTAAACTTTGGTAACCTATTACGTTGTAGTTGTGTTTATGTATCTTGTAATATAAAAAGAGCTGTAACTGAAATACGGATTCGATTCCGCTATTTCGTTACAGCTCTTTTCATATTGAATTATTTGTGATTTGGATTAAATCTTATATATTGCTATTATTTTTTTGCAGCGCCAAACCATTTTTCATAGATTTTGTCGTAAGTGCCGTCAGCTTTTAATTCTTCTAATGCTTTGTCAGCTTTTTCTTTTAGCTGTTTGTCATCTTTACGGAAGGCCCATACAAATGGTTCTGGATCTACTGGGTCGCCAATAATTTTAGCATCGGCATCGGCACCTTGTTTTAAGTAGTAAAGTGCAACAGCATTATCAAGGACGATAGCATCAGCTGTGCCTGCGTTTAATTCATTGAATAATTGAGAGTTGCTATCTACAGATTTAACTTGTGCATTAGGGATTTTTTCAGCTACATCTAAAGCAACACTACCAATTTGGACAACGATGCGTTTGCCTGCTAAGTCATTCATACCAGTAGCTGTATCACCTTTTTTGACAATGGCTACGAAGCCACCCTTGTCAAAGTATGGTGTACTGAATAATACGGCTTTTTCACGTTCTGGTGTAGCGCTTAAACCAGAGGCAATCATATCAATATCTTTACTTTGTAAGGCAGGAATTAGCGCATCAAAGCCCATGCTTTTGAATTCCATTTTGTAGCCCATTTTTTTAGCGACTGCATCAGCTAAGTCAATGTCAAAGCCTACATATTTATCCCCTTCGGTGAATTCAAAAGGAGGGAAGGTTGTTTCGGCCCCTACTTTAAGAACTTTTTCTTGTGAATCACTACCGGTGCTACTACCGCAACCAGCAATTAAACCAGCGGTTAATAGAGCCGCTGTCAGTGTTACCACTACTTTTTTGCTTGCTAATTTTTTTAGACTATTAAACATACTGTCCGCCCCCATTTACATATTAGGTGATTTAAAATTAAATTATAAGCATATTATAGCCCGTTTTTGTATAAATATCAATAAAATAAAAATAATTTTGTATATCTATACGATTTTATGTTTAAGCATCTTCATGTTTAGCATCTTTATGCCACCAAACGATGCCTTCTTGATTAGGTAAGGTGCTACGATCGAAGGTTGGTTCTACAATCCCCGCTTTTTTCTGTTTAAAATAGTCAAACATAGCTACTTTGCTTTGCTTGGCGAGTAACAGAATAGCAGTTAAGTTAGTAAGAACCATGAAGGCCATGAATAAATCGGCCAAGTTCCATACTAGATTTAAGGATGCAATAGAGCCAAAATATACCATAATAACTACAAAAATGCGGAAGATATGGAGGTATAACGTGTTTTTAGTTAAATGAGCAATGTTAATTTCACCATAGTAGTAGTTACCTACGATAGAAGAGAAGGCGAACATGAAGATGAAAATAGCCATAACGCCAGGCGCCCAATCGCCAAGTTGCATAGCGAGGTCATGCTGTACAAGGGCGATACCAGTAAGGTTAGAGCTTTCGTAGTTACCTGATACGAGTACGATAAATGCAGAGGCCGTACATACTAAGAAGGTATCAACAAATACACCAAAACTTTGGATAAGACCTTGTTTAACCGGGTGACTCACATCCGCTGTGGCTGCTGCATTTGGTACGGACCCTTCCCCAGCTTCATTGGAGAATAAGCCACGTTTAATACCATTCATAATGGCGGCCCCAAAGAAACCACCGGATGCAGCATCAAAGGTGAAGGCTTTAGTGAAAATAGCATAAAATACATTAGGTAATTCCGTAATGTTAACGAGTACAATATAGATAGCTGTTAAGATATATACGCCGGCCATTATAGGGACTAGCCATTCACTGAGGCGGGCTACACGAGCAATTCCACCAAAGATAACAAGGGCTGTTAAAATAGTTACGGCAATGGCGGTATATTGAAGATCAATTTGCACGGTCTGAAGGGCACTAGCCAGTGTATTAGCTTGTACGGAATTGTAGATAAGACCGTAAGTAACACTGATGAGTACGGCAAAAATGAAAGCAAATACAGGGCTTTTTAGACCTTGTTTGATATAGTAGGCTGGGCCACCATGGAAGCCACCTTTTTTAGAAGGGACTTTATAAATCTGGGCTAAGGTACTTTCAACGAAGCCAGTTGCCGCGCCTAAAAAGGCAATAAACCACATCCAGAAAACAGCGCCTGGACCACCAAGTACGACAGCGATAGCGATGCCTGCAATATTACCAACACCCACGCGAGAGGCTGAGCTTACGCAAAAGGCCTGGAAAGAGGAAATACGATTGCCATTGGTTTTGGTACCTACCCCTTCACCTAAGAGTCGTACCATTTCTTTAAGGTGTCGGATTTGGATGAAACCAGTGGAGAGAGAGAACCAAAAACCAGCGGCTACTAGGTAGATAATGATAATGTAGTCCCAGAGAAAGCCTGTTATGGTTCCGACGAGAGAGTTGAACGCGTCCATATTACATTCCTTTCATGTCATAAATCAAAATAATAATGTCTATAGAATATAAAGATATAGATATTATACTATATAGTAAGAGTGGCGTATATGCTTTTATGTGTATACATTGATTATTTTAGTAGTTCAAAAGGGTGTTAGCTTGTATTTTTACACTTATTAGTATATAATAATATAGCTAGCCGTAATGCAGGACTGGATTATGGCAGTCTTGTGGGGCTCGTGCAATGGAAGCCTGTGAATCGTGTCAGGATCGAGAGATAGCAGCACTAAGCGGTTACTTTCATGTGCCACGAGGGAACCTATAAGGCTGTCATAATCGAGTGTTGCTACGGCTTTTTTTGATTGGTAGTGAAACATAAAATTGATAGTGAAATATAGACAGTGAAATATGCTAGTTAATAAAGTATAGCAAGAAAGGAGGTAGGTTATGAGTTATGTAGCGTTGTATCGTAAGTGGCGACCTCAGACATTTACGGATGTAGTAGGGCAAAAGCAAGTGAGTGAAACTTTGATGCGAGCGATTCGTGAAGATAAAGTGGCTCATGCTTACCTCTTTTCAGGACCCCGTGGAACAGGGAAAACCAGTGTGGCCAAGATTTTTGCCCGGGCTATTAATTGTGAAAAAGGACCAACTGATCATCCGTGTAATGAATGTACTTCGTGCAAGCAGATTTTAAATGGTCAATCTATGGATGTATTAGAAATTGATGCGGCGTCTAATCGTGGTATTGATGAAATTCGGTCTTTACGAGAAAGTGTTAAATTTCTGCCAGTAGAAGGTCGCAAGAAAATTTTTATTATTGATGAAGCGCACATGTTGACGAATGAAGCATGGAATGCGCTACTTAAAACGATTGAAGAACCACCACCCCATATTATGTTTATCTTTGCTACAACAGAAGTAGATAAACTACCAGTTACCATTTTGTCGCGTTGTCAGCGGTATACATTCCGCCGTATTACGGCGGATGATATTGCGGAACATCTGCTTCATGTGGCTGCAGAAAGTCAGATTCAGTTAACGCCTGAAGCGGCACAGTTAATTGCCATTCATGCTGATGGGGGTCTGCGTGATGCATTGAGTATCCTAGATCAATGTTCTGGGATGGCTACGGATCAGATTACGTCAGAAACAGTAGAGTCTATGATTGGTCTAGTCGGCAAAGAGTGGATTATGACGTTCTTAGATTATTTGCGTCAAGGTGATGGTGCATCTGTATTAGTGGCATGTAAAAAGGCACTTAGCGAAGGACGCGATAGTAAGCAAATTATTGAGGCCTTGATTCAACATGTGAGAGCGTTAGTAATAGAGAAAGTGTTGCCTACGGCTGAAGAATTGGCCTTGTATGCGCCGTTTAAAGAGAAATTTAGTGCACAAGCCTCTGTATTTTCAGTGGAGGATTTAAATTATTATGTTAAAGAATTACAACAGATTTTAAATGATGCTAAGCGAGTAGATAATCCGCGGATTGTTATCGAGATGGGGTTGCTTGGTATTTGTGCCCGAGTACAAGTCAGCGAAGATGATGTGATGGAACGCTTAGCTGCTGTAGAGAGTCGGTTAGATTCGGCTGATAGTCAATGGAGTGTGCGGTTAGCGCAGTTAGAAAGTCAGCCAACGGTTACGGTGGCCGCTCCTATACAGGGGATGAATACGGCTACTTCTGCGGGAGTCAGTACCACTGCGACAGTGGGTACTGTTCCGCCAGGGTCTGCGCCTTCACCAGTCCATGTAACGCCTGGTATGGTGCCACCACCAGGGACTAAACCGCCAAAACGGTCAGTGCGCCCTACAAAATCTAGTAGTGTAGCTACCGCAGTAGGGCCGGCTGTTTCAGAGGCTCATAAAGGGGGCGCTACTAAGTCAAAAGGTCCGATTTCGTCTGTTGAGGATAAAAGTGTTGTATTTGGACAACGTATCGTAAATCCTAAAACTTATGGTAAAATAAAATCGGATATGCTAAATTATGCTTCGAGCCGTTCTTGGAATTTGGTAAGTGGATTTTATAAAAATGCTGAACTGATTTATGTGGATGAGGAGCGTGTCGTTTTTCTCTTTTCACAGGCTCCGCTTGTGGCTATCGCTGGTCATTCGGACCGATTGTATGAAGTGGAGCAAAGCATGGATCAAGCATTAGGCTATTCCGTGCGCGTGCAGTTGTTTAGTAAAGTCGATCCAGAGGCTAAGCAGTACTGGCAGGCTGCTAAAGACGTAGCAATGGGTGTAGCCAGTCAAAGTACACCGCCTAAGGCGCCGGTAACACCTGCATCAGATAGGCCGTCGCCGTCAATCCAATCGGTAGGGCCCTCAAAGACTGAATCAGTGAGTGTTAAGCCTATCAGTAAACCTGTTTCAGAAGCTGTGGTTGATGATTTTGGCACTGGTGCTATGGAGATACCGCCACCACCAATTGATGAATTTGATTCAGTAGAACCAGTGGTTGATGACTTTGGGGCTACGGCTGTTTCACCAGCTAATCATTCACCGGTAAATTCGGATGTGGCTAGTGAATTGGGTGAAAAAAAAAAGACCTTAACAGCCACGAATTTACAGAGTCTACCAAAATGGGATCCTAACCATTGTAGACCTGAAGAATTAGAAAATCCATTGCTCATAGGGGCGTTAGCTCATGCAGCGGCTGAGGGTAATGATATTTATGTAGAAATTGTACCAGATGATGAAGAAGAATCTTAATCTGCGTATAAATGTGTATGAATTAAAGGAGGAACAACAATGTTCGGTAAAGGTATGCCAAATATGGGCAATATGCAAGGTATGATGAAAAAAGTGCAGAAAATGCAAGCAGATATGCAGAAAATGCAGGAAGAATTAAAAACGAAAACAGTAGACGCATCTGTTGGTGGTGGCGCTGTTAGTATCGTTATGAATGGTGAAAAAGTAGTACAATCTGTTAAAATTGATCCATCCGTAGTTGATACAGATGATATGGAAATGCTAGAAGATTTAGTATTATCAGCAGTTAATGCAGCTGGTCAAAAAGTAGATGACATGATGGCGCAAGAAATGAGCAAAGTAACTGGTGGTATGAAATTACCAGGGATGTTCTAAGATGACGAATCCTTTAGAACGGTTAGTAGAAGAATTGCGCCGGTTGCCTGGCATTGGTGCTAAATCGGCTCGCCGTTTGGCGTATCATTTAGTGGAGCTTCCAAATGAAGAGGTGGAGGCTTTAGTGGCAACGATTGTGCAGGCTAAAGAGGCGACTAAACGCTGTTCTGTTTGTTTTAATTTATCGGCGCAAGATCCTTGTGAATACTGTGCCAACAATAATCGAGATCACAGTGTTATTTGCGTGGTGGAAACTTCGCGTGATGTGATTGCTATTGAACGTAGTGGTGATTATAAGGGCGTATACCATGTGCTAGAGGGGGCTTTATCACCGTTAGAAGGCATTGGGGTAGAAGATATCCGTATAAAAGAACTCTTAGACCGTTTGCGTGACGAAACAGTAACCGAGGTTATTTTGGCTACCGATCCTGATCCTGAAGGCGAAGCAACGGCTCTTTATTTGGCACGATTATTGAAGCCGATTGGTATAAAAGTAACGCGTATTGCTCGCGGGGTACCAGTTGGTGGCGATATTGAATACGCAGATGAGTTAACTATCGGTGGCGCTGTTATGAACCGCCGAGAAATGTGAGGCGTTTAGATGGAATTAACACTAACTGTAGTCGTGGCTGTGGTCGTTATTTATACGATTTTTAAAGTAGCATTTTACACTGTTAAAAAAGTAGGTCTGAATTTGATTTTAGGCTATGCTGCTTTTTATATTTGCAATAATTTTTTCCATATCCCTGTGGATATGACCGTGCTCATGTGGTTTTTAACAGCAGTATTAGGGCCAATCCCTGTCATTGTGGTGGCTTTTATGCATAGTATGTAAGGAGGCTAAGAGACCATGGAGCAGTTAAATGAAGCCCAACAGCGTGTAGTAACAACGTTGGACAAGAATATACTGTTATTGGCCTCAGCTGGCACTGGAAAAACAAATACCTTGGCTCACCGGGTGGCGCATATTTTACGAAGTGGCGCAGCGAAGGGCGATGAAATTCTTTGCATGACATTTACTAATAAGGCATGTCGTGAGATGAAGGATCGCATTCTTACCATGGCGGGGTCAGTGGCTAAAGCTGTGGAGGTTAGTACCTTTCACAGCTTTTGTTATAAAGTGCTACAAGAGGAAAGTAAGCGCAATGATACGCTGTATATGGATATGTCCATTTATGATGAAGTGGATTGTCAAGAACTATTAGCTCCGTGGCTACCTATTGGCATGCGTGAACCTGTCTTTATGAATTTAATTAGCCATGTGAAAGAATATCGGTCATTATGGGGCTATTATACGGACGAACCGTCTGAAGATTATCGCATGACCGTTGATCGTTTATTTATAGATGAGCGGGAGACGATGGAACGCTTTTTCAATGGTCTTACGATGAGTACGCTCGCTGATTTTCGTGAAATAGGTTATGAAACGCTAGTTGCTTATGAAGAAGCTTTAGCGAATGTGCATGGTGTAGATTTTACTGATTTAATTACACAGGTTCATCGTTTATTTCAAGATGAAACAATTCGTGAACGGTGGCGTAGTCGTTACGCTTATATTTCAGTTGATGAAATGCAGGATACAAGTGATTTAGAGGCGGAAGTGATGAAGCTCCTTTGGCAAGGTAATCATATTTTGCTTTGTGGTGATTATTTTCAAACCATTTATGAATGGCGTGGTTCGAATCCTGAACGTTTATTAGCTGATTATAAACGAGAGTTTAATCCAGAAGTGATTGTCTTCTATGAAAATTATCGAGCAAATCGACAATTATTTAATGCGTCATTTGCCGTATTGAAACGCATGTTTCCACGATTAATTGATGAATTTTATGAAAAGACGCCCTTTGCCGCGACTAACGAAGAAGGCGAGCCAATTATTGTGCATAAGTCTCCTACAGAGTGGAAAGAAGGGGCTTATATTTTTGACACCATTCAAACTTTACCTAAAAATGCCAGTATTGGCGTCTTGGTGCGAGGAAATAAACAGGCTCAGTATTTGAGCGGTTTATTTAGTCGTTGCAATGATAATTTACCACCAGCCGAACAACGTCAATTTATGATTATTGATGAATATAAATTCTTTCGCCGGCAAGAAATTAAAGATGTAATGGCTTATTTTAAATTGCTTTTAAATCCTCATGATGCTATTAGTGCTAAACGCATAATTAAGCGCTATGTAAAAGGTATTGGTGAGGCTAGGATTCAGCAAATTGAAAGTGAAGCAGTTCGTACTATGGGCCTTCGCCTTACTGATTTTTTAGATATGCAAATCTTTGAAAGTGAACCCTACGATGGTCTTTTGAAAGGCCTAGCAGCGGGCAATATTATTGTGTACGATGTGGAAAGCACCGGTACGGATACAACAAAGGATGAGATTATTCAAATAGCAGCCTTTAAACTGAATCCTGATGGGTCAGAAGGGGAGGTATTTGAACGCTTTATTCGTCCTAGTAAATCCGTAGGTGATTCTGAGCTGGTTCATGGTTTTAGTGATGTTTATTTAGCTGAACATGGTGAAGAGGCTACGACCGTACTAGCTGAGTTTAAAGAATTTACTAACAATGCCATTATTGTTGGGCATAATGTTAATTATGATATTAGCATTTTTACCAGTGAGCTTCATCGCCATAATTTAGGAGATCCTCAATTTGCTGGTGTTTATGATACTTTAGATATATATCGTCGCTTTTATCCGCGTTTAGCTAATCATAAATTAGGCTTTTTAAGTGAAACGTTCCCGATTCACTACACGCCAACGCATAATGCTATGGATGATATTCGAGCAACGGCTCGATTATTACTATATGCTATTAAAGAAAATATTGAGCCTACGGCCGATCAAAGACGTGCTTTAATTAGTAATTTTAAAAATGCCTTTGCTACGATGGCTTCGCAAATGGCTACATTACGTCGCAAAATAGCAACGGATAAGCCGTCTGAATTATTGGCGTATATTATGAATGATATGGGTGTGTTGGTGCACTATAATGAACGTAAAGAACATGAGCGCGTTGAGTATATTCGAGACTTATATCGACTTATGGTGGATTTAGAAGGCCAAGACAAGCACTTGGCAGGGCGTGAATATTTACAGCGCATGTTAGAACAAGCAGCGTTAACGGCCGGTGAACCAGATCAGCGCTTGAAAAATAGTGAACGAATTCCGATTATTACCGTACATCAGGCTAAAGGCAGTGAGTTTGATTATGTTTTTTTAGCAGGCTTACGAGACGGTGTATTCCCTAGTTTCTTAGCTTTAAAAGAAGGTAAATTGTCGGAAGAACGACGTCTGTTCTATGTAGCGATTACTAGAGCGAAACAACGTCTATTTATCTCCTATGCTACGACTAATGAGCGGGGGAAGCCTTGCAAAGCGAGTGAATTTTTGCAATATTTACCTAATGATGTTGTATGGGAATAAGTGTATTACTATGGATAATAGGAAGGTAGACGTATTAAAGCAAGGAGGTGTTGTATGGCACGTAAAACATTTCGGTCAGATGATGTAAATTTTTTATTAATGCCGGAAGACGTAGAAGCTGGTATTACGACCGTTGGCGAATGGCTAGATGCCAAGCACATGTCACGGGCAGTGATGAAGCACTTGTTTCAGGACAAGTTAGTTTTATTGAATGGTAAAAAAACGAATCCTAAAGCGGCGGTGACACTTAGCGATGAGTTGCGGTTACAGCTACCTAAAGAAAAGATAGATTATGAACCGATTGAAGTGGCGCTAACCATATTGTATGAAGACGACGATTTGCTTATTTTAGATAAACCAGTGGGCATTACAGTTAACTCTAAAGGACAAACATCGTTGGCTAATGGGGTAGCAAAGTACTTTAAAGAGAATGGTATTAAGCGAAAAGTACGTTTTTTGAATCGTCTTGACCGTGATACATCAGGGTGTATTATCGTAGCTAAAAGTGCCTTAGCCCAGAGTTTCTATCAAAAGCAAATTGAAGATCAACGTTTTGAAAAATGGTATACAACGACGGTACAAGGCGTATTACAAGGCGTTAATATAGTGGAGCTTCCCATGGGGCGAAGTGAAGATGGCATTCATTATGAAGTTCGGGAAGATGGTAAAATGACTCGCACTGCCTATAATGCATTAGGTATATATAGAGAAGATGGCGTAGAGTTAAAGCTAGTAAACAATGAAGATTTAGCACAATTATCTCCAGAAGAACAGGCCCAATTAGTAACTAAAGTGGATGTTCGTTTATATACTGGTAAAACGCATCAAATTCGGGTAGCTATGGCTCATTTAGGTCATCCATTAGTGGGAGATGCTTTATATGGTTGTGAACGACCAGGGCGTACCTATCAACTACGGGCTAAGCGTGTAGTCTTTACATCTTTGCGAACAGGACAAATGGTGACAGTAGAAGCGGATTAAGATGTATTTAGTGTGCTCAATGTATAAATAAGAAGTTTTGTTGGACTTGAGCAAAGTAGTTTTCCAATAAATTATAGAACAAGTAATGATTAAAGGGTTAAGACTCTTTGATTGTTACTTGTTTTTTATTTTTTTAGGAACATAGACTGTTTATAGTTTGAATCATGAGTAATATGTATAGTCGATATGTATAGGCAAAATAAATTTTTTATAATATAATTGACGAAGTGTTTAATTTTTAGTGTTGTTTTTTAAGTTTGAAGGAGGTTTTACAATGAGTGAAGCGTTACAAGCTACGAAACATCGGTTTCTACGCTTGCAGATGCATTCATTAATTGGGATATGGATTGGCTATGCTATGTATTATGTAGTACGAAGCAATTTTAACTTAGCCTTACCATATTTATCGGGAGAGATGGGATTAACTAAGACACAGCTAGGGTTATTAACTAGTTGTATGCTCATTACGTATGGTCTTAGTAAAGGCTTTATGAGTGTGTTGGCAGATAAGGCGAATCCTAAATACTTTATGGCTACAGGGTTAGCACTTTGCGTTATTATTAATATAATTATGGGGTTCACCACACATTACAGCCTATTTATTGCACTTATTATTTTATTGGGCTTGTTTCAAGGAATGGGCGTGGGCCCTTCTATTATTACCGTAGGTTATTGGTTTCCACGGTCACAACGAGGTCGTGCGAGTACCATTTGGAATATGTCACATAACTTAGGTGGTGGCATTGTAGCACCTATTGTGGGGGCTGCTGTTGGTTATTTAGGTGCTGAACATTGGCGGTTAGGTACTTTTACAGTGCCTGCGATGTTGGCAGCAATTGGTGTATTATTGATTTTATATTTTGTTCGCAAACGCCCTACAGAAGAAGGTTTGCCAACTGTTGAAGAGATGTATCACGAAGAAGCAGCTGGTCAAAAGTCAGCTAAAATGGATAGCGAACGACCAGACAATATGAATGCATTCCATGTGTTTTATCATTATGTATTTAAAAATCCTAATTCTTGGTACCTAGTGCTCATTGACGTATTTGTATATATGGTACGTTTTGGCATGTTAACGTGGATTCCTTTATATTTATTAAAAGTAAAAGGTTTCAGTAAAGCTGAAATGAGCGTGGCCTATATGTTATTTGAATGGGCGGCTATTCCATCAACGATTATTGCTGGTTATTTAGTTGATAAATACTTTAAAGGGCGTATTATGCAGTTGCCAATTTATTGCTTAGTTGTTATTTTTGCGTGTGTAATTGGCTATATGAATTCAGATTCTATTTTATGGGCGACCATTTTTGCTTGTATTACGGGATGCTTGATTTATATTCCACAATCTATGATTCCTGTACAGGCAATGGAAGTTATTCCTACCTTTGCTCTAGGGTCGGCTGTGGGGCTACGTGGTCTTATGAGTTATTTAGTAGGTAGTTCGCTAGGCACTACCTTATTTGGCTTTGTTGTTGATCATTATGGTTGGGACATGGGCTTTTATACATTGCTAGTAGGTGTCGTTCTTTGTATGTTTGCTTGCTATTTATCTAACCGAGGGGTTCAAAAGATTTATAAACAAGCAGCTGATTTGAAATAATCTAATTTAATATTAATAGTGTTAAGAAAAAGCCTCTTATTGCTAACGGTGTTGTTAGTAGTAAGAGGCTTTCTTTTATAGCAAAAAAATGTAAAAAATACAACTTTGTGCTATTGATAGCATAAACTTGTAAAAATAAAAAGTTTTTGCTATGATGAGCGTAAGAGGAGGTGGGTGCATGATGGCTGTACGGGCATTAAAACCTAGGGATTTTTACCTACAAAAATTAATCGCCTTTAAAGATACGGAACCTGTTAAAGTGGTAACGGGAATACGTCGTTGTGGAAAATCTAGTTTATTAAAATTGATGATAGAGCACTTAAAAGAGCAGGGGGTTTCTGAAACATCTATAATAGAAATAAACTTTGAAGCTTTTGATTTCAAAGACATGAAAGCGAAAGATGTATATGAATATGTAAAAACAAGGTTAGCTCCATCAGGGGTTACTTATTTGTTCTTTGATGAAATTCAACGAGTTGAAGGCTGGGAAGAAGCTATTAATGCATTTAGAGTAGAGTTTAATTGTGACATATATTTAACAGGTTCTAATGCATATTTACTATCTTCTGAATATGCCACTTATTTATCGGGACGCTGTGTTGAAATAAAAATGTTACCATTATCATTTAAGGAATTTATTGAGTTTCAGGGATTGGCAATTAAAGAAGATAATACTGTATTAGGGATTACTAAAAAAAGAGTTTATGATGAAAATAATCATATCTATTCATTAGATGAAGTATTTGAAATATATTTACGCTTTGGAGGAATGCCAGGTATAGCGGATGTAGGCCTTGATCAAGATAGGGCTATGACTCTATTGGATGGTATTTATAATACAGTTGTTGTTCGAGATATATTAGATCGTGAACTTAGGCGAGGGCAACGACAAGTAACGGATGCACCATTATTACAAAAAATTGTCCGTTTTTTAGCTGATAATATTGGGAACAATATTTCAGTGTCTTCAATTGGAAATACATTAGTAAATGAAGGCTTGTTAGCGGTAAACAATCGGGCAGGTAGTAAACAGGGAAAGCCTAGTACCCATACGGTACAAGCATATATTAATACATTATTGGAATCTTATTTCTTTTATGAAATTAAACGATTTGATATTAAGGGTAAAGAGTTTTTACGAACATTAGGGAAGTATTATATTGTTGATATAGGGTTACGAAATTATTTATTAGGACTTCGTAATCGTGACACAGGTCATGTACTTGAAAATATAGTGTATTTAGAATTACTACGTCGTGGCTATGATGTAGCAATTGGCAAGGTAGATCGTTTAGAGGTTGATTTTATTGCTACTAAATTAGATGAAAAGTTATATATTCAAGTAACAGAATCTATGTTAGAAGAATCAGTGCGCAATCGAGAATTAGCGCCATTACAAAAAATAAGGGATAGCTATCCTAAAATAATATTAACTTTGAATACAGGATTAGAGCGAGAGTATGATGGTATTAGAGTAGTGGATGTGGTAGATTGGTTGATATGAGGGGGAGATGTAAAATGCTACCTAGAAATAAAGATTTACCTTTTTTTTCTTATGGATTTTTTTAAAAAAATGAGCTAGCACATTCATTAATAAAAGATAATATTGATTATATTCGACAAGATTCTATTAAAGGTAAATGTTATGATAAAGATGGTATACCGATAATAATAATAGAGGATAAAAATTCTATTAATACTGGTCAAACTATAACAGGAGATATAATAAAGTTTAAGGATAGTAAAGGATATAATAGGATTTCTGATATTGAGTCAGATGACTTATATTGCTGGAAAGAAAAAATGCATACATTATTTTTTAAGGGACTAAAAATTGACCAAGAGTTTAATGCATTGGAGTTTTTAAGTAATACAAAATATATAGATAAATGGAATGGAAACAATGAAGAAGATTGAATAGATATTATTCTGAATTAAAGATTTAATTTTTAGGCTCTAGAATTATTAAAGGGGAATTTTTTATGACTAAGAATATAATTGTAGATTTAAATGCTGTTGCTACATTTAATTGCGAAGATATAGAATTTTCAAATCAAGTTAATTATATTTTTGGAAAAAATGGAACTGGAAAATCAACTTTGGCTGAATTAGTGTATGGGCAATTCCAAGGACGTTATGATGTACGTATCTTTAGTGGCTTTTCTGGTGTAATAAGTGAAGATGAAACTTTAAATGCTGTTATATTAGGAAAAGAAAATATAGAAGTAGATAATGAAATTAAAAAATTAAGAGGTGAAATTGATAATTTAAATAAGTTAGTGGAAATAAAAATAACTGAATATCAAAATTTTGAAGAAGAGAAGAAAAAACTACAGAGAGAATGTGATCAAGGAGATAGAAAACTTGGTCGTATTTATAAAGAGTGGGCGCAAAAGGTTAATCAACAGTTAACCCCGCCTTTAGTTAATAGTAATTACACAGCATATCATTTAAAAAAAGAAATTGAATGTGTTAGAGAGATATCGGTAAATGAGGTAACAAGATATATAGAGGTTTTAAAAGCAGAATTAAAACATGCTAGTACAATACCAACCCTATCATTTAATTTTATAGAAATATTAAAAAAAGTAAATCATCTTTTGGGAAAGAAGGTCGAGGCGTTTGAAGTCATTCCTCGTCTAGATTCTTTAGAAAAAAGACGATTTGCTGAAGAAGGTCTAAATCTTCATGAGAATTTAGATACATGTATCTTTTGTGGGAGTAAAATTGATTCTAATGAATATAATAAATTAAAGCGATATTTTGATGCGACTGAAGTCGAAGAGTTAAAACAAGAAATATATTATGCAAAATTAGAATTGACTGATATAGTAGAAAAAATTGAAAAAGTTATATTAAAAAAAGATGAATTTTATCTTGAGTATATGTATAAAGTAAGTCCGGTAATTGATGATTTAGAAAATAGAAAAAGAAAGATACTCAGCAGTTTGGAAAGACTACAACGGTCATTATTAGAAAAGGATATTTTTAGTGCAAGTGAGCAAATTAAAATTCCCGAAATTAGTGAATTAGTCTTAGATTTTACAGAATATAATAAGTTAGTTGAATTAAATAATAATAGTAGTTTAGAAGAGAAGCAAAATGAAGCTAGAGATAGTTTAAGATTGCATTATTTGGCAATACTAAAAAAAGATAATTCAGAATATACTGATTTATTAAAAAATAATAAGTCTTTAAAAACAGAAATAGAGCAGATTAATAAAAAAATTGAAAAATCTAATCAAGAATATTTAAATTTGAAAGGAAAAATCGAAGAAAAAAATTTGAAGATTTGTGATTTACAAGAGCGGACTATTAGCAAACTACAGCTAGTAGAATCAATAAATAAGATTTTAGGAGATAATCTAAATTCCTTTGAATTGGTATATCAGGAAGATGTAGGAGATAAAGGTCATTATCAAGTTAAATCAAGAATAGATCAGACAATTCGTTCTATAAAAGAATTATCGACAGGTGAAAAAATATTGTAGCATTTTTATATTTTTTGGAACAATTAAAAGATGTGACTTTATATGATCCTCATAAAAAACGTATAATAGTTTTTGATGATCCTATGAGTTCAAATGATGACACTCTACAATATTTGATAATTGAAAAATTACAAAAACTTATAAAAGAAAATAAAGAAGATATAATTTTTATATTTACACATAATACACACTTTTACGTTAATTTATTACATAATAAGCTATCAAATTCATATAATAAAAATGGATTTTATAGATTAGTAAAGACTGATTTTAAAACAAATATTATAAAAATAGAAAATAGTGAACAAGATTTTAAATCTAGTTATGAGATGTTGTGGAGTGAGTTGAAGTTTCTGTATAGAGCAGAGGAAGCAAAACCATTTATGTTATTAAATCCAATTCGTAGAATTATAGAAACATTTGTAAAATTTAATAATATTGGGCTTAAAAGTTTTTATGAAAAAGTTGAAGGTACTAAAAAATATTTTGATGTTAATTCTCATGGTATTGATGATTTTAGTGCAGATTTAAGTGCTCTGAATAAAAAGACTATTATTAATTTAATGAGAGAAGCTTTTAAACAAAATGATGCAGAGGCACATTATAATAAGTATATGGATGATCTAAATATTTAGTGTCATAGTTTATATAGTATATAAGTGAAAGTAAGAATATTAGGTGATTTTTATGGGGCAACTTTTTTTTAATAATCAAAGTTCAGATGAGAGAAAACTTTATATTCAGTTATTATCAATTACTGGCTCATTGTCTAATTTATTTACAGTTAGTGAGAATCCTTTTTTATATTATAGGTTAATGGAAAATATATTTTGTAAAGCATTTAATGCCA
This sequence comes from Veillonella criceti, assembly GCF_900460315.1. Lineage (NCBI taxonomy): Bacteria > Bacillati > Bacillota > Negativicutes > Veillonellales > Veillonellaceae > Veillonella > Veillonella criceti. Next base: position 1,447,509 of record NZ_UHIO01000001.1, on the reverse strand, counting down.
ATAATTTTTCTCGAAGTGATATTTCCGCTGATGCTGGTAAGGATAGATTAGGAATAGGCTTAAAAACTTTTTTACATAATAATGGCGCTACATTTCAAAAAATTGCAGAATTTAATCGTGAATCTTATTTATTTAAAGGTCTTTCTCCTAAAGCACTTATTTCAAAGGTTTCTGATATGAGAAATGAACGAATATTGGCTACTATGAGGATGTGCAGTTTAGAGGATATGATTTACCATGTAATTACACGAAAAGAGCGATATATGGGTATATTTGAAGAACATATGGATTTAATTGATACATCTTCTATAAAGATTTTAGAGAAGAAGGCTACAATAATTCGATTTACTGATAATCAGCATGAATATACATTTAATTTATCAAAAAGTACTTTGCTAAAACGTTTTTTCACTAAAGAAAAAGATTTAGTTTATGGATTTAATATTAATATTTTAAAAGATCCTTTCGAATTTTTGTTGTCAAGTAACTCGAAAAAATATAAAAAAGAAATTAATTTTCAGGATATATTTGAAAATAATAACATTTTAGAGAAAAATATCGTTGATTATATAATTTTGCCGTTATATAGTTCTAGAGATAAAAATGTACCTCAGAGATCAGGATTAAATCAATGGAATGCTGGTGGTCGTAAAAGAGCGGAAAATGAAGTTTATATTCCAATTCCATCTTGGATTCATGTATATAAACCTAATTTTTTTCCATATAATAATATAGAACATAAAACAAATCCCTTTTCAGTAGTACTACCGAATAAAAAAGTTTTAAGTGTTAGAGTTACCCAAGAGGGTGGAAAAGCATTAATGAGTAATCCTAATCAGGATTTAGGAAGATGGATATTGAGAGATGTTTTACGAGTTTCTAAGGGAGAATTGGTGACTAAAGAAACTCTTGATGTAATAGGGATTGATAGTGTACAATTATCAAAATTAAAAGACGGAACATTTACATTAGATTTTTTAAAAACAGGTAGTTTTGAGGAGTTTTATGATAAGTATAGAGCTAGCTTATATTGAGTTTTAGAGAAATAATTTATTTTAGGCATTGGATAGATTGGTAATGTAGAGATAGTATTTTACAAATCTGATTCAATAGGATTTATAATAAATATGCAGGAAGTTGTATTAAGGGGTATCTTCAGTGTTTATTTCTATTAATATATGAGTTTGTTAAAAACTTTGAATAAAAAATTTTAAAGGAAAGTTTTTACTAAGGGGCTGTAACGAAATGTGGATTTTATCCGGCATTTACGTTACAGCCCTTTTTTCTTTTTAACACCAAGACTTCTTTGAGATACTGATGTCTTCAAAGAAGTCTTGGTGTTAGTTTTTAGACGCACTTAAATAAGCTTTCAACAAAGCTATTTTAAATATAATTATGCAACGGTTTTTAATTCAAATAAACGCTGACCTAACCGGCCTTTTTGTATTCGGTTATGTAACTTCATTAGATTGAAACCAAACGCCATTAGTAAAAGATCTTTTTCCACATTATCTTTCCCTCGATGTCGAAAGCGTTTGTACATCATATCTTCTTTTAGTACACCGAATACGCCTTCAACTTGAATGGAGCGATTAACACGAAGCCGTGTTCCTAACGGGCTGTTAAAGACCTCATTGTTTTTTGCTAGCATTGCTTGGTAATCTGTTGAAATATAAAGTGTTTTGTTACGTTTAGGTTGTACTCCATAATATGCTTTTTGGCACTGGTTACGTAATCCACAATAATTGCATGTTTCGCAACAGTAGACTCTACTTTCATAGACAAATCCTGTTTTACTTTTACTTTTTCTAATACGTTGAAAGTGTAATTTACGCCCTTTAGCGCAGGTAAAACTATCACTTACCTCATCATACGCCATATTTTCTGCACGACCTATGTCTTCGCGGTATCGTTTAGTCTTACTTCGTTCGTAGTTACTTGGTTTTATACATGTTTTGTAGTCATGTGCTAACAACCAAGATAAATTTTCATTACTGTCATAACCAGCATCCGCTACTATATATTGAAATTTCTGTTTGTACTGAGATTCTAATTGTTTCATAAACGGGATTAACGTCTTTGTATCTGTAGGATTAGGAAATACACCAACACCCACAATGTATTCACTATGAACGGCTAATTGCACATTATACGCAGGTTTTAATTGACCATTTAGCATATGGTCTTCTTTTAATCGCATAAAGGTAGCGTCAGCATCTGTTTTTGAATAACTATTTCGACTCCCTAATATTTGTAATGCTTCATCATACTCCATACGCTTGTTACGAATGGCTACACACTCTTCGAATAAGCGTTGTAATGTATGCTTACGCTTACCTGAACCATGTACAAATTGAATTTGTTGTCTGATAATTTCTTTCTCTAGATAGACTAAAAGTTCATCATTAGTCAATGATGTTACCTTATCACATTGAAGTTCAGTAGCCACTTTATCCTGTAGTATGTTTAACTTTTCTGGAAGTTTAGCCGCATGTTTTAGAATCGCTTTTTTCCATACAAAACTATATTTATTGGCATAAGCCTCCCATTTAGTTCCATCAATAAATACTTCTGAAAAATCTATACTATCTACTTGGCTCAGTGTTTCAATTAGTTGTGTAAACAAATCTTGCAATACTTCAATAGTTAGTCGCTTGAAAAATCGATGAAATACCATATGTGAGGGTGTTGGATACCCCTGTAATAACCACATATAGTGAACATTTTTAGTACATTGTTCTGCAATTTTACGAACAGATACAATGCCTTCGGTCATGGCATATACATAGATTTTAAACAAAATAGATGGTGGTACTAAAGATTTTCTTCCTTTTGAAGAATAGAGATGCTGTAACTTTGTATAATCTAGTTCCTCCAATACAGCATCCAGTAATCTCACCGGCTCATTAGGTCCAATCCGAACGCCATAATCCAAAGATAAAACTACTTGGCGAAAACCTGAAATTTTAGTATAATTACCGTGTTGGATATGGTTTTTGTTCATAAATTAATTATACCAACAAAAAAGGCCCTTTGGGGCCTTTTTTCTTATATAAATATAGAAATAATGCGGTTCGAAGACACTTTTATATCTTCAAACCGCATTATTTATTTCAGGAGTTGTATTTCGTTACAGCCCATTAGTATTTTAGACCTTTATGTATTAGCTAGTATGTTCTATTCATGGTATACTAGTTAAATAATAAAAGGAGGTTATTACATGACAAATTCTGTAAGTTCTGCCAAGCACAAGTACAATGTTGCAGCATTTTTTAGTGGTGTTGGGGGAATTGAGTTGGGATTTGAACAAACCAACGAGTTCAGAGTGGTGTATGCCAATGAATTTGATAAGTTTGCTAGAATGACTTATAGTTTGAATTATCCAGAGATTAATTTAGATGGAAGAGATATTCATGATGTTGACCCTAGAGATATTGGTAGTGAAGATACAGATATTATTGTTGGAGGATTTCCTTGTCAAGCATTTAGTGTAGCCGGCTATAGAAAAGGCTTTAAAGATGCTAGAGGAGACTTATTTTTTGAATTATTGCGGATGATTGAACATAGACGTCCTAAAGCAATTTTTATTGAGAATGTAAAAAATATGGTGTCACATGATCATGGAAATACGTTTAAAGTTATTCGCGAAGCATTAACTAAAAATAACTATTTTATAAAGTGGAAAGTATTAAATGGTAAAGATTATGGAAATATTCCACAAAATAGAGAGCGTATTTATATAGTTGGCTTTGATAATAAAGTAGCTTATGATTTATTCTTGTTTCCTGAAAAAATAGAATTAGATAAAACACTTAAGGATGTAATAGATTTTAAAAAAAAGGAAGATGAAATTTACTACTATAGAGAAAATAAGCAAGGTTTTTTTGACGAATTAAAAAGAAGCATTATCAGTCAAAATACAGTTTATCAATGGCGGAGACAATATGTTAGAGAGAATAAAAATGGAGTGGTTCCAACATTAACTGCTAATATGGGGACAGGTGGACATAATGTACCTTTGATACTTACGGATAATGGAGAAATCCGTAAATTAACACCTAAGGAAACTTTTAATGTTCAAGGATATCCTAAGAGTTTTAAATTACCAGAAGAAGTATCTAATGGACAACTTTATAAGCAAGCAGGAAATAGTGTTGTAGTTCCTGTTATTAGACGGATTGCTAATAATATTGCTTATGCGCTTAATAATGCTAATAGAGAGTTAGTATTTACAAGGGAAGCTCCATTTTCTATTATATATACAAAAATAAATGGGCAATTTGAAGGTGAATCTTATATTAAAGATATTGCAACAACTTATGAAGAGGCTTTAAGAAAAATTGAGTTATATAATGATGAGTTAAAGGTTCTAGATGATTCTGAATATCTTAAGCTGATTAGAAAAAAAGGCAGTCAAGAATTTTATAGTATTATATAGTTGGTATTTAGCATAAGGTTTAAAGGGGGAATAGTATGTCTATATGGGAAAAATACTCAAAGGAAGAACAAGATGAATATATAAAATATTTACAAATTTATGGAGCTTTGTCTAACTTGTTTAGACAAAAGCATGGGGATCCCATACCATACTTAGACTCTAAATTTCAAGAAACTATTTATGCAAAAGTATTTAAAAGTGAGAATGTTGATATAGGAAACACGCCTCATGATATTTTATCTGTATTTGGTAGTGAGCGTATCGGTATTGGTTTAAAAACATGGATGAACTCAGTGCCGTCTTTTCAAAAAGTAATGCAGTTAAAGCGCTATAAAGATGAAATTGATATTGCAAAAGCTGAGTCTGATGAGGCATTAGCCTATAAACTTTCAGAAATTAAAAATGAAAGAATGAAAATAGATTATAATCGGCTAGGACTTTCTGAAGATAAAAATATTTATCATTACATAACGCGAGATGCAGGGAGATTTGTGATACAAGAAACCGTATATCCTTTGGTAGATTTAAGCCATTTGAAAGATTTTAGTAGAACATCAAGCTCTTTTTCCTGGTCTGATGGTCATAAGAAATATCGGTTTACTTTTAGCGACTCCCAAATTTGGCAATACTTTGATGGTGAATCGACGGGAACAGAGATTATTAATTCATTTGATGTTAATATTGTAGATGATCCATTTGACTTTTTACTTCAATCTTATGATGTGCTTTATACTGATTCTATTAATTTTTATTCAGTAGTAAAAAAGGATGAAATTGTAGAAGCTTATTTGCCACTATATTCATATGATACTGGAGAAGTAGCTGAAAAATCTGGTTTAAATGCATGGAATGCAGCACCTAAAACTAAAAATGGTGGGCTAAGACCATTAAATGAAGTATATATTCCTATTCCAATTGAGTTTCATAGAAAATATCCTGACTTTTTTTGTAAAAATATATTAGCATTTTTAGAAGAATATAAAAATGCTACAAAGGAAGAGCGTAAAAATCTTAAAATAAGATTTAATCTAAAGTTACCTAATGGTAAAGTTATACCAGGCTTACTGACTCAAGATAATATGAAGGCCTTTCAATCAGGTAGTCAAACAGAACGTGATCCTGAGACTGGGAAGCCTTATAGCCAAGCTGCATTAGGGCAATGGTTATTGATAGATGTATTAGGGTTAAAAGAAAGGACTTTAGTTACTAGAGCTTGGCTTGAAAAGAAAGGCACTGACTCTGTACGATTATGGAGAAAGAAAAATGATTATAGTTTGATTAATATTGATTTTGCACCAATTAATAGTTTTGAGCATTTCATGAAAGATGAAGAAATTCAGATAGAAGATAATTGAGCGGTTTAATTGTTTTTGACTATTTGGTATATATACTTAAAAGGCACTATTATAAAATCTCTATAATAGTGCCTTTTAATATTTATTGAATTGTGAAGATAGGCTATATATGTTTAATAATCATTTCTATCTTCATGCATATAGCCTAGATCTTCATATGTAAATTTAAAATCTTTTTCATGCCAGGTTAGGGCATATCTATATTGCATTTTATAATTATTTTTTACATGTTCAAGAATCAAAACGTTGGGATTATCAGGTGTAATTGCAAAATAGCTAGAGCTTGGAGCGCTATCTTGGCTAAATGGGTTGTAATAGTCTTTGGTGTCTATTAGTGTTAGAAGCTCAGAGGATGGGGATTTAGGATATGAAGTGAATAAATAAGTTGGGTTTGGCATTTTAGCACCAAAATTAATTATTGTGACTGAATAGAAATTTCGATTAGCTTTATCATCATGAAAAGCAGAAATAAGAGCTTGCCCGCTATTAAAATTTTCAAGTGGAATGATTTGAGCAATCTTTTTGTTGATATATAAAGAAAATACGTGTTCTGTGAGTTCTGCAGTAATTTTACCATCATTTGTTTTGATTGTATTAGGTTCTGGTTCCATAAATTTATAAACAGGATAACGGAGTGAATAGTTGCCTTGGTAAGTAATTTGAGCGAAACTTAATGAGGTAAAACTTAGAAAACAAACAAATGATAATAAAGGAATCCATTTAAATTTGTTGAAATATTTCATCATACAGCCTCCATTCATTACTATAAAAACTTTTAAAATTGAAAATATTATAATTTTAGTATATCATTTTAAAAGCAGAAACGTGAAATTTTTATGAAATTAAATATTCGAAATGTGCGTATTATAGGAGGGAGTTACTTCATAGTGTTTAGATGGAATTCGAAAGGGATTCAAGATCTGAAAGAGATTGTATTACTGCTTTTGATGGGAAATGCAGGTTGCTTGCTTTTCTTGTGGCTATATTTTTATGGATTTAACATACTTGAAACATGGTTAAGTATGCATTGGGGATTTTTTGAAACTAAATTTTTATTTTGGGTAGGGAAATTTTTAATATCATTTCTTGCTAGAGGTATTACATTTACTTTATTATTATATAGTTTTGCATTTTTAATCTTTCAGTTTTTATGGCTTTTGTGGTCGGCTATGGTAACTAAAGCAACTTCGTGGCAGATATTATTATTAAAGTTAATGGGAGTCATTATTGCTTCTGTTGGGATTTTAGTGATACCTTATGGCATTTCTTATATGTTATATTTGGATAAAACTACATTAGAAGTTGATAGTGTAGGCGATATACTCAACTTTATGATTCAAATGATTATAAAGGCTTTAGCGACATGGGCATTTGCTATTATTGGATTTATTATGGCTTTTGTAGGTTCAATTAAACTTTTCTTTGATGCGCACATATTTACTATACATCGTTATACAGGTTTTATTTTGGTAGGAATATTTTTGTTATTTATTGATATTCAAGTGATAAAATTGTTTACTAATTATTATGAAATAGGTTTTTGGAATGCTATATGGGATGATATTTTATCTATTTTTGATTTATACGGTGCTTCGGTAGATAGTATTCATCTTAATAAATAATTAAGGGAAAGGCCACAATATTATTTTTAAGGGTAAGATTTTTTTATTTAGTATTTTTTGGTTTTTAGGCTAATAGTAAAAACTATTTCTAGCTAATAGATAAATCCTTTTAGTATAATAAAAGTAATAAAATCATAGGTTTTAGACAGGTTAAGCTAATATAAATTTAACTAACGTTCATAATGAAAGGAGTCTGTATGCGTTACACCACAATTCCTACTACAGATATTAAAATTTCACCAATTACCGTAGGTTGCATGAGTTTTGGCAAAGATGTGCTTGGTCAAAAGTGGAGTTTAAATCCAGAAGAGACTCATGATATGGTTAAGTTATCCCTTGAACTAGGTCTTAATTTTTTTGATACAGCCAATCAATACGGCGATGGGACGAGTGAAGAATATTTGGGGCGGGCACTTAAAAAATTGGTAGCTCGTGATCAAGTGGCTATTGCTAGTAAGGTCTATTTTAATGATGGCAAATTGTCAAAAGAGGCCATTGCTCGTGAAATAGATGGTTCTTTGAAACGTTTAGGCACGGACTATCTTGATTTATATATTATTCATCGTTTTGATTATGAAACGCCGATTGAGGAAACTATGGAGGCATTACATAATTTAGTAAAAGCAGGAAAAGTAAGGGCTTTAGGGGCCTCTTCTATGTTTGCGTTTCAATTCCATACAATGCAACAGGTAGCGGAACGTCATGGTTGGACACCATTTGTGGCTATGGAGAATCACTATAATTTATTGTATCGGGAAGAAGAGCGTGAAATGATTCCGCTTTGTAAGCAACAAGGTGTTATGCTAATGCCCTATAGTCCATTAGCAGGGGGTCGTTTAGCTCGTATAAATTGGCAGGAACAGACAAAGCGCAGTGAGATTGATACAATTGCAAAACGAAAATATGATAGTACCAAAACACAGGATTTACCAATTGTGCAACGAGTGGCAGAATTAGCGAGTGCGCATGAAGTGACAATGTCACAAATTGCCTTGGCTTGGCAATGGGCTAAAGGGATTACGGCGCCGATTGTAGGGGCTACCAAAGCAAGGCATATAGAGGATGCTGTAAAAGCACTGACTGTAAAATTAACTACTGAAGAAGTAACGTATTTAGATGAATTATATGTACCACATAAAATGATGGGGCCAATTCCAGTGCCTAATGATAAATAGGGTTGGATTGAAATCTCACTAGAGATGTAATACAAAATAATACAAATCAAAAAAGGTGTAACCGATGGGAGAATTCGGTTACACCTTTTATATGTTAAGGTTTCGTTATATGGTTAGGCATAAAGGATTTTGATTTATGCTAAGCTAGCACGTAAAAACCAAAGTTGTTTTTCATAATAAGCTAAGTGATCTTCCATAAGAGAAACTAAAGCAAAGTTATCTTCTTCATCAGCAGCACTACGGATAGCTAAGGCTAAGTCAGACATAAGTTTGAAATCTCCTTGAAGGATTTCGTATACTTCTTTGACACTGAAATTACGACCATCTAATTCCTCGATAGAGGCAATTTTTAAGTATTCAGATACACGAACTACTGGTTCTTCGCCTTTCATTTTTAGAAGTTCGGCTACGGCATCGTAGTATTCGAAAGCATTATCGTATACACTTTCAAGGTATTCGTGAGTTGGTACGAATTGAGAACCTACTACATTGAAATGAAGGTTATGTAGTTTTACATTCCAGATGGCTAAATTTGCTAAATATTTGTTAACTTCTTGTACATTTTTCATAATTGTTTCCTCCTAAATATGTGACTGATAAGGCATCAGTCGCTTTCAATCATACTATTTGTTAGCTCTTAATAGAGAGTTAAGTATTCAAATTTAATTAATATAACAAGGAATTATTTTTAATTTATAATAATTATCCGTTGCTATGTGCATATCATAACATAGACGATTATCGATGTCAATACAATTAATAATAATTTTCCGTTAACTATTAGTGTTAGCTATTAAGTATTAATTTTGAGTTGATGATTTGGTGTAAAAATGTAAGATACACAGGGATTAGCATTTCATGCCAGCTGCTTTGCGAGCATAGAACCAATAGGTTAAGAAAATAGTAATTACCATAAAGACTAGAATGATGTAGAAAGCTGGCATAACGGACTGATAGGTGCTATAAGCCCAGCCAAATACTTTTGGTATAAAGAAGGCGCCATAGGCACCGATAGCAGCGGTAAAACCGGTTACTAAGGAAGATTGCATCCCATTAGTAAAGATATAGGGAATCATGCGGAAAGAAGCCCCTGTTTCAAGGCCTGTCATGAAGAATAAGAACAAGAAGGCACAGAAGAAAATAATAAAGTTATGGGCTGTTATTCCGTACATAATGAAAATAGCGCCGATGAGCATGCCGACTAATGACCATAAGGTAATGGTCGTACCGCTATTGATTTTATCAGAGAGCCAGCCACCAACAGGTCGAATCCCTGCGCCGATGAAAGGCCCTAAGAAAGCACCGTAAGCAAAGGCAATTTCAGGGAATTCTTTTTGTACTAATAAACTAAGAGCTACGGAAAAACCAATAAAAGCACCAAAGCCACAAGTATAAATCCAAGTCATAATCCAAGTATGTTTATTAGTAAAGATACTCATCATAGAGGACGGACTTTGTTTGGGCAATGGTAAATTATCCATGTATTTCGCAATAAGACCTAAGGTGATTAATATTTGAATAATACCTACATAACAAGTGTTTTGTAAGAATAAAATAGTCCCATCTTGCATCGTTTGAGGGGATCCTACTAAAGGCGCAAAGATTGTCATACCCATTACGATTGGCGCCATGAGAAAGATAATAGATACCCCTAAATTACCTATCCCTGCATTGATGCCGAGTGCGGTACCCCGTTGCGAACGAGGGAAGAAGTGGCCGATATTGGCCATAGAAGAAGAAAAGTTAGCGCCTGCAATGCCTAATAAGGCTACATAGATGAAAAAGGTTTCATAAGAGGTAGTAGGATCTTGCAATGCCTGAGCTAAGCCCCATAATGGAATGAGTAAGAGGGCTGTAGCGAAAAATGTCCAGTTTCGGCCACCTAGGATACCTGGCATATAGGTATAAATTAAGCGTCCTGTAGCGCCTACTAAGCCGGGCATGGCTGCTAGGGTAAAAAGCTGTTCATCGGTAAAATGAAAACCTATGGCGTTAAGTTTAACAGCAATTGTTGACCATAAAGTCCATACACAGAAAGAAATGGTTAAGGCAATGGTCGATACAATTAGATTTTGTTTTGCAATTTTTTTCCCATATTGATTCCAAAATTGTTCATTGTCTGGCTGCCACTGAGCTAGGATTTCGCGGCGACTCAGTGAAGCGGTACGGTCGGACGTTGTTGACATACATAGGCTCCTTTTCGGTGTTAATAACATAGTATTAATCGATTAGAAATATATTGGTAAAAATAGTAAGTTAAAATAAATAAGCCCCTGTGGCAAGCCTAGACTGGGGAAATAGGGTTAATATTCATTATGTTTATTAGGTTTAGGATTCGACAATCTAGGTTGCCAATAGATGAGGCGCAAATAGGATTGTAGGGTTGTTAGCGTCTATCTATATAGGGTACGACAGGATGAAATGTCCTTGTCTAATTGGAGTATAAGAAAAATAAAAGGCCTTGTATGTGATATTTATCACGAAACTAAAAGATTGTTAGAAAATGGCGAGAGAATAGGTTGTTATAGAAAAGCTTCGATATGCAGTAACGAATGTGCTATAATAAATATATTAATGCTTATAGGGAAAGGGCGTTGGTCGGGATATAGAATAAGGCTGAGGTGCTACGTATGAAGTATACGTTTGAAATGGTGAAAGAATTACGAGCCTTTCACGGATTACAAGAAACAGAATTTAATGATGTAATAAAGAGTATAGGGGCATATAGCAAACATTTTAAAAAAGGGGGCTATATTACCTTAGCCGAAGAAGAAATTCGCTGTGTTAGCGTGATTATTAAAGGTACCGTTCATATGATGAGCGAAGACATATGGGGAAATCGTTCCATTTTAGTTTTTATGAATCGTGGCGACTTATTTGGCGAATCTTTTGCTTGTAGCTCTAATCAAGTATCATTAGTTAACTTTTATGCAGCATCAGATGTAACGGCTCTTTATATTCCTTTTGATAAATTATTAGCCTTTGCGTCTAAAGATGTAGGACCTTATCGTCAGTTAGTGCAAAATATTATGACTTTGGTAGCTGATAAAAATGTACGTATTTTACAAAAACTGGAAATTGTATCGAAGCGTAATTTGCGTGATAAATTGATGGCGTATTTTTCGTATATGGCCAAAGCTTGGGGGCGTATGGAATTTGATGTGCCTCTAGGTCGAGTGGCTTTAAGCGAATACTTGTGTGTCGATCGCAGTGCCCTTACGCGGGAGTTATCGCGTATGCAAGCAGATGGCTTAATCGAATTTGAGAAGAATCATTTTAAAATATTGGTACCAGCAGATTCATTAACATAGGGCCTGAGCTATGAGTATATACATATTGTGAGTAAGAAACTAAAAAATATATTTAAGGTATTTTAGAGTCGGTGTCTTGGCACCGGCTTTTTTACGTATGTAAGTGGTTTATTAGAGAATTTAACGGAACGTGTCTAAATGGATTAAATTTATTTATCTTGTGTGATTAAAATCACATAACCTAAAGGCCTCCTTTGGTATGCTGAAAGTAATAAGGAGGGACACAGCATGAACACGTTCTTTAAGAAATTTTCCTATTTAGCACCTAAAAATAAAAGTGAATCAGGTCATCAAGCCATTTATGAAGGAGGCCGTGACTGGGAATCCATGTATCGCAATCGTTGGTCTTACGACAAAGTAGTGCGTTCAACACATGGCGTTAACTGTACAGGTTCTTGCAGTTGGAATGTTTTTGTCAAAAATGGCATTGTCACTTGGGAAAATCAGAATCATGATTATCCTGAAACAAGTCCAGATATGCCAGATTTTGAGCCTCGTGGTTGTCCGCGCGGGGCATCGTTTTCATGGTATATGTACAGCCCTTTGCGGGTGAAATACCCGTATGTACGTGGTGAATTGGCGGATATGTGGCGTGCCGCTAAAAAAGAATATCCTAATGCGTTAGAAGCTTGGAAATCGATTGTGACAGACCCAGAAAAAGCGAAACGTTATAAATCGGCTCGTGGTATGGGCGGTTTTGTCCGTTCTACATGGGAAGAAGCCTCAGAAATTACAGCGGCCTCTATGTTATATACCGTGCAGACCTATGGCCCAGATCGTAATTTTGGGTTTTCACCAATTCCAGCTATGTCTATGATTAGCTATGCAGCAGGCGCTCGTTTCATGAACCTTATGGGTGGTGCCTGCCTTAGTTTCTATGATTGGTATGCCGATTTGCCACCAGCTAGTCCTCAAGTGTGGGGTGATCAGACGGATGTGCCGGAAAGTAGTGACTGGTATAATGCAGGCTATATTATGACTTGGGGGTCCAATGTTCCTCAGACTCGTACGCCAGATGCTCATTTTCTAACAGAAGTACGTTATAAAGGCACTAAGGTTATCTCCGTATCCCCTGATTATGCGGAATCGACTACCGCTGCGGACACTTGGTTGAATGTGAAAGCGGGTTCTGATGGCGCTCTTGCTATGGCTATGGGACATGTTATTTTAAAAGAATATTATGTAGATAATACGACGCCTATGTTTGTGGACTATGCCAAACGATATACGGATTTTCCATTCCTCGTGCAATTAGAAGAACAAGATGGCAAGTTAGTGGCGGGCCATTTCTTAACAGCTAAAACGATGGGCGACAAGTCCGCACATAGTGAATTTAAGTACTATGTATTAGATGAAACGACTGATTCATTGGTGATTCCTAATGGTCAAATGGGGCATCGTTGGAGCGATAAGTCAAAGTGGAACTTGAAGCTTGAAAATAGTGAAAATGGAGCACCGATTAATCCCGTACTCTCCTTTATTGATAGTAAAGATGAGATTAAGGCAGTTACATTGCCGTTTTTTGGCCATTTAGATGACAAGCAAACATTAGACCGTCATGTGCCAGTGAAACGGTTGCATACCCGTGAGGGCGTGGTGTATGTAACGACAGTTTATGATTTACTACTTGCTAATTATGGCGTAGACCGAGGTTTAGGTGGTGCTGTTAATACGGACTACACCAGTGATACGCCATTTACCCCAACTTGGCAAGAAAAATATACCGGCATTGCACCAGACATGGTGATTCATACAGCTCGTGAATTTGCAGATAATGCGATTGCTACGGGTGGTCGTTCCCTGATTATTATGGGTGGTGGTATCAATCACTGGTTCCATGCGGATGTAATTTATCGCGCTGTATTGAACCTTGTACTATTCTGTGCTTGTGAAGGTAAAAATGGTGGCGGTTGGGCGCACTATGTAGGCCAGGAGAAACTTCGTCCTGCTGAAGGTTGGGGCGCTATTATGAGTGCTAAAGATTGGCAGCCAGTTCCTCGTTTACAAAATGGTACGTCTTTTTTCTATTTCGCTACGGATCAGTGGCGTACTGATGAAATGGATACAGATGATTTAGTATCGCCATTGGCATCGCCACGATATCGTCATGTAGGTGATTATAATGTATTAGCGGCTCGTCTTGGTTGGTTGCCTTCCTATCCAACCTTTAATAAAAGTGGAGCAGCTATTTTTGAGGAGGCTAAACAAGCAGGTCTTACAGAGTTTGGCGATGTAAAAACGTTTGTAGCCGAGCAATTAAAGAAGAAAGAATTAAGCTTTGCTGTGGAAGATCCAGATGCACCAGAAAACTTCCCGCGCAATCTTATAGTATGGCGGGCAAATTTAATTACTTCGTCTTCTAAAGGGCACGAATATTTTATGAAACATTTGTTAGGTACGAAAAATGGCCTTTTAGAAAATAACGAGCCTGTAGCAAAACCAACAGAAATTAAGTGGCGTGAACAGGCAGGTGAAGGCAAGTTGGACTTGCTGGTTGATTTAGACTTCCGCATGGCTGGGTCTGCTTTATATTCTGACATTGTATTACCGACCGCAACTTGGTATGAAAAGACAGATTTGTCATCAACCGATATGCATCCGTTTGTGCATCCTTTCCAGCCTGCTGTTGATCCAGGTTGGGAAGCTAAGACCGATTGGGATATATTCTTAACTTTAGGCAAAGCCGTTTCAAAACTAGCAAAAGAAGTGAATATGCCTGTATACCGTGATATGGTGGCGATGCCTTTGCAACATGATTCTGAAGCAGAATTAGCGCAACCAGGTGGAGTGGTGAAGGATTGGAGCCGTGGTGAATGTGAACCAATTCCAGGTAAAACAATGCCTCAACTGGTAGAAGTGACGCGTGATTATACGCGTATTTTTGAAAAACAACGTGCGTTAGGTCCTAATTTAGCGAATGGAGCCGTAGGCGCTCATGGGATTGCTGTCAATATTGGTGAGCAGTATGAAGAATTAAAGGCTCGTAACGGTGTGATTCGTGATGCTAGTCTAGGTGGTGTTAAGGCCGGTAATATGACGGAGGTTGCTACTGGTGATGTAGGGATTGGTTGTCCTTCGATTGAAGATGCGTACCAAGCTTGCCAAGCGGTACTTACCATGTCTTCTGCTACGAATGGGGCCGTTGCACATAAGAGCTGGGCTAAGGCGGAAGAATTAACAGGCCTTACGGATTTAACCAAAATGACAGGTGGCCGTAGTGGTGAACACATTACCTTTGAAGATATTGTGGCTCAACCACGCTTGGTTATTAGCACGCCGATTTTTACTGGTAATGGTAAAGATAATCGCCGTTATACGCCGTTTACGAATAATGTGGAATTACTCATGCCATTCCGTACCATTACAGGGCGTCAATCCTATTTCTTAGATCATGATATGATGGCGGAATGGGGCGAACAAATGGCTACATATAAACCAATCTTAGCTTATGCGCCTATGCGAGAAGCTCTGCCAAATGATGGCACTCGAGAAATTACACTCAAATATTTAACGCCTCATAATAAGTGGAGCATTCATAGTATGTACTTTGATACGCCACAGATGCTTACCTTATTCCGTGGTGGTCAATCCGTATGGCTTAACGAGGACGATGCCAATGAAATTGGCGTCACCGATAATGATTGGATTGAATTATACAATAGCAATGGTGTAGTGGCTTCGCGGGCGGTAGTGACGCCACGTATTCCACGAGGGCTAGTGTATATGCACCATGCGCAAGATCGTCATATTAATGTACCTGGCACTAGTTTGACTGGTGGCCGGGGCGGTACACATAATACGCCAACGCGTATTCATATGAAACCAACCCATATGATTGGTGGTTATGGACAATTAAGTTATGGGTTTAACTATTACGGACCTACCGGTAATCAACGCGACATGCTTGTGGTAGTGCGTAAGATGAAGGAGGTTGATTGGCTTGAAGATTAAAGCACAAATTTCCATGGTCATGAATTTAGATAAATGTATCGGCTGTCATACCTGTTCGATTACTTGTAAAAATACGTGGACTAACCGTGAAGGGGCCGAATACATGTATTTTAATAATGTGGAAACGAAGCCTGGTATAGGTTATCCGAAACATTGGGAAGACCAGAATCGCTGGAAAGGCGGTTGGGTGTTAAAGAATGGCAAGCTGGAATTAGCTACTGGTTCCAAAGGCAATCGCTTAATGAAACTCTTTTTTCACCCTGAACAACCTGAATTGAAAGATTATTTTGAGCCTTGGACGTATGATTATGAAACATTGATTCATTCTAAGCGTAAAAACAATCAACCAGTAGCACGCCCCCGTTCGTTGATTACAAAAGAGAAAATGGAGATTGAATGGGGTCCTAACTGGGAAGATGATTTGGCTGGAGGTAGTACTGCTCGAGCTGATGTAAACTTGCAAAACATAGGGCAAAATATTGCGCTTGACTTCCACGATATTTTTATGAAATACTTGCCACGTCTTTGTAATCATTGTTTAAATCCTGCTTGTGTAGCGGCTTGTCCTTCAGGGGCCATTTATAAACGTGACGAAGATGGAGTAGTTCTTATTTCACAGGATGTATGTCGCGGTTGGCGCCATTGTGTACCGGCTTGCCCTTATAAAAAGATTTATTATAATTGGCAGACCAATAAAGCTGAAAAATGTGTGTTCTGTTATCCGCGTCTAGAAAATGGGTTACCTCAAATTTGTGCTGATACTTGTGTAGGGCGCATGCGTTATGTAGGGGTACTACTATATGATTTGGATAAAGTGGCTGATATAGCAGCGACTGAAAATTCACAGGATATTTATGGCAATATGCTAGATGTTATTTTAGATCCACATGACCCAGACATTGTAAAAATGGCTCGTGAACAGGGAATACCAGAGAATTGGTTAAAAGCGGCTAAAGAGTCACCGGTATATCGCTTGATTAAAGAATGGCAGATTGCGTTGCCTCTCCATGCAGAATATCGCACAGTACCTATGGTGTGGTACGTGCCACCAATGAGTCCTATTCTACATAAACAAGCGTCATCCGTACATTTTCCTGAAGCGGAAGCCATGCGTATTCCTGTAGCGTATTTAGCACAATTGTTGTCAGCTGGCAATGAAGTGGTAATACGTCGTGTGTTAGATACATTATTAGATTTGCGTCGCTATATGCAACAGCGTACACGTGGGGAAGCGACTACAGAGTTTGATGAAAAATATGGCCCTCATGCATTATATGATATGTACCGCTTATTAGGGGTAGCTAAGTATAAGGATCGCTTTAGAATTCCTGCTGGTATGAATGCCTCACAAGAAGAAAAACGATTGCATCAAGGCGTAGGTGGTTTTAGTGATTGCGCCTTTGGTGGCTGCTCTGGAAGTGCCGGTGCTAGTGGTTGTTCAGGAGGTGGTTGCCATGAATAATACGGTGGCGCCAACACAAGCATCTGCGGCAACACAACGGTTGTATACAGAACAAGACGTGTTACAAGTATGTGCGTATTTACTAAGTTATCCTAGTGAAACTTGGTGGTCGGCATTAAACGAATTAGAGGCTGAATTATCGGCTTGGTCAGAGGGGCCGATAAAGGAGAGTTTAGGTTCGGTTGTAGAATACATCACGAGTCAAACACAGCGCGAATACGAGGATGAATATGTGCGTGTGTTTGATTTTAGTGGCAATACTAATATGTATTTGACGTCATATGATGCGACTAATGCAGAAGAACAAGCGGCAGAACTATTAGTGTATAAAGAGTTTTATCAAAAGCATGGCTTTGATGTAGCTAGAGAGTTGCCTGATTATGTGCCCGCTTTATTAGAACTTTGTAGCACTTTGAGTGTACCTGAGGCATTGCCTATTTTGGCTCATAGTAAAGAAAGCTTAGTGGTTTTGCGACAACGTCTGATTGATAGTCGACAGGTACAAGCTTTTATTTTAGATGTGATTTTACAAGTTATTGAACGTTGGGAGGGGACTACACGATGAGTGAATTTGTATGGGTCGCCTTGCCGTATATAGCGTTTACCTTTTTAATCATTGGGTCGGCGGTGCGTTATACGGTATCAGAGCGCAATTGGACGACAAAATCAAGTCAGTTTTTAGAGAAAAAACAATTGCGGATTGCTGGTCCTTTGTTCCACTTTGCTTTATTGCTAGTATTTTTGGGGCATGTAGGTGGCATCTTGGTACCGCAAGAAGTGACTGAAATGGTAGGGGTAGACGAGCATCTTTATCATGCAGGGGCTCTTTATATTGGGGGCCTTGCTGGTATTTTGTTAGTGGTTGGCTTTTTGTTGCTTATGAAACGCCGTTTTGGTACGTCGTATATGAAAGTCAATACATCGTCCATGGATGTGTGGCTCTTTGCTTTTTTAGGAATTACCATTTTGACAGGTTTTTTAGGAACGATGATGAATGCCGATGGTGCTTTTAATTATCGTGCGTATATTGGGCCGTGGTTCCGAAGTCTTTTGATTATGCAGCCTCAGCCCGAACTAATGCTCAACATTCCGCCTATTTTTAAAGCACATATGTTATCTTGGATGATTGTATGTATTATTTTCCCATTTAGTCGTTTGGTACATTGCTTGAGTTTCCCATTCCGTTATTTGAATCGTAGTGCCATTGTATATCGGAAGCGATAGTTGTTGAATAGGTTAGCTAAGGGCTATTAAATAAAGTTCTAATTATTGATGTGGTTATAACATCATTTGCTAAGTGGATTACAATTGAAATATTTGATTAATTTGTAAGAATATAGGGTTTCATAACTTTTGGTTGTGAAACCCTATTTTTTCATCATAGATTAATGATAAAAAAGGGGAATAGGCTATACCAATTGAGTATAGGTGTCCGTAAAACGTCAAAAAAATAGGTCGAAAAGTCCATTTTTAAATTTGAATACCGTCAAAAAGCGTGAAATAAAATAATTAATTGGTAATTATTATCAATAATAAAAATAGGGATTTCGATATAGTTGGCAACTGTAAGGTGCTTAATGCCAGTTAATGGGTCATTGTATTTGTGTAATGAATCTCTCTCTTTGTATAGTATGTGCAGAGAAAACGTATGTATATAGTATGGAGAATTTTAGTAATATCGAGTTATAAGAGTGGAGAAGATGTAAAGGTTAGGAGTTATTACTTGTTTGTATTGTAGATAACTTCATAGGCATGTATATTTACTGCATATTGATACATATAAGAATTATAATGAACACCTATATAGTAGTTTTTAAATACATAAACTATCGTAAGTATCTTTAATTTTATAGTTTTGAGAATTAATATCACTAGACATAAATACTTGATTAAACTGCATAGGACTTGTTTGAAAGGGTTTGTCATGTGTGCTATGATTAAGTCATCAGAAAACTCGTTTTAAGTTGAGGAGGGATTACTTTGCGTACTATCGATGTAGCAAAAGTGACGGAAACAGTAGCCCAAATGTGTAAAAATGCGGCTTACTATTTACCACAAGATGTATATGAAGGCTTAAAAGCAGGTCGTGAAACAGAAAAATCTCCAGTAGGTTGTGTTGTATTAGACCAAATTATTAAAAATGCTGAAATTGCTCGTGAAGAAGATCGTCCAATCTGCCAAGATACTGGTTATACCATCGTATTCTTAGAAGTTGGTCAAGATGTACACTTCGAAGGCGGCAACTTAGAAGAAGCTGTTCAAGAAGGTGTTGCTAAAGGTTATGTAGAAGGGTACTTACGTAAATCCGTAGTAGCAGAACCTTTATTCAATCGTAAAAACACTGGTAACAATACACCTTGCATTATCTACACTCGTATTGTTCCTGGCGATAAAGTTAAAATTGACATGGAACTTAAAGGTTTCGGTTCTGAAAACAAATCTGGCGTTAAAATGCTTGTACCAGCTGATGGTGTTGAAGGCGTTAAAAATGCTGTTATGGAAATTGTTAAAAAAGCAGGTCCTAACCCTTGCCCTCCAATGGTTCTTGGCGTTGGTATCGGCGGTACTATGGACTATGCAGCATTGCTTTCCAAAAAAGCATTACTTCGTTCTACTAAAAAACGTAACGACATGCCAGAATATGCTAAATTAGAAGAAGAATTGTTAGAAATGATTAACAAAACTGGTATTGGACCTCAGCTTGGTGGTACCACTACAGCGTTAGCAGTTAATATCGAATGGGCTGCTACTCATATTGCTGGTCTTCCTGTAGCCGTGACAATTTGCTGCCATGCAAGCCGTCATGCTGAAGAAATCATTTAATGTTTGAGGAGGAAGATTACAATGGCTGAAACTAAACACATTACCACACCATTAACTGAAGAAGTATCCAGAACACTTCGTGCTGGCGACAGCGTGTTGATTACTGGTAAAATTTATAGCGCTCGTGATGCTGCTCATAAAGTTATGACAGAAGCATTAGCTCGTGGCGAAGAATTGCCAATCGATTGGCATGATAAAATCGTTTATTATCTTGGACCATCCCCAGCAAAACCTGGTGATCCAATTGGTGCAGCTGGTCCTACAACATCTGGTCGTATGGATGCTTACACACCAACAATGCTTGATCAAGGGATTAAAGGCATGATTGGTAAAGGTTCTCGTTCTAAAGAAGTTGTTGAATCCATGAAGAAAAACGGCGTAACTTACTTTGCTGCTGTTGGTGGTGCTGCTTCTTTAATCGCAAAATCCATTAAAAAATATGAAGTTATTGCTTATGGTGACTTAGGTCCAGAAGCTTTGGCTGAATTAACTGTTGAAGACTTCCCAGCTATCGTAGTTATCGACAGCGAAGGTAATGACTTCTACAAACTTGGTCAAGAACCATATCGTCAAGAAGACTAATTATAAACTATATAAGGCGCACGATTACGAGTATGGGCAATGTAGTCACTGCTTATATAGACACATAATATAGAAACACTAAGGCATTCCAACAAATGCTAGTTATACTAGACAAACACATGACACGGCTTTTAATAAAGCCGTGTTTTTGTTATATGGGCTCTAAATATATTAAATATGATAAAATTTTATAAGCAATTCCTCTTATATTGACAAGTGTCAAGGGAATATATATAATAAGAGTATAAAACATATGAATAATTGTTCATATGTTAAGAAAAGTAAGGCACATAAGATGTTTAATACATAGAGGTTAAGTTACCTACTGACACAAAATTTATATCATTATTTTAGTATCGACAGACACACGAGGAGTCAATAATGGAACGGATTTTATTACTTAAAAATTTAACATGTGCGAACTGTGCTGCTAAAATTGAAGACCGAATTAAGAAATTAGAAACGGTTAGTGCAGCCTCTTTTTCGATTGGTACGGGACAATTGCGGATTACCTCGACGGTACCAGACACGACAGCTTTAGTTTCAGAAATTCAAGGCATTTGTGATGCTGTTGAAGACGGCGTGGAAGTACAGGTTTATCAGCGTAAAGCAAAAGGTGAACAGGCCCATGATCATGCGCATGACCATGGAGGCAGTATAATTCCAATTATTATTGGTGCCATCGTTATGCTGATTGATATTTTAGTTGATGGAATTCCAAAGTCCATTGAATGGGGTATATTAGTAGCCACTTATTTGCTATTAGGTTGGAGCATTTTATGGACCGCCATAAAGAATATTGTTTCTGGACAGATTTTTGATGAAAACTTCTTGATGAGTGTGGCCACCCTTGGGGCATTGTTTATTGGTGAAACGTCTGAAGCCGTAGGGGTTATGCTTTTTTATCGCATCGGTACGTATTTTGAAGAAAAAGCAACGAAACGTAGTCGCTCAGCGATTATGGAGGCTATTGATATGCGGCCAGAACAAGTCCGGGTGGTGGATGCTCAAGGCCAGACAGGTCTAGTTAACCCCGAAGATGTGCGGATTGGTCAGACGATTGAAGTATTAGCTGGAGAACGGATCCCTTTAGATGGTACGGTTATGGAAGGGACAACGCGCATCGATACAGCACCGGTTACCGGTGAGCCAGTGCCAGCACAAGCGGGTCCTGGTACTGAAATTTTATCGGGTTGTATTAATCAGAGTGGTCGAATTCTAATGCGTGTTGATAAAGAATTAAAAGATTCTATGGTAACGCGGATTTTAGATGCTGTAGAAAATGCAGCCGCTACTAAACCTAAATTGGATCGTTTTATTACGCGTTTTGCTCGTGTATATACGCCTATAGTCGTTGTATTAGCTGTGTTAGTAGCAGTTATTCCTTCTCTAATAACAGGGAATTGGTCTTACTGGATCTATACAGCGTTGACCTTCCTCGTTATTAGTTGTCCTTGTGCGCTAGTATTGAGTGTGCCCTTGGCATTTTTCTCGGGTATTGGCCGTGGTTCTCGTGTAGGAATCTTATTTAAAGGTGGTCTATCTATGGAAGCCTTAACTAAGGTGAAGGCAATTGCAATGGATAAAACAGGGACTATTACGACGGGTGAATTTGCGGTCCAGTCAATTGATAGTGCTGATGGCTTTGATGAGTTGTCTGTCTTATCTCATGCAACTGCTTTAGAAGTGCGTTCCACACATCCAGTCGCCGTTAGTATCGCTAATGAAGCAAGAAAACGGAATATGTTTATTGCTAGTGTAGAGGAGTTGGCTGAACTCTCTGGTCGTGGTATGACCGGGATTGTGAAGGGGGATACGGTAGCTGTTGGTAATCGTCGTCTCATGGAAGAACTTCAGATTACTGGATATCCTACAGAGTCTACTGCTTATGGCAGTGAAGTATTGGTTGCTATTAATGGCCAATATGCGGGCTCTATCTTGATTTCAGATAAATTAAAGACGGATACTAAAGAGGCTATTTTAGCGCTAACTAAGCGAGGACTTGCTACTATTATGCTCACTGGCGATACAAAAGCAGGTGCTGATTATATGGCAAAAGAGGCTGGTATTAGTGCTGTCCGCGCTGAGTTATTACCAGTTGATAAATTGAGCGTTATGCAAGAACTTCGACAAGAATATGGCTCGACAATGTTTGTTGGCGACGGGATAAATGATGCCCCTGTATTGGCAGGCGCTGATGTAGGCGGTGCTATGGGCAGTGGCGCCGATGCAGCTATTGAAGCAGCCGATGTAGTGTATATGCGCCCAAGTATAAGTTCTGTAGTGGAATCATTTAATATTGCTAACAATACAATTTCGATTGCTTGGCAGAATGTAGTGGTAGCCTTAGGTGTTAAGATTTTGGTTATGATCTTAGGATTGTTTGGTTTTGCCAATATGTGGGTGGCTGTATTTGCTGATACAGGAGTGTCCATTCTTTGTATTTTAAATTCAATTCGTATTTTGTATAAACAATAAATAGTGGTAGGCACGTAGTAAGGATTAGCCATTAAGTCCGATTGTGATTTCTATTAAATTTTTGCTTCGCTCCTATGGTTAAAACGCTCTTGGGAAAAGACAATGTGTATAATATGTCCTAAGAGCGTTTTTTATGCTTGTTTCACTGATTCTATACTTGACGAATCCTACTTTGGTTGGATATGATGAAGTATAAAGAATAAGCAAATGAATGGGAGGTGGCGTATGCTCACGGTATACAAACATGAAGACGGCGAGCTAATATCAGATACAACAGTAGCTGATGCAACAAAGGGCTCGTGGATTAACTTGGTGAATCCTGACCCCGATGAGCTGGCGCTTGTCAATATTATGACGGAAATCCCTACGGACGTTTTGAAAACTGCTTTGGATATGGAAGAACGTTCGCACGTGGAAATTGAAGAAAACTATATCTTTGTCGTTATCAACATTCCTGCCTTGCGTGGTAGCGATAGTTATGATACGGTACCACTCGGTATTTTTTTGACACCAGACTTTTTTATTACCGTTTGTTTAGAAGAGTCAGAGGTTATGTATCCTTTCTTGAATAATCAAGTGGCTACATTTTATACTTATAAGAAAACAAGATTCTTATTTCAAATTATGTATCGTACGGCGACTTTGTTCTTACGATATTTACAACAAATCAATCGTCGTACGGATGATATTGAGATCCAATTACGTCATACCACTAAAAATAAAGACTTTTTCCAATTGCTAGAGTTACAGAAATCCATGACGTATTTTACGTCCGCTTTAAAAACGAATGGTACTGTAATGGAGCGCATTTTACGGATTCGGAGCCATGAAGATGTACGTCATCTACTTAAAATGTATGAAGAAGACGAAGATTTGTTAGAAGACGTTATTATTGAAAATAAACAGGCTATTGAAATGGTTGAAATGTATTCCAATATTCTGATGAATATGATGAATGCGTTTACATCGATTATCTCTAATAACCTAAATATGGTCATGAAATTGTTGGCCGCTGTTACGATTATTTTGGCTGTACCAACCGTTATTTTTAGCTTGTGGGGCGTTAATGTGCCCGTTCCATTTGAAGAGCTCGGTGGCGAAGGCTTTATGTTTGTAGTAAGCATTGCCTTGTTAGCAACGTTTATTGCAGGGATTCTCTTATGGAAAAATGATTTCTTGTAAGAAGTTAGATTAGTTTGTGTATTGCGAATCTTTGAATCAATATTTAACTTAATACGGTGAGTCCTACAGATTATCTACGTCTTTATTGTTTACAAAGGCGTAGATTTTTTTAGGTTTAAAAAGGGGCCTATATATTAAAAAGAGCATCATACAGAGTATTACAAAGAGTGGATTATATAGTATAATAAAATATATACGATATAATTCGATATATTGTTTGTTATGAATATTCGAAGAACGATGAAGATTAAATTTTGGGAGGACAAGAATGAAAAAGACATGGCTTATTGTGATTGCAGTTATTGCGGTCATGGCAGTGTGGTTGGTAAGTGGCTATAATGGTTTGGTACAAATGGATGAAACAACGAATAATCAGTTGGCTCAAGTTCAGACCCAATTGCAACGTCGTAATGATTTAATTCCAAACTTAGTAAATACGGTAAAAGGTTATGCATCTCATGAACAAGAGGCTATTAAAGCGGTATCCGATGCACGTGCTAAATTAGGTGGTGCCCGCTCTGTGGAAGAAATGTCCCAGGCTGATGGCGAATTATCGAATGCGTTAAGTCGTTTGCTTATGATTACAGAAAACTATCCAAATTTAAAAGCAGATCAAAACTTTAGAGCCTTGCAAGATGAATTAGCAGGTACTGAAAACCGAATTGCTGTAGCTCGTAAGGATTATAATGACGTAGTTCGTGGTTATAATGCGAAAGTACGTACATTCCCAACATCGATTTATGCAGGTATGTTTGGGTTCCAACAAAAAGCTTATTTCCAAGCTGATGAAAGTGCACAGGCTGCGCCTACCGTATCTTTCTAAAACTTATCCTTCAGGGCTATTAGACTAGCTCTAAATACTATGAATAAGGTTAGGAGGTCAGCATGTCTTGTAACGTAAATAGGGTGAGCGAGGGTCTAGGTTATGATAAGATTCGCCAAAGCACTCGAATACTTTGGTTAGTATTGATGTTACTTAGTTTGCTAATCAATGTAGTATATGCTGAGATTCCAGCGAAACCACCAACGGGGCAATATGTAGTTGATCAGGCAAAGGTGCTGTCACAGCAAGAGATTCAAACTTTAAATGCCATAGGCACTCAATTTGATAAATCGGGGAAAGGGCAATTAGCAGTCGTTGTTGTACCTACTTTTGGGGAGCAAGCGCCAGCTGATTATGCATTAACTGTTTTACGCGGATGGGGTGTTGGCCATGGCAATAAAAATGATGGTTTTGTGATGGCTGTAGCTACGGAGGATAAACGTGTTTATTTATCCGTTGGCTATGGTTTAGAAGGCGATTTGAATGATGCTAAAGTAGGCCAGCTGTTGGATACGTATGCTCTACCCTATTTTAGAGACGGGAAATATGGTAGTGGCATAGTTGCTACGGTTTGGCAAACGGTTCAAATTGTGTATCCCGATATAAGTAAGGAAATGAAAGGTGTCGTGAAAGAGGGGAATCGGCGTCCAGCTAATTCTGATGAACTTTCCGATGAAGAAGTGATGTACATTGGTGGCGGTGTAATTCTCTTTCTTATTCTTGACTTTTTCTTCTTCGGTGGCGCCATTACACGCTTTTTGTTGGCTCATATTTCGATTGGTGGAGGTCGCGGAGGCGGTGGTTTTGGCGGCGGATCTGGCGGTCGAGGTGGAGGCTTTGGTGGTGGCTCCGGTGGTGGTGGAGGTGCTGGTCGAGGTTGGTAATTAGATTGTTTAGTGTTTAGTATTTAATTGTGGTAACGTGAAAAAGACCGAGTACACAGAGTGTAACTCGGCCTTTTTTAATGGAATAATTTATTGAGGTGATTTAGTAAAATTGTATTTTTCTTGACGTTTGGAGTGAAATCCGCTAAAATAACAAAGTAGACATGCCGGTATAGCTCAGTTGGTAGAGCGGCTCATTCGTAATGAGTAGGTCACAGGTTCAAATCCTGCTATCGGCTCCATAGTGAAACATAGATACAGCACAGGTGAAAGCCTTGTGCTGTATTTTTTATTTATGTGTTTATGCGTTTTAGACGTAAGCATTTCTAAAATGTAAAGTTTTTTAAACTAGTTAGGCCCTTTGTCATAAACTGAAATAGTGCTTTTTGTGCTTTTAGCCAGTCATCACTTCGTTGCCAATTATATTGTTGATTGATTGCGTATAAGCCGTGGACACAAAATAGGAATATAGAGGTAGCAATAGCTGTTGGTATATTAAGTTGTGTAGCTATGTTTTGTACTTGGACAGATTGCTCTTTATAGTACAAATTATGAATAATATATTCACTTAAGGTTGTATCTTTAAAAAGAGGAATATATTTGGTATCAGCTGAAACTCTTTGACACAATGGTAATTTATGAAAAATAGAATCATAGGCTTGACGTAACTCTTCTATAGTGCTGGCCGCTTGTAACGTTTGATTAATAATTAATAGATTGTTTTGGTGATTGTCAGTAGGGCCTGCTGCTGAAATGGCATCATCTAGCAAATCTGAAAGCGTTTCTGTTAAATTGGCGTAGTGCAAATAAAATGTGGCTCGTGTTATGCCAGCTAATTGACTCACTTTAGAAATGGTTAATGTATCAAATGAGTCTTGTGTTAAAGCATAAAGCAGGCCTTCTTTAATCTGGTGGCGTGTATATTCTTTGCGGCTCATGGGTTTTTGGTTCATTAGGGCTCCTTTATTTGTAAAGCGTATAAAACTATACAAAAGTATACAATGTGTCAATTTAATAGACAGTCTGTTCATATTTGTTGAGTTTAGTATAGCAATTATTGCTATACTAAGTCCATAGAAAAGAGTATCTCACTATGAGATAGATTTTAATACATTGTAATTTGAAACTATATGTGAAACGTCAAAGGAGTTATAGTTATGAAATTAAAAAAAATAGGCGCCTCTTTATTAGCCGCTGCGGTTTTAACAACTTGGGGATTTACTGCATCCGCAGATAGTTCATATGAACATATTCGGAATGCAACGGGGAAATTAACATACAATGATACAACGATTTTAATTGACCCATTTTTTGCAGCTAAAAATAGTCACCCTGGCTTTGAAGGCAGTTTTAATGAAACTCAGAGAATGCCGTTAGTAGATTTACCAATGTCTATTGATGAAATTTTAAAAGATGTAGATGCTGTTGTTGTAACACATACACATTTAGATCATTGGGATGACGTGGCGGCACAAAGTATAGATAAAAATATACCTATTTATGTTCAGCATACAGATGATCAAAGATTAATTCAGAAGCAAGGTTTTAAAGATGTGCGCGTACTTAGTGAAAGTGCTACTTTTGGTGGTGTAACTATGACTCATCGCAATGGTTCCCATGGTACTGAAGAAATGTATGAAAATAAAGCACTGGGGGCTAATCTTGGTGAAGCGATGGGTGTCGTATTTTCTATGCCAAATGAAAAAACAGTATACTTAGTGGGGGATACTGTTTGGACAGCAGAAGTAACAAAATCTATTAATAAATATAATCCAGATGTGATGATCATGAACACTGGTTATGCCAAAGTGTTAGGATATGAAGATAGTATCATTATGGGCACTGAAGATGTAGGTAAAGCGGCTAACTTAGCACCAAATGCTAAAATTTTGACTGTACATATGGATACAGTTAATCATACAGCTACTAGTCGTAAGGATATGAAAAAATATGTAGATGGTATGAAATTAAACGACCAAGTTGTCATTCCCGAAGATGGTGAAACAGTCAATCTATAAGTTATTAATATAATATAATAAAACAAAACGCTGTAATCAAAGCTGAGATAGTATAGTCAATAGTTCGATTACAGCGTTTTGTAGTATAAAAATTTTAAAAGTATAGAAGGACTTAGGCGAGATTATAAAAGTTGTTTAGCAGATTCGATATTTATGGCTAATACGCGTTTCAAGAAAGGAAAGTCAGCATACATTTCATCATAAATAGGACCATCAGCTATAAAATTAGCGGTACCTTCAAGGCGGAATCCTGTTCCTTGATAGCCGTTGAAGCCTTCAACTTCGCGTGCTCCTAAAGTAACAATAACTCGATTATTGTTTTGAATGTCAGCTTCAGTGGATGTCATGCCAGCTGCAGGAATGAGTAATACGTCTTCCTTGACTTTTAAGTAGGAGTTCCAGGTGTTGGTTACATGGGCTTCATTATCGCTCCAAGTTGTAATGGATACTACACCTTCATATTTTAAAACTTCAAAAAATTTCTCAGGTAACATAATTATATCTCCTTGTTAGCAGAATATTTTTTATAGGACAATGTACATATTTAGTATATCATACTTTATATGAGAAATAATATCAAAATATAGTTAGAAATAATATTAAAATATAATTGGCAATATGAATGTGTACCGTCAGATTTGGAAGTAGTTTATAATGAGGTATGCAGGGTTAGCATTTGATTCTATTACATCATATTGATATTTTTCGTTATAAGGCGTACAATAAAGATGAATATAGTACCTTTGTATTCGACGTTTGTATTTTTAAGATTCTTATTTTAAGAATTACATTCTGTTTTGAAAAGAGGTAATGTGTATGAATGGGCAATTATCATTTTTTGCTAAGCCTGATCCGATTACAGATATCAAGGCTGTTAAAGAGTATGATATTGTCGTAATTGGAGCCGGGTCTCCAGGTATTCCTTGTGCGTTTAAGGCGGCTGAATTAGGGGCTAAGGTAGCGATTGTACAAAAGTTGAAATCAGCTATGGCTGGTGGTAATTTTGGTGCAGGGCTTATTTTAGAAGAAAGTAATCCTTATGATGTACAACGTTTAGTGACACTATTAGAAGCGGCTGCTGATCATCGTGCTAAGCGTGGTTTAATCGACATGTGGGCACAGCATTCAGGGGAAGCGGTACGTTGTACGATTGAATTGGCTAAAGAAGCAGGGGCACAAGTAAAAGACGTAGGTACGTCAGTCCATGAACCTTTATTGAAACGCCATGGTTTGCAGTTGACCTTTACAACTTGTGTATTTGGGCCTAAACCCTATAATACAGGCCAAGGTATGAAAGCTATTTGTACGTTAGCCAAGCAAAAAGGTGTAGACATTTATTATGGCACACCGGCTGAACAGTTAGTGCAAGATGAAACGGGGCGTGTTACAGGAGTCATTGCAAAATCAACAGACGGATATATGCAATTGAATGCGAAAAAAGCCGTTGTAGTGGCTACTGGTGATTATGCGAATAATGATGAAATGATGCATTATTATTTGCCTGATATGGATAATTTAGGACGTAAGCGTTTTGGCTATGATGGTGATGGTCACAAGATGATTGCTTGGGCTGGCGGTCGTATGGAAAATGTGGGTCATACGAAGATGGCTCATGATATGGACTCTGGACCGGCTTCTATGATGGATTCTCCATATTTGCGGGTGAAACTTAATGGTAAGCGGTTCTGTGATGAATCTGTCGGTATGGAATTGATGAATTGTTATTTAACTAGCAAGGGAGATCAGGGCCATTATTGTCAAATTTTTGACAGCAACTATATAGAACAGGCTAAAAGTATGGGCTATGGCTATGAAGATTTTGAGTCGATTAAGAAATGGATGCCTGAAGAAGATGTGGAACATACAGGCGTTGTGCCCGGCTTAATTGCTACTTTTAAAGCAGATACCCTAGAAGAATTAGCAGAAAAACTTAAAATTAAAGATGTTAAAACCTTTGTGGCTACCGTACAACGATACAATGAAATGGCGGCCAAAGGACAAGATTTAGAATTTGGTGTTGCTAAGGAATTATTGTGTCCAGTCATTAAAGCACCGTTCTACGGTACGCATCGTCGTATTCGTTTTACCGTTTCCTGTTCGGGGATGGTCGTCAATGAACGCTCTCAAGTATTAGATACTGAAGATAAGCCGATTGAAGGGCTCTATGCAGCTGGTAATGTAGCTGGTAACTTCTATGGGAGTACTGACTATCCACTGGATGTGTTTGGCTTAAATCTAGGCCATAATTATACTCAAGGCTATGTGATTGCCAAGGAAATTATGGGTGATTTATAAGGATTG
This sequence comes from Veillonella criceti, assembly GCF_900460315.1. Lineage (NCBI taxonomy): Bacteria > Bacillati > Bacillota > Negativicutes > Veillonellales > Veillonellaceae > Veillonella > Veillonella criceti. The sequence continues at coordinate 1,417,104 of NZ_UHIO01000001.1, read as the reverse complement.
TACAAGTTGCTATATATTTATTTTTTTATTCCTAAGGAGGAATGACTTATGAACGAAAAATATGTATGTACTGTATGTGGCTATGTGTATGATGAAGCGGCTGAAGGGGTAAAATTTGCTGATTTACCAGCTGATTGGGAATGCCCGACTTGTGGTGTACCTAAAGATAAGTTTGAAAGAATGTAATAGATATTTCTAATATATGATAATGTATTTATCATGTAATCAAAAAAAGACGATTGTCTATAGGACTATATCCTTAGGCAATCGTCTTTTTTATGGTTAATTATATGTTGTAAACCTCGTATTTATGTTATGAATTTTTATCCTATAATCCAATTTATGCTTAGATTATTGAAAATAAGGCATATAGTGGGACTCGTTAGTGTTGTGTAAAGGAAATATGTTTAATAAAATTAATTAAATCTTTCATAGCATAGGACAGATATTTATTTTTACGCCAAACTAAACCGATGGTAACTGTTAAGGGTGGATCCATAGAAATTAATTTCACATCATTTCTATTTAACTTAGCAATATCTAGTAGAAAGGATAATCCCACTCCTTTAGATACAGAATCAATGTTAGTTTCTATTTGGTTGGAGGATAGTACAATTTTGGGCAAAAAGCCGCAGGCTTCACAGTGAGAGAGTACATTTTTGCGGTGAACAGAATCTATTTTCATTAAGATGAGGGATTCTTCTTTTAGTAGGGCAAAAGGAACTTGCGAAAGGGAATGAAAGGGGTGTTCGCTGGGGATACACAATTTATGTTCACTTTTAAAGAGGGGCACAGTTTCTAGCTTAGGGGATATGTTATCGATAATGACAATGCCTAAATCAGCTTCTTCGGCTAGCACTCGTTCAGATACACCGGCTGAGCCTTCTACTAGGACATTGAGCTCCCATTGCGGATATTCTTGTCTAAAATGTTCGAGTAAAGGTGTAAATAGGTAGGCACTAATCATAGGCGGGATTCCAATGGTAACAGTACCAGAGAGCTTATGTTGTTCATCTTTGATTTCGTCTACGGCATTTTGTAGTTGTGCTAGTGTTTGCTTTATAGAGTTGTAAAACAGATGACCTTTTTCTGTTAAGGTCATTTTTTTATATTCCCGTTTAAATAATGCAACGCCTAATTCGTCTTCTAATTTTTTTATAGCCACGGTGATATTAGGTTGTGATACATAATGTTGTTGGGCTGCTTTAGTCATATTACCCAATTCAGCTACTGAAATAAAAAATTCTAATTGTTTTAGCTCCATATAAGACCTCTTCGTATTGGATATATTTAGGATGTAAAAATTGATAGATGTAAAAATACATAAAACATAAATTAAATTTAGTGGTATAAATTATATTTATTGCATAATTATTATAACATATTTCACAAAAAGTTATACAGTTGTTATGATTATGCCAACGAAAGTCGTTATAAGTAGTTAGTAAAGGTTTAGTGTATTGCGTATTAGGAGGTCTAACATGAGAGTATTACAGACAGAAGCCTTAATTCCTGTCATTGAAAAATTATGTATTAAAGCATGTTGTGAATTGAATGATAATGTAATGGATGCTTTTCGCAAAGCGTTAGAAACTGAAGAATCCCCCATTGGAAAACAGTCATTAGAAATTATTGTTGAAAATGGTGAATTTGCTAAAAAAGAACAATTGCCATGTTGTCACGATACAGGTGTAGCTGTTGTGCTATTAGAATGTGGTCAGGAAGTATGTTGGGAAGGTATGCCATTAGAAGACGCTGTTAATGAAGGGGTAAGACGTGGTTATACTAATGGATATTTACGTAAATCGGTAGTAGCAGACCCATTAAATCGTGAAAACACCAATGATAATACACCGGCCATGTTACATGTTGAAATTGTGCCAGGCAATCAAGTAAAAGTAACCGTTATGCCTAAAGGGGGCGGTAGTGAAAATATGGGTGCTTTTAAAGTGTTGCTACCTGGTGAAGGTAAAGAAGGGGTTAAACAATTCTTACTTGAAACCGTAGCTAAAGTAGGCGGTAATCCTTGCCCACCATATATTATTGGCATAGGTGTAGGTGGTACTATGGATACTTGTGCTTGGATGGCTAAGAAAGCATTGCTTCGTCCTATTGGTGAACGTAACTCGAATCCATATTATGCTGAATTAGAGGAAGAATTCTTGGAAGCTGTTAATAAATCAGGCATTGGGCCTATTGGTATGGGCGGTACTGTAACTGCGTTAGATGTACATATTGATTACCATGGTGTGCATATTACAGCACTACCAGTAGCTATTAATTTCCAATGTAATGCAGCACGTCAAGCAAGTGAAGTTATTTAGGAGGCTATTATGGAACGGGACGTACAATTACCATTAACTAAAGAATTTGTGAAACAATTAAAAGTAGGCGATGTTTTATATCTATCCGGCTATGTATATACTTGTCGTGATGCAGCTCATAAACGAATTAAAGATTTGTTAGATGCAGGGGAACAATCACCATTAGATTGGACCAATCAATTAGTATATTATGCTGGTCCATGTCCACCTCAGCCAGGTCAAGTATTTAATTCAAATGGTCCTACGACCGCTGCACGTATGGATCCTTTTGTGGAAATGATGTTTCAATTAGGCGTTGTTGCCTTTTTGGGCAAAGGTGACCGAGCTCCTTATGTAGCTGATTTGTGTAAACAATATGGTGGCGTATCCTTATTAGGTGTTGGTGGTGCGTCAGCTATTAATGCAGCTCGTGTTAAATCTGCTGAGATTGTACTGTATCCTGAGTTAGGGACTGAGTCGATTAAAAAATTATATTTTGATCGTTACCGCGTTATTGTGGGTATTGATACAGAAGGGAATGTATTGCAGAAGCAAGAAGTACCTAAATATAAACGGGATTAGTAGAGCGTGTCCTTGTTGAGAGTAATGATAAAACTTTATAATTAGGTAAAGATAGGGATAGTTATGAACAATAGGAGTAAAACAATAGCGTCTTGGATAGTTCCTATCATAGTAGGGGTAGGAATTGCTGTTTTGCCAGTACCAGAAGGGCTCACGACGCAGGCTTGGTATTTGCTAGCGATATTTTTAAGTACCATTATTGGCTTTATATTGCAGCCATTACCTATAGGGGCTATTGCATTTATTAGTATTACCATTACTCAATTAGCAAATATTCTAAAACCGAGCCAAGCGTTAGCTGGTTTTGGTAATAGTAGTATTTGGTTAATTGTAGCGGCATTTTTATTTGCCAAAAGTTTTATAAAAACTGGGTTAGGGCGACGTATTGCATTTTGGTTAATTACTAAAATGGGAACAAGTACGTTAAAGTTAGCTTATACTATTATTTTAAGCGATTTAATTATTAGTCCGGCTACACCTTCCAATGCAGCACGTGCTGGAGGTATTTTATTTCCTATCGTTAGGGGGTTAGCTTCAGCTTTTGATTCTGAACCAGATAAGAATCCACGGCGTGTAGGGGCCTTTTTGATGCAAGCAGAGTATCAAGGCAATACGATAACATCAGCTATGTTTATGACCTCTATGGCCGGTAATCCATTGGCTATCTTATTAGCTAGCCAAGCATTAGGTATTAATATGTCCTGGGGGACTTGGGCTTTGGCCGCTATAGTACCGGGGCTGATTGCTTTAGCCGTAGTGCCATATTATTTGTATAAGGTGTATCCACCAGAGTTGAAAAAAACGCCAGAAGCACAAGCATTAGCACAGCGAGAATTAGTGGATATGGGCCCGATGAGTTCTGCTGAAAAATTGGTAGCTATTATTTTTATAGGCGCTTTATTATTATGGAGTACTTCGAATATTACGGGTATTCATGCGACTGTAGTGGCCCTATTAGGCGTATCGAGTATGTTGATTACGAAGATATTGACATGGCAAGACGTATTAGATGAAAAAGGTGCTTGGGATACGTTGATTTGGATGGGCACTTTAGTAGGCTTAGCTGGTCAACTTGCTAAGACGGGTATCATTGATTGGATGTCAGTTCATATCAGTAGTGCTTTAGTTGGTGTATCTTGGTTAGCTACTTTGACTATTTTATTGCTTATCTATTTTTATATTCATTATGGTTTTGCAAGTTTGACCGCTCACATTACCGCCCTGTATTCCGCTTTTATTACGATTGCTGTGGCAGCTGGAGCACCCGTGTATTTGGCTGTGTTAGTATTTGCCTTTGCTTCTAACTTGTGTATGTCATTAACACACTATGCAGCAGCTCCGGCACCAATTTACTTTGGCGCTGGCTACGTATCGCAGTCGATGTGGTGGAAGTTAGGTTTTCAAGTATCTGTTATTAATATAATAATTTGGTTTGGCATAGGTTCCGCTTGGTGGCATATGTTAGGCTTATGGTAAAGTACGCAGCAGGCTTGTATAGGCCTGCTGTGTTTTTGTATGATAGGTTATATAAAAGGTTCATATTAAAATGTATATATTGAAAGTTTGAAGTCGTTAAAACTTCTGTGTTACAATTTAGGTAGAATTACTGAAAGGTAATAGGGAGTTTACTCCTATGTCTCCGCTTTGGCGGTGTGGATTGAAGGATGCTTATATGGATTTAATTTACAATTAAGAAGGGTTCGTATCAATTTTGATACGAACTTTTTCTTTTTGGATTTTAAGATTGCATTTTTAGAATAATAGAGATATAATGTGACATAAGATAATGGTAATTTTGAGGAGGGCTCTTTAATGAATATGATAGTTCATGCTAATATGTATAACAAAGAAGTTAAAACACAATACATATTTGAACACTTACAAAATTGTGCAGAGTATTCTAAAAAAATGGGGCAAGAGATTGGTATACCAACAATGTGTTTCTTAGTAGGACTGCTACATGATTCAGGCAAGGCGACAACGGCTTTTCAAAGCTATATTAATGGTGAAACAAAAGGTAAAGTTATTCACTCCAATACTGGTGCTCGATATTTAAAAGAAGTGAGCCAGTCAGTTTGGAAAAATGGACAAGAAAAACAAATAGTTATTTCTAAAAGTGAACAGAGACAACGCAAACTATATTTGGCAATCATGCAGTATGCAATCTTAGCTCATCATGGCCTTTTTGATATATTTAAAGATAATTCATGTAAGTTTATATATCGTATTAATGAATATCAAAAAAATTATGGTGAAAATAAAGAAGAAGAGCAAGAATTTTTTACCATGTTAAATGATTGGTTAGTAGAAAATTATCATCAAACTTTAGAGGAATTATTCATTCAAGGGTATGAGGAATTTGCAAAATGGGATGCATTGAAAGAAGAATTACTTCAGGAATATGATCCTAAGGTCAATAAGGTGGAACGTACTATTGCAAAAGCTACTTATGAGGCTTATCAAGCACGATTGATCTTATCGATCTTGAAAGAAAGTGACATTTATGACTCTGCTAATTTTGGTCGAGATATTATGGATAAACGCTATAGTAAAGAAGAAACGCAAACTGTTTGGGATGAGTTGAGTCAGCAAATTACAAACTTTTATAAACAATTGGGTGCGCCGAGTAATGAATTAAATCGTGTGCGGACAGCATTAGCGGATGAGGTGTTGGAAAAAGCCGTTCAATGTAAACAAGGGAATTTTAAATTAGATATGCCAGTAGGTTCAGGTAAAACGTATGCGGCGCTAAGATTTGCTATTGAAAATGCTAAACATTTCAATAAGAAGCGGATTTTCTATACGACCGCCTTTTTATCTGTTCTTGAGCAAAATGCGCAAGAAATTAAAGATGTTTTAACGGCAAGGGGGACTAGAGCAGACATAGAAAGTTATATTTTAGAACACCATTCAAACATTATTGATGATTATAAAGAAAAAACATTAGGTGATGAGCAAGTTTTAGAAAACTCATATACAGAGGACGAGGACTATAGTTATGTAAATTATTTACGTGAGTCTTGGGAGATTCCTGTTGTTTTAACTACGATTGTACAACTTAGTAATACATTGTTTGCCAGTCGCGCGGCTTCAATTCGTCGATTCTGTAAATTGATAAACTCAACAATCATAATTGATGAAATTCAAAGTTTGCCTCCTGAGATAATTTATAACTATAATTTAATGATGAATTTTTTAACTAAGATGGCAGGCGTAACTTTGATTCATTGTACGGCTACGCCACCTGGCTATGATCAGAGCGCGGTGTTAAGTTATCCTTGTATTTATGGTTATCGTACCTTTGCTAAGGGTACGGAAGTACCGTTGATTGAATTAACCTCTAAAGAAAATAGTACTAATGAGATTTTTTCACGAGTGGAATACAGAAGTTTATTAGGCAAAAACCATCAAGCTACATTATCGACAGAAGGATTAATTAATCATCTTTTAGAACGGATTCAGTCAGAGCAAAGTATTTTAGTAGTAGTTAATACTAAGAAAGCAGTGACTACCTTGTATGAGGCGTTAGAAGTAGCTTTGATTGGTAGTGGACAAACAGAAGATATTTCTTTATATAATTTAACAACAAATCAGTGTGCAGCTCACCGTTTAGATTATATTGTTAAGATAAAATCTCAATTAAAAGCTTTACGTAAAGGAGAAAGTAATCAACGTCTTATTTGTATTAGTACAAAGCTGATTGAAGCGGGGGTAGATGTAGATTTTGATGTGGTATATCGCTCATTAATTGGGATAGATAGTATTATTCAATCAGCAGGACGTTGTAATCGTGAAGGAAAAAAGCAACGAAAAGGTTTAGTGTATATTATGAATTATAAGGAAGAAAAATTAAGTTATCTTCCTTTGTTTCAAATGGCCCGGACAGCCACTAAATCGATATTGGATAGAATAGATATACATAATTGGATTTTTAATAAAGAGGATTCAAGCTTTACGATGACGAATTCTATTAATGAATTATTAGTGGCCTATAATAAAGAATTGTATAGAAATTTACAAAATAAAGATGGTGATGCATTAAAATATGAAATTAAATTTAAAGGAAATAAGATAAAGTTAACCATGTTAGATTTGTTAAGTACCAATCAACGTATTTATGATGAATTTTCTCAAAAAACAGCATCAGAAGCTGATCTTGTAAGAGCCTTATTAAGTGGTAAGAAAATAAGAAGTAAGATAAATCCTATCTTAAAGCAAAGTTTCCGTACAGCTGGAGACAATTTTAGACTGATTGATGATAATACGGTAACTGTTATTGTGCCATATGAGAGTGAAGAATGCAGCGCATTATTAAATAAGTTATATGATATCTTGGGTCAAATTACTACTTGGTCGGGAGATGATATTTATAAAGAATTAAGACAAGTTTTACGTCGGTTACAACGATATACCATTTCCATTCGTCGTGATATGATTAATGACTGTACAGTGTCTTGGGAGTTAGATAAACAAATTTGTATCTTGCAAAAGCAAGATTATGATGGCAAAAAAGGTTTTATAAAGGGTGAAATGGAAACACTGATTTACTAGAGGAGGGGATGCTATGTTTCAATCCAAACCATTTTATATGAAGGTATATGGTGAGTATGCTTTATTTACGGATCCTATGTCAAAAGGGGGCGGTGAAAAGTTCACTTACCAAGTGCCGACATATCAAGCGTTAAAAGGTATTGTGGAAGCTTCTTATTGGAAGCCTAGTATTTACTACGTAATCGATGAATTAAAGGTACTAAATCCTGTAAAAATGGAAACGAGAGGTATTTTATTGCCTTTAGGAACATCAGATAGTAAAACGGGCATTCCCAATAAAGATTTATCGTATTTTACCTATTTAAAAGATGTGGCCTATGCGATTAAGTTTCACTTTGAGTGGAATGAACAATTTCCTGATATGAAAAAAGATTGGGATGAAATAAAGCATGAGCAGATTATTTTACGTTCTATGAGTAAAGGTGGCCGTCGGGATATTTTCTTAGGTACGAGGGAATGTTTAGGATATGTTGAACGATTACGCCAAAATGAGTATGAGGCGCTAAAGCCAGTAAAGACGGGTGATGTGTCTTATGGAATTATGTTTCACTCCTTTATTTATCCTGGTTTTGCTAATCAAGATAAACGGGAACCACGGCAAAAAGGTGTGACACAGTCATATACGGATGGTCATTTATATTCTAATTTTACATCTATTTTTATGCGTGATGGAGTTATTACGTTTAAACGTCCTGAAGAGTGTGAAATTACCCATAAATTAAGACCATATCCTAAGTTAAAAGATATACGATATATCCCTGCAGATGAGGAGCTGGCTTTGTATGAAGCTGAAGGAGGTGACAGTGAATGAATTTATTGAAGGTACTATTAACTACTTACGATCAAGCCCTTAAACGAGGGATTGTAGATAATAGTGACAATATGAAAGAACCTAATTTGTTACCTCTGTATCACAGTAATAAAAAATCAGCAACTGGTAAAGATATCTTTGTAATTACTTTAAATGAAGAGGGACGCTTAATAAATGGGGATTATTTGGCACAAAACGAGTATATTGTATTTCCTGTGACAGAAGGGTCTATTAATCGGACAACAAACGCTGCGCCCCATCCTATTTGTGATGAAGTCAGTTATCTAGTTAGCGATGGCTCTAAAAAAGGGATTGAAAAGAATAGATTGTATTTTGAAGTGCAAGATGATATAAAAGCATTTTTACAGCAACATAATAAGCAAAATATTGCGTTTGAAGCCATTTATCGCTACGTGAGAGGAAATACACTTCTTGAAGATATAGCCAATAATGTAACGCAAGGTCAGGCATATACTCTAGAGGGTTCAACGGTAATTTATGAAACAGAAGGTAAGGTAACGAAGGTTGATTTGGCTAAGTTATTTATTACCTTTGAAATTGCTTATGCTGATAAAGGTATTATCACTGTTTCGCAAGATAAGGAATTTCACCAGTTGTATATTGATTATGTAACCGCTCAAAATGAAGCACAGCCTGAACAAGAGTATTGTGATATTGCTGGCAAAAAGATGTATTGTATTAGTACGCATCGAGGTCTTGTTGGTAAAGCTAAGTTAATCAGTATTAGTAATCATAAGGATACATATTTTGGCCGTTTTACAGATGGGGAACAAATTATTCATATTGGCTATGAAACTTCGCAAAAGATTCATAACATGTTAAAGTTTTTATTAGATAGTGATAAGTATAAGTATTATTTAGGGGAAAATTCCTATTGTGTATCTTGGTTATCTTATGACTTGTTGGCGGCTCAAGCTCCTTTCTTTGAAGATCAAGAAGTAAATAGTGTAAATGATGATGATTATGATGACTACGATAATGACTATGATGACAATGCAAATGATGAAGAGGCGCCTAATAATTCTTCGAATCATGGCGACATATTCATTGAGCATTTAGTACCAGCAATAAATAAGTACTTTGCTGGTGAAGGAATGCGTGAGACAGATGACTGCGATAAATATTTCTGCGTTTTGATTATTGAAAAAAGCAGTAATGGTCGTATGTCGGTGAAATATTTTCAAAGTTTTGTTATTTCCGATATTAAAGAACGGGCACAGCAGTGGTATATTGATTTAGCTTGGCCGTATTGGGATGTGAGAACTCAGTCGCGTATTATGCAAGCGCCTAGTTTACGAAAGTTGATTAATTACACTTATGGTGAAGAGGGCGATAAGGGTATTGTTTGTCAGCAAAAGAAGGTAGTACGTAAAAATTTAGAACGACTTTTGCCATGTGTATTAACCGGTAGACCATTGCCTAGTGATTTTTTTCAGACTGCAGTTAATCGTTTAAAAAATAGAGAATCCTATGATAAATTTTGGGATGCAGCACTAAATCGTTGTTGTAGCATTATAAAGAAACATAAAGCAGATAAAGGATACCAAGTTTTTGATGAGAAGGGGGCTTTGCGTATGGAAAATTCACGCAGTTTCTTGTATGGTCGTTTGTTAGCGACTTATGAAAAGTTAGAAATGGACGCTATGTCCAGTAATAGTAAAAGTGAAGGACGTATAACGAACGCAGAGCGATTGTGGAGTGCTATGCAGAGTCGTCCATTACAAATTGCTACTTTATTACAGCGAAAAAGTATGCCGTATCAAAATAGTTTGAAAAAACGAAAATATGGCCTTCAAATAATGTATAGTAATTTACTTACTGAAATCTATAATGGAATTAGAGAAGCTGAAGCTGGTAGTACAAGTGTAGCAAGAGCTGTGTTAAAAGAAGATTTTATACTAGGTTATTATGCTCAAAAACAACTTTTCTATACTAAGAAAGAAAAGGCAGAAAATACAGTGGTGGAACAAGAAAGTGCTGTTGAATAAGGAACCGCTATAGTATAAATGATAAATGTTAATTTAAGTTGATAGAGTAATGATTAGGGAGGTACTACTATGAGTACATTAAGTAAAAAAATTGATTTCGTTTTATTCTTTTCTGTAAATGGGGCCAATCCTAATGGGGATCCTTTAATGGGAAATACCCCTCGTTCTGATTATGATGGCTATGGGGAAGTATCTGATGTGGCTATTAAACGTAAATTGCGCAATCGCTTTCAAGATACAGGGCATGAAATTTTTGTAAAATCTCAAGAACGAATTGATGATGGATTTTCTTCTTTAGAAGCTCGTTTCACTAATAAATTTAATGACAAAGTAAGCACTGAAGATGTAGTGAAAGAATCTTGTGAAACTTGGCTTGATGTGCGTGCGTTTGGACAAGTTATGACGTTTCAAAAACGCTCTATTGGGATTCGTGGACCTGTCTCTATTAGCCGTGGTAAAAGTCTTGATGTAGTAGATGTTATTACTATGCAAATTACGCGAAGTACAAACGGGATGAATGCTGAAGTTGGTAAACGTTCTTCCGATACAATGGGTACAAAATATTTCGTTGAATATGGCGTTTATAAAGTATGTGGTAGTATTAACTGTTATTTTGCAGAAAAAACAGGTTTCACAGATGAGGATGCAGAGCTTGTGAAAGAGGCACTAAAAACTTTATTTGAAAATGATATGTCCTCGGCTCGCCCAGAAGGTAGCATGGCTGTAGAACGGTTATATTGGTTTACACATCCTAATAAATCAGGTTGTACATCGACAGCACATGTTCATAATTTAGTAGAAGTAAAACATTTAGCTGAAGGCGCTCCACGTAGTTTCGATGACTATGAAATCACACTTAATGAAGATAAGTTAGCTAGCTATAAGGCGGATGGTCTCACTGTTGAAATCATTGAATAAGTATTGAATAAGTATTGAATAAGTATTGAATAAGTGTGATAGTATGACACGAGACGATGATTATTTACAAATCGCAGGTATTCAACATTTTGCATTTTGTCGTAGACAATGGGCATTAATTCATATTGAGCAAGCATGGGCAGATAATTTTTTTACCATTGACGGGAGTATTAAGCATGAAAATGTAGATACTGGTAAAACAGATGAGAAAATTGGCAACAAACGGGTACTCCGTTCGTTGCCGGTTATCTCTCATGCATTAGAAATTCGTGGTATTTGTGATGCCGTGGAACTCATAGAGTCTGATACAGGTGAGTATTTTAGTAAATATGATGCCAAATATAAGGTTATTCCAGTAGAATATAAGCGTGGTAAATCGAAAGAAGACTTAAGTGATCAATTGCAAGTTGTAGCACAAGCTCTGTGTTTAGAAGAAATGTTGGGTATTGAAATTACAGAAGGCGCATTGTTTTATCATGAAACGAGGCGTCGTGAAATAGTTCCAATTACAAAGGCTATACGTGATTATGTTAAGCAAATGGTTAGTGAAATGAATCAATACTATGAACGGCAATATACACCTAGAGTAAAGGTGACTAAACGTTGTAAGGCCTGCTCATTACAAACTATCTGTTTGCCTGAATTAAACAAGGTGAAATCGGCAACAGAATATATGCAAAGGCGGTTGGCAGAATGAAAGTACTTCAAAATACATTATATATAATGACTCCTGATATTTATTTGGCAACTGCTGGTGAAAATGTAGTTTTGAAAAAAGAAGGCGAGATATTAGGCCGTTACCCGTTGCATAATATTCAAGATATTGTGACGTTTGCATATAGCGGCATTAGTCCTAAGTTATTAGAACGTTGCATGGAGCAAGGCATAGGAATTGCTTTTATGACAAGCCATGGTCGTTTGATTAGTCGTATGCAAGGTCGGTCACAAGGTAATATTTTATTACGGCGTGAGCAATATCGGTTATGTGATGATGCAGAGCGCGCCCTTGTAGTAGCCAAGCATGTGATTACAGCTAAGATTTATAATGAAAAATGGACACTAGAACGATATATTAGACAGTATAGTGAACGACTTGATACGAATCATTTAAAAAGTATTTCTAATACATTAACAGCTTATAGTAAGCAATGTATGTCTGCTACAAATATGTCACATTTACGTGGTATTGAAGGTGTGGCCCAGTCTGAATATTTCAGTGTTTTTGATGATATGATTTTAAATCAAAAGGAAGCGTTTCAATTTACAACACGGTCGCGTAGACCACCATTAGATCGAGCTAATGCGTTATTATCTTTTATGTATAGTGTTTTAGCTAATGATGTGGCTAGCGCTTTAGAGTCAGTAGGGTTAGATGCGTATGCAGGGGTTATGCATGTAGATAGGCCCGGACGAATTTCATTTGCTTTAGATTTGTTAGAAGAATTGCGTTCGCCATTAGTAGATCGATTTGTGCTGTCAATAATTAACCGTAAAGTTATTAATGATAAAGACTTTTCAGAGGAAAGTAATGGAGCTGTCTTGATGAATGATGAAGCTCGACGAACTGTAATTGCTAAATGGCAAGAGCGTAAAAAGGAAACCTTAGTTCATCCATTTTTAGAGGAGAAGATTCCATGGGGATTGGTACCCTTTGTACAAGCACTTCTATATGCTCGTTTTTTGAGAGGCGATTTAGATGCGTATCCTCCATTTATGTGGAAATAATGTGTTGAGACTGAAAAGGCTGGAAGTGATAGCATGTATGTATTAGTGACATATGATATCAACACAGAAAGTACAGCTGGGCGACGAAGGTTACGTCAGGTGGCTAAAGTTTGTCTTGATTATGGGCAACGAGTTCAAAATTCGGTATTCGAATGTAGTGTTGATGAGGGTCAATTTCGTCTATTAAAGCATAAGTTGGAAAAAATTATTGATGATGAGGTTGATAATCTTCGCTTTTACCGTTTAGGTAAAAATTATAAGAGTAGCATTGAAACTATGGGGCAAGATCGTTCCTATGATGTGGAAGGCCCTATGATTATTTAGGGGGATTTGTATAGGCTAAAAATTCATTGTGATGGAGTGCGAAAGGTAAGTTGTTTGTTAAAACTAAATACATTTCGCACTCTTTTTTGTATGTTGATAATTTATTATGAGTGGTAGTATTTATAATTATTAGTTACTATATAGCTATATTATAAATGTAGGTAAGAGGGGATATTGATATTAATCGTGTAGCCGTATCCAATTTTTAGGTTTTAAAAATGTGTTTAAGAGGATTGAAATCGTTAATTTCTAATATGGCGTTTATAGAAATAGTGTCTTATGCATATATGTAAGGATTAAGAAATAGTAAGTAATAATGTTAACAGTATGTTACTATTTTTATTATTTTATATTTTGAGGTGCGAAGGTTAGATGGATTGTAAAATATAAATAGTTTCGCACCAATTCTTGATGTATTTAATAATTATATGATTATAATAGGAAAATTTTTATAAAAAATATTAATGATAAGTTGTAGTTTTGTTGTGTATAGTTACTTTTACTACTATATATAGCTGTCTTGTGCTTATGAGTGCAAGTGGATTGAAGTTTTGTCCTGCACGTTTTGCATCAGCTCTAGCTCTCGTCTTGTGCTTATGAGTGCAAGTGGATTGAAGTCTTCGCAACTTGTTAACTCCGTATTAATCCATAGGTCTTGTGCTTATGAGTGCAAGTGGATTGAAGTCACCCGCCTGATTAATTTAAAGCCACCGAGTTTTGTCTTGTGCTTATGAGTGCAAGTGGATTGAAGTATGGATATAATTAATTACATCTTTCTTTTTCATAGTCTTGTGCTTATGAGTGCAAGTGGATTGAAGTTTACAAGACGCGTTTAACCACTTTGTGGGTACAAGTCTTGTGCTTATGAGTGCAAGTGGATTGAAGTTTGACCTTTGTCATTTACTTGATATTTCGATTGGTGTCTTGTGCTTATGAGTGCAAGTGGATTGAAGTTTTATCGAATATAAATACGATTACTATCAGGTACGTCTTGTGCTTATGAGTGCAAGTGGATTGAAGTTGCATTATCTCCATAAATAAGACGCTTTATTTCCTGTCTTGTGCTTATGAGTGCAAGTGGATTGAAGTTAGTTCTCTGCCCTACACGTTTTGCGTCATATTTGTCTTGTGCTTATGAGTGCAAGTGGATTGAAGTTAACTTCATATAGCTAGTCATGTCCTCATCTTGCGTCTTGTGCTTATGAGTGCAAGTGGATTGAAGTATTGCTATTGTCGCTCCACGACGGTACCATATATAGGTCTTGTGCTTATGAGTGCAAGTGGATTGAAGTATAGCTTACGCCTCCACGGTGGGGCGTAAGTAACGTCTTGTGCTTATGAGTGCAAGTGGATTGAAGTCACCCCTCTCCGATTATGTTTATGGTGCCGACGTGTCTTGTGCTTATGAGTGCAAGTGGATTGAAGTATGCTCAACCGTTAATCCGAAGTCGTCAATGTAAGTCTTGTGCTTATGAGTGCAAGTGGATTGAAGTAGGGTAAACCACTGTTGCATAATTGCGTGTCCGTGTCTTGTGCTTATGAGTGCAAGTGGATTGAAGTTGTGATTTTCCAAGTTTTCATAGTTGTAGTCTCCGTCTTGTGCTTATGAGTGCAAGTGGATTGAAGTGCCAAAAATAGGACTTACAAGTTTTTGCAAGTCCGTCTTGTGCTTATGAGTGCAAGTGGATTGAAGTCTAGATATTAAGATAAAAGCTAAGCCAAAGACTAGTCTTGTGCTTATGAGTGCAAGTGGATTGAAGTAACTGGAGCGTAAGCATTGGCGTGCTTGCGCTCTCGTCTTGTGCTTATGAGTGCAAGTGGATTGAAGTCGTTCTCACTCTTAAAGGTGAACAAGGCATAGGGTCTTGTGCTTATGAGTGCAAGTGGATTGAAGTCCTTTGAATACCTGCGTACTCATGGTTAAGACACAGTCTTGTGCTTATGAGTGCAAGTGGATTGAAGTTTTCCATGCTCTGCACTACCACCAACTATTTCACGTCTTGTGCTTATGAGTGCAAGTGGATTGAAGTTAGTACGGCTACCCTTTGATTTATCTTTTGAGTTGTCTTGTGCTTATGAGTGCAAGTGGATTGAAGTCTGTTGCAGAAGGATATAAACAGGGTTTAAAACGCGTCTTGTGCTTATGAGTGCAAGTGGATTGAAGTACAAACAACTCAAGAGCGCAGGCACGCCAATGCTTGTCTTGTGCTTATGAGTGCAAGTGGATTGAAGTTTCCCAATCTTCACTCATATTGGTATAAGTTCTACGTCTTGTGCTTATGAGTGCAAGTGGATTGAAGTAATCTAATTTGAGTAATGATATTTCCTCTAAGTAGTCTTGTGCTTATGAGTGCAAGTGGATTGAAGTATGTAATAAAAGAGCTGGAAGCTAAGGATGAAGAGTCTTGTGCTTATGAGTGCAAGTGGATTGAAGTAAAAAGCTAACCAACAATAAGCACACCACCCACGAGTCTTGTGCTTATGAGTGCAAGTGGATTGAAGTTCCATGGTATAAGTTTTTGGTACATTAAAAATTCGGTCTTGTGCTTATGAGTGCAAGTGGATTGAAGTTTCTGCTGCCTCATCTAAATCACTTGCCAGCTCAAGTCTTGTGCTTATGAGTGCAAGTGGATTGAAGTGGGAGAAAAATATCTGTTCACACGGCAAAAAGAAGTCTTGTGCTTATGAGTGCAAGTGGATTGAAGTGATTGTTTCAGTTTTGTTTGCTGGATATTTACCAGTCTTGTGCTTATGAGTGCAAGTGGATTGAAGTTCTAATTGCCTGATGTTTGTCGCTTGCAATCGCTAGTCTTGTGCTTATGAGTGCAAGTGGATTGAAGTTTTGAGTAGTGTAATCAAGTCGCATGAAACTAACAGTCTTGTGCTTATGAGTGCAAGTGGATTGAAGAGGGGATATTTTAACGCGTGTACGTCGTGTAGCATTGTCTTGTGCTTATGAGTGCAAGTGGATTGAAGTTTTATACGGATTAATCCATGGCTGACCTGGCATAGTCTTGTGCTTATGGGTGCAAGACTATTGAAGTATGTGTTGGCGTTTGTTGTTGTATGCCATACTAAAGCTTAATGTAAAAAATGACTTTTATAGTTAGGTTATGAGGAACGCTATGATTAACAAAAAATATACTTGTAATATTTAAAGTTACATTTTATAATAGTGTTGTAATAGTATAAATGGTAGCAATATAGAGTGTATGTTAATAAGATATAATTTAATACCTTATGTGATGAGTGACAGAGTTTGAGAGGTGTTTAATATGGCAATAGAAGGTCAAACTAAAAATATCAATGAAAAAACTCCAGTAGAAGCGATGTCGCCAGAGGGCGTAATGAAGTCTACAAGTAAACGTATGCCAGTTTTATTTATTGGGCATGGTTCTCCTATGAATTTAATCGAAGAAAATCCTTGGACTAAGGAATGGGAAGCAATTGCAAACATTACGCCTAGACCTAAGGCGATTTTAATGATTTCAGCGCATTGGTATACGGCTGGGAGTTATGTACAAGGTGATGAAAAACCAGCTATGATTTATGATATGTATGGATTTCCTGATCCTATTTATGCGTTGCAATATTCAGCTCATACATCAGAAGCACTAATTCAGCAGATACAACATGCATTAGGTAGTGAAGTAACTGTTAAAACGAATCGTGGCTATGATCATGGTGCTTATGCACCATTATTGAAAATGTTTCCACAAGCTGATATTCCAGTAGTGCAGTTATCAGTGAATTATAAAGTGGATGCTCGTCAATGGTTTGCTTTAGGTCAAAAGTTGTCATCGCTACGAGATGAAGGTGTACTTATTATGGGGAGTGGCGATATTGTTCATAACTTACGGTTAATTGATCCTAATATGGGCAATACAGCATTACCTCAGGCAGAAAATTTTGAAGAAACTTTATTACGTAAATTAGATCCAACTAAAGAGAATGATTTAGTGGGAGCTCTGTACTGGGAACGCTTGCCAGGTGCTCAGGTTGCGGCTGAGTCACCTGATCATTTAGCGCCTTTATACTATTGTTTAGGTGCTGTATTAGGTACAGGTAATATTGAAGAATTATCTTTACAACCCTTAACTATAAGTTCACACGATTATGTGTGGGGTAGTTTAAGTATGACAAGCTTAACTTGGGGATTATAATATAGAGTGTAATGAATAAACAGGCCACGATTCTTAACTTAGAATCGTGGCCTGTTAAGTCAATATGATTTTATTTGAGTACTATAATCTTTCTCGGTATGTAGATATTTTTTATTGAAGATACACATGTTTAATGTGTTAAAGCACGTTGGTTTAAACTTTGGAGTGCATTTACAATAGGCACTTCAGCGGCCGATAAGAGGATAATCATGAGAAAGTCGGCTGGAATATCAAAGGCGATAGCTACATGAAAAATATCATCTAATGGTACTGCTTGGTTTAAATATAAGGCTAACATGGCAATTTTGTAAGATAGACCAAAAAGATAGGTGATAAAAATACCTAAACAATTAAGGCCAAAATAACCTTTGCGACTGTGAATTTGGTATTGATGTTTCAAATAAGAAAGAATACCAGCGGTGAAGATAAAACCAATTAAGTAGCCGAAGCTAGGGCGGACAATGTAACCAAGACCACCACCGCCAGCAAAAATAGGAATACCAATGAGTCCCATAAGCACGTATGTGCCTACAGAACCCCAAGCATAACGGGGTGGCAAAATGACAGCGGCGAGTAAAACAAAAGTAAATTGCAATGTGTAATAATCAAAATAAGGTAATGGAATTTGAATGCGTGCACCTACGGCTAATAAGGCAATAATTAAAGCTGCACGAAATAATAAACGTGTTTTCATAGAAATAACCTCCTCTTACTATACCTAGTTCTAAGTATACAAGGGGAGGTTTATTTTATCAACCTACAATTTTAATATGGTTTACAATAAAAAGGAAATTCTGGCGAGACATAGTTAGGTTAATGAAAGGGAGAGCACGAGTTGTTGGGGGCTATACATATTGTGTATTACATAATAGTAGCCATAATGGCTTTTTGCATATGTAAGCGATTTTCTGCTTCGTCAAAGATAACCTGTGCTTGTTCTTCGAAGACTTCGTCAGTGATTTCTTCTTCTCGATGGGCGGGTAAACAATGCATAACAATGGCATCGGGTTGTGCTACGCTAAGAACATTTTTGTTGACTTGAAATCCTTTGAAAATCTTAAGCCGTGCTTCGTATTCATCTTCTTGGCCCATACTAGCGTATACATCTGTGTAGAAAATGTCGGCATTTTCAGCAGCCAACATTGGATCATTTAGAATTTCAATAGAACCACCTGACTTTTTAGCATCAGCTGCGGCTAATTCAATAATTTCTTTATTGGGTTCGTAGCCTTTAGGGCCAGCAAAAGTGAAATGCATACCGAGTTTGGCACAGGCAAACATTAAAGAATGGGCCATATTATTACCATCACCAATAAATGTTAATTTTTTGCCGGCTAAATCATTACCTTTATATTCCATGGCTGTCATCATATCAGCCATAGCCTGACATGGGTGTAATAAATCTGTCAGTGCATTGATGACAGGCACATCAGCATATTGGGCAAGTTCTAATACTGTATCATGAGCAAAGGTACGAATCATAATGCCATCTACATAACGGGATAGTACACGGGCTGTATCCTTAATTGGTTCACCACGGCCAATTTGTAAATCGCGGCTAGAAAGAAAGAGTCCTTGCCCTCCTAATTGGTAAATACCTGTTTCAAAGGATACACGAGTACGGGTAGACGATTTTTCAAAAATCATACCGAGTGTTTTGCCTTGTAAAAAAGGATGAGGAATGCCTGCTTTTTGTTTTTGTTTTAAATCAGCGGCTAAATCTAATAGTTGCCATATGTCTTCAGTAGTAAGATCGTGGATAGAAATAAAATCGTCACCGTGTTTCATAAGTTGCTCCTTTGCTAAGATAGTTACTGTGGTTAGTATTAAAAAGTAAAGTAATAGAGGTCAAATTTACTATAGCGGCTACATTTGATATAGTGACCTATGTATAGTCAAGTTTATCCTACATGCGTTGGTAATACGTCATTTAATATGGAAATGAGTTGGTCAACATGTTTTTTTGTGATAGTTAGTGGTGGGACAAAACGAAGAACTGTGTTTGCCGTACAATTAATGATGAGCCCTTTTTGTAAGCTGTCATTCACAATATCCCGACCTGGTTTAGTGAGTTCTACGCCTACCATGAGTCCTTTACCACGTACATCGGTGATAAGTGTAGGATAGCGTGTTTTTAAATGAAGTAGTTGTTCTAGTAGATAATCGCCTACCGTTGTAGCATTTGCCATGAGCTGTTCGGTTTCAATGGCAGTTAATACAGCATTAGCGGCGGCACAAGCTAGAGGATTACCACCAAAGGTGGAGCCGTGATCGCCTGCTTTAAAGGTATGAGCCAATTTATTAGTACTTAGAAAGGCTCCAATAGGGACACCACCAGCTAGGCCCTTGGCGAGTGTTACAATATCTGGTTGGATGCCAAAATGTTGATAGGCAAAAAATTTACCAGTTCGGCCCATGCCAGCTTGTATTTCATCGATGATGAGAAGCACATCGTGTTTGTCGCAAAGATCCTTTACTGCTTGTAAGTAATGGGCAGGAGGGACATGTACGCCTCCTTCCCCTTGAATTGCTTCTAATAAGATAGCACATGTTTTATCTGTGACTTTAGCAGTAAGGGCATCTATATCGCCATAGGGCACATAGTCAAAGCCAGCTGGTAAGGGACCGAAACCTTGATGATATTTGTCTTGGCCCGTAGCAGTTAGTGTAGCGATGGTACGACCGTGGAAACTATGAAGGGCTGAAATAATTTGGATTTTTTCTGGGTCTTTAGCTGTAGCGTATTTACGGGCTAGTTTGATGGCGCCTTCATTAGCTTCAGCGCCTGAGTTAGCAAAAAACACTTTGTCCATGCCACTCAAAGCTTTGAGCTTAGTAGCAGCGTTTGCTTGGACTTCTGTGTAGTAGAGATTGGAACAATGGATCATTTTACTCGCTTGTTCCGTAATAGCGTTTACTAATGGAGGATAGTTATGACCAACTATATTAACAGCAATACCCGCTAAATAGTCTAAATATTTATTGCCATTAGCATCGTATAAGAATGGCCCTTCGCCATGGTCAAGAACAATGTTATACCGTGCAAAGACGGGGAAATAGTCAGTTTTATCGTGAGTTATAATATCGGTTGTATTCATGGGAAACCTCCTTAAATAATTTCAGTACCAATTCCTTTATTGGTGAATAGTTCGAGTAATAAGGCATGTGGCTCGCGACCGTCGATGATACTAACTCGTTTTGTGCCACACTGGAGGGCGTGTAATACGGCTTCCACTTTAGGAATCATCCCCCCTTGGATGGTACCGTTTTCAATCATGATAGTCGCTTCAGCTTGAGGAATACTCGATAGAAAGGATTTTGGGTCATCTAATGAGGTATAAATTCCTTTGGTGTTAGTTAACATGAGGAGTTTTTCAGCCCCTAAGGCACCAGCTACTTCGGCTGCTACATAGTCTGCATTGATATTGTAGGTTGTTTCACCTTTACCAGCACCGATTGGTGAAATGACGGGTACATATCCATTATCGAGTAAATCATTGATGAGCTGTGTATTGACAGCAGTTACTTCACCTACAAAACCAATATCTACATGGTTGGTTTGGCCATTGGCTTCATGTATTTCTGCTAGTTTCTTATGGGCTTTTAATAGATTGGCATCTTTACCAGTGAGACCGATGGCAGGGATGCCAAGGCTGTTTAGACGGCTTACAATTTCAGCGTTGATTTTACCGCCTAATACCATTTGGGCAATTGTTACTGTTTCTGCATCAGTTACCCGTAAACCACTTACAAAAGTGCTAGTTTTGCCTATTTTTTCTAAAAAATCTGTTATATCGGGGCCACCACCATGGACGAGGACAGGGCGAATGCCAATACATTTCATGAGGGCAATGTCTTGCATGACTTTATTTTTTAGTTCTTCGCTAATCATAGCATTGCCACCATATTTGATGACCATTGTCTTACCGGCGAATTTTTGAATATAGGGGAGAGCTTCAATTAGGATGGAGGCTTTGCTAGCGGCACTCAAGGTAGTATGGGCAGCGATTTCAGCAGGGTTATGGACCGTGGCTATATTAATATCGTTAAGTTCGTTAATCATAGGAAGGCTCCTTTCAGAGAATGGATATGACTATGTATGGATGCTAGATGTTATTATGTGTTATGGATAAGAGGGATCATAGCAAGCTAGGTTGTATGACGGCCGTATCAGGTATGATATTCACCATTAATTTTTACATAATCATAGGTTAGGTCGCAGGTCCAAACAGTAGCTTGGGCCTCTCCTTCGTCGAGTTCTACCGTGACCGTAATATCATGAGCACTCATAATATCTTGGAGTTTCTTTTCGTTATAAACGGCACCCATGCCATTCTTAAAAATGATAATACCACCAATTTTTAGAACTGTAGTATCAGGATTCATAGGCGCTCCGGCGTAACCAGCTGCACAGATAAGGCGGCCCCAGTTTGGATCTTCACCAAAGAAGGCTGTTTTTACGAGCGGTGAGTTCGCAATGGTCATACCTACTAATTTAGCGTTTTCGAAATCAGTGGCTCCTTCGACATTGATAGTAATAAATTTACTAGCCCCTTCGCCATCGGCAGCAATTTGTTTAGCAAGCGACACAGTGATAGCCATGAGGGCTTCTTGGAACAAGTAAAAATCGCTGTTTTCTGTATCAATAAGTGTATTTTCAGCGGCTCCATTAGCGAGTACAATGGCCATATCATTAGTGCTCATATCGCCGTCTACGGAAATCATGTTAAATGATTTATTAACACAGGCGTGTAAGGCTTTTTGTAAGAGGGTAGGCGTAATAGCGATATCGGTGGTGATGTAACAAAGCATAGTTGCCATGTTAGGACGAATCATACCGGAACCTTTAGCAATGGCACCCATATGAATGTCTTTGCCGTCAATTGTAAAATGTGTGCTTGCAGTTTTAGAGTAAGTATCCGTTGTAAGGATAGCTTTGCCTGCCAATTCGGTACCCTCAAAGGATAAGCTATTGACTAAGGTAGGAATGGCTTTAGTTATATCGTTAATTGGTAGTTGTTGACCAATTATACCTGTAGAACCGACGATGATGTCATTTGGTGAACAATGAAGA
Organism: Veillonella criceti; assembly: GCF_900460315.1. NCBI lineage: Bacteria > Bacillati > Bacillota > Negativicutes > Veillonellales > Veillonellaceae > Veillonella > Veillonella criceti. Next base: position 1,394,644 of record NZ_UHIO01000001.1, on the reverse strand, counting down.
GCTTCAGCGGTTGCTTTGGCCATAGTGTGTGCGTCGGCTAAGCCTTGCGCACCGGTACAAGCGTTGGCACAACCTGAGTTAGAAATGATAGCATGAGCGGTACCAGTTGCCACGGTTTCTTTGGAGACATAGACAGGCGCTGCGGCTACTTTATTTTGGGTGAAAGTGCCGGCTACGGCTGCTTTTTTATCGGTATAAATAAGAGCTAAGTCATGTTTGCCACTTTTCTTTAAACCAGCTTGGATGCCGATGGCTTGAAATCCTTTGGCATAGGTAACACCGTGAGACATTGTATCTAAAGTAATGGTTTGTTTCATAGGAAAGACCTCCTTGGTCGTGAAAAAGTTATGGGGAATGGCTACTGTCATAAGAGGAGTAGCTATATATGATTTCGTAATTGTTTAAACGTCTTATGGATACATAGGAACTAGTTGTAAGCCAGTTGTTTCTTCGTAACCACAAGCAATGTTTAAGTTTTGGATGGCTTGACCAGCGGCGCCTTTTACTAAATTATCGATAGCGCTGAGAACAATGACACGGTGCGTTCGTGGATCTATATGCCAACCTAAATCAATGAAATTGGAACCGCGTACATATTTTGTATTAGGGTAGGCCCCTTCACCTCGTAATCGGACAAAGGGTTCCTTACCATACATTGTTTCAAAGGTTTTTGTTACGTCATCATCTGTAACTTTGGCATGTAATGTTGCATAGGCTGTAGCTAAAATACCGCGACTCATAGGAACTAGATGCGGTGTGAAGTTAATCAGTAAAGGAGCTCCGTTTAAATCACTTAAAGCTTGTTCTATTTCAGGTGTATGCCGATGAGTGGCTACACCGTAGGCTTTAAAGGCATCATAAAATTCAGGATAGTGTGTATCTTGTTTCGGTGACCGTCCGGCACCAGAGGTTCCTGATTTGGCATCAATGATTATTGAGTTTGTATCGATGAGTTTATGTTGTATTAAGGGGGCTAATGCTAAGATAGAAGCTGTTGTATAGCACCCCGCGTTGCCGATGATTTTGGCGGTTTTAATGGCTTCACGATTTAACTCGGCTAATCCGTATACGCTAGGTGCATTGGGATGGGTATGAGGCACATGGTACCAGGTTTCATAGATTGTGGTATCGTTGAAACGATAATCTGCACCTAAATCGATGATTCGGACGGGGGTATCCTGTAAAGCTAGGCCAACTTTCATAGCGTGACCATGAGGCAAGGCGATGAAGATAAAATCACTATCATTAGCGATAGTGGGTAAGTTTTGGAGGCTTTCTAAGATTAAGTTAGTCAGTCCGAATAAATGGGGATAGACTTCGCTTAGTGCTAGGCCCTGATGACTTTCAGAGGTTACGTGGGTTAATGTTACTTTTGGATGTTGTAATAATAATTTGACTAATTCAGCGCCTGCATAGCCAGTGGCGCCAATAATACTTACTTTGATCATGATGAAACACCTCTAATACCTAATTAAATATGCATGTATATATGTATATACTTTTTATGTAGTTAGCGATTCACGACGAATTGTTAGCTTTAATTATGTGAATCTTTAAATATAATTTGGAATTAATATTCGTTTAATGTGTATAAAAATTCTATGGTTGAAATTATACACCTTTGAGGAATAAAAATGCAATATTGAATTATAAAAATACACGAAAGTCTATATATTACTTAAGAATATGAAATATGATATTATGTAATTATCTTCATTGATATCACTAAAATGAAGGGGAGAGTAATGGTTCTTTTTTAGCTTTTAAAACTATAAAAATGTATAAAAAAACACCGTTGGCTAAAGCTAACGGTGTTTTGATAGTATGGTATTAGGTGATATTAATCACAGCAACATTAAATAGGGAAGGTATAATAAGCAAAGAGAATGGCTAACGGCATGGTTATGGCGGAGAGTAATGTTGTTGACATAACTACCTGGGTAGCAAATTCTGGATTGTTTTTCATTTCAAAAGCAATGAGGGCTGTATTAACAGCTGATGGTACGCTATAAGTAATAATAATAGCTTGTGCTGCTATAGGATCCACTGGTTTATAAAGGAAGATATATAGTAGCATAACGACGCAGGCGAGAATAGGACCACCGATTAGTCGTAAGGACGTTGTTACCATAACATCCTTTTTGAAGAAATTATAAGGAGTACGACTCATTTGAACGCCTAAGGTAATCATGGCCATTCCAACAAAAGCACTGGCAAAGATGTTGAGTGGAGACCATAGGACTAATGTTGTTAAATCATAGGGAATTAGGCGCGCTAACAAAGCGGCTGGGGCCGCATATAATACAGGCATGTGGAATACGAGTTTTAGCGCATCGTGGCGTGTTAAAAGGCCGGAGCCAGCTTGATAAAAGCCTAAAGTATTACAGAAGATAGTCTGAATAATAAATGTAGCAATAACGGCTACGATGCCAGCTTCTAAGTACGGTGTTTGCCCATCAACAATGTAGGGCATATTGGAGAACACGAAGGTAGCTATGGCCACCCCAATGTTACCACCATTATTAAACATGGTGGCATTGCGTACGATTTGCGTCTTTTTTCGATCATAGCCAAAAAATTTGGAGACGCCTAAGGCCATAAAACTATTGGAGAATAAAATAATAAAGGCACATACTGAAATGCCAATACTTTCTGTTGTTAGATGAGCTGTATATAGAGACCTAAATACATAGGCTGGGAGCAAAATAAAAAAATTTAATTTGCTCAATGAGCGTAAGTCAAGATTGAAATTTTTATCCAAAATAAAGCCTACAGCCACTAAGACTAAAATTGGAACGACACTTGTCCAGAAGATATGCAGAAATAATGACAATAGAATGGCCTCCTTTACATTTCTATTACACTATGTTTCATTTATACTATAACGCAATTGCAATATAAAAAACAACTAAAAGGATGGTAAATATATTGATGAGTTGATATTTTTTTATATGGTTAGATGAGTAAGGAAAAATTGGCATTTTAAAGAGGGGCTTTATATTACATTTATCTTATAAATAGAGTATAATGAATTTACAAATAGTTATTTTACTAGGCGTAGTAGAATAGCAGGGTAGATGTTAGAAGTAAAAAGCTAAGTTAGGTAGTGTAATTTAGCAAAGTAAGGAGGCAATTTACATGAAACGGTACAGAATGTGGCTTATGGTAGCTTTGAGTGCTATGGCTTTAGCGGTGTCTGGTTGTGGGGGCTCGTCTAATGATCAGAAGGCGGCACAAGCAACTAAATCAGAATCCATCACTGTATCGGCTGCAGCTAGTTTACAAGCAGCAGCTAATGAATTAAAGGATAATTTTATTAAATCGCGTCATTTAGATCCGACTCAGATTACGCTTAATTTTGGTGGTTCTGGTACTTTACGCCAACAAATTGAAAATGGAGCACCAGCAAGTATTTTTATTTCTGCTGATGAGAAAAATATGCATCAGTTACAGGAAAAGAATTTAGTAACAAAAGTGAAACCATTAATATCTAATTCATTAGTATTAATTGTTCCTAAAGATAAACCACAAATTACGCTAGAACAAGTGCCCAGTGTGAATCGCCTAGCCTTAGGGACCGTTGAGACAGTACCGGCTGGTAAATATGCGAAGCAGGCATTGACTAAATTGAATCTCTGGAATCAAGTAGAAAGTAAGATTGTGTATGCTAAAGATGTTAAGGCCGTAGCTGCATATGTGGCTGAAGGCTCTGCCGATGCAGGTTTTGTATATAAAACAGATGCCATTGATTTAAAAGATCGTGTGCAAATAGTGGCTACAGCGCCGAGTGATAGTCATGATCCCATTCGTTATCCAATTGCGCTCGTAACTAAATATGACAATGAATTAGCACAGCAATTTTATGAATATTTAACCAGTAAAGAAGCACAACAAATTTTACAAAAATATGGTTTTACAAGTATCGATAATAGTGCTAAGTAGTGTAAATTAGACATAGTATAAGAAAGGTTATTAAATATGAGCCCTTTATGGCTATCGCTAGAGGTAGCAAGCATTGCTCTCTGTAATATAGTCATAGGGGGCTTATTGCTTTGTTATATTTTGAAACGGTATCGCTTTCCTGGTAAAGCGTTAATCGATTCGATTGTGACCCTGCCACTTGTATTGCCACCTGTGGTAGTGGGATTTGCCTTATTATTAGTATTTACACCTGGAAGTGCGTTGGGTGCTTGGTTAGATATGTATGGCTGGCAAGTGGTGTTTTCTAAAGTAGGCGCGATTCTGGCCTCTTCTATTATTGGGTTTCCTTTATTTTATCAAACGGTGCGCACGGCATTAGGTTCTATTGATTCTTCAGTAGAAGATGTAGCTCGTACATTAGGGGCTTCGGAGTGGCGTATCTTTTTAACAATTTCTATTCCTTTGGCTTGGAAAGGAATTTTGACAGGGAGCATTTTGGCTTTTAGTCGCGCCCTGGGAGAATTTGGCGCCACTATATTAATTGCTGGCAATATTCCTGGTGTAACTAGAACGATGCCATTAGCCATTTATTCATTAGTAGAGTTTGGCGATTATGCGGGAGCTTTTGAGTTAGTTATTTATATTTGTGCACTTACATTAGGCCTCCTTTGGACTGTACATTTTATTACGAAGGGGTCATTGTTTAAATATGAAGAAGAACGCTAGGAGGTACGGATATGATATGTTTTGATATAGCCGTACAACGGCCTACTATTTTAATACAAGGAGCAGGTTCTCTTGGTGCAGGGATTACGGCACTAACCGGTGCATCGGGTAATGGCAAATCCACATTAATCAAGAGTTTGGCTGGTTTAATAAAACCTAAGAGCGGTTATATTAAGCAGGATGATGTATATTGGTTTAATAAATCTGAAAAAATCTTTTTAAAGCCACAACAGCGTCAGGTTGGATATATGCCACAGGGGAATATTATTTTTCCTCATATGAGTGTTTTGCAAAATATTACGTATAGTAAACGAGGCGATGAAGTTTTGTTGGCCCGGATTATGGAACGGCTACAACTAGAGCGATATAGCCATACGAAAGCTGGTAAGTTATCTGGTGGTGAACAGCAACGGGTAGCTTTAGGCCGAGCTTTGTATGCTAAGCCTTGTATATTGTTGCTCGATGAGCCTTTATCTGCATTAGACTGGACATTGCGTCATCAAGTGCAAGCTGATATTGTGGACATTATTAAAGAGTGGAATATTCCTTGCTTGTGGGTGACTCATGATGAGGAGGAAGCACAAATAGTGGGTCATAATCATTGGTATTTTGAAAAGGGTGTCCTTAAGGGGACACAATAGTAGATAATATAAGAAAAAGCCCCCAATTGGGGGCTTTTTCTCGTACTGTTACTATGGAAACCACTTGGTTTCAAATCATATAGGACGCCACTTGGCGTTAGTACTAATTGAACTTTCAAAATATATAATAGGAAGGAAATACTTATTCCTCATATGCTAGGGACTAAAGTTAAATCAGTAATAGAACACTTGATTATGTAAAAATTAGCACTTGCTTTTATAATGAATAGCTCACTTGAGTACTGTGTATGGCACAGTTTGTTTTAAATTATAAAGTTGTTTCGATGTGTTGGGAGAAGAATGCTTGTGGGTGAGCACATACTGGGCAAACTTGAGGAGCTTCTGTACCTACATGAATGTAACCACAGTTTGCACAAATCCATGCTACTGGCTGTTCGCGTTTGAATACACGGCCACCATTTACATATTCTACCAAGTCAAGATAACGTTGTTCGTGACGAGCTTCGATTTTACCAACTTGTTCAAATAAGTAAGCAATTTTAGTGAAGCCTTCTTCTTTTGCTACTTTAGCGAATTCAGGGTACATTTCAGTGTGTTCGTAGTTTTCACCAGCAGCTGCATCTTTTAAGTTGACAACTACATCAGCGTTTACGTCGCCACCATGCAATAATTTGAACCATACTTTAGCATGAGCGCTTTCGTTCAAAGCAGTTTCTTCAAAATAATCAGCAATTTTGTTTAAACCAGCTTTGCGAGCTGCAGAAGCGTAGTAAGTATATTTGCGGTTAGCTTGGGATTCACCAGCAAAAGCGGCTTGTAAATTTTGTTCTGTTTTTGTACCTTTTAATTCAGACATGTTAATCTCTCCTTCTTATTGTAGTAACTTTACTACAATCATAATGTACTTACAAAATGAAGTAAAAAATTAAATAGCTTAGAAATACACTTTATAATGTTTACAACAATTCAAACTAATGAATAATCATTGTTGATTACATTATAGACTATGAAAATGAGAAAATCAAGTGCTAAAATCGAAAAGAGTCAAAAAATATTTATTTGATAATGTTTATCAATGCTTGATTTTGCTGGCATTTTGGGATATTCGTTACTGGATAAAGGGATAATTAAGCTGTTTGTGTAAATGAGAATTGATATCGCTTTGTAAAGAAGTTCAATGAGAATATCCTAAATTTTAGTAGGAATTAAAAAAGAAATCTACTACGTGTAGTACAGAATATATTTTTATATACCATACATAGTGTATAGTAGAAACTATTTCAATAGTAGAAAAAAGTACGCATAAAGTTTGATTCAGTATATAATATAAAGTATAAAAGAATCAAAATAGTAAGATATACGTATAGAGAATAGCACCTTACATAGGATGGCTATAGTATTGAATGTATTTAGAATTATTGGACGTAGTAGTGGTGAATGTGGTTAAGGAGGCAACTATGGCATTTGTACGATATTATGTAGGTGATGTGGTGAAAATGAAAAAATCACATCCTTGTGGTAGTGATGAATGGGAAGTTCGTCGTATTGGTACTGACTTTACCATAGTGTGTCGTGGTTGTGGGCATCAAGTGATGATTGCTCGTCCTAAGTTTGAGAAAGCTGTAAAGAAAATTGTTAGTCGTGTAGTGCAAGAAGGGACCTTAGATGGAGCGAATGCACAGACTCCGGCAAATGGTAAAGTAGACCCTTTAGGTGGTGAGTAATTTGGTTAAATTGACGAATTATGCTGCTAAAGGTGGCTGTGCCTGTAAGTTAGGTCCTCACATTTTGCAGTCTGTCTTAACTGGCTTAGAATTCCCAACCAATGAATCTGTTTTGGTTAATATGCAAGGCTCTGATGATGCAGGTGTATATCAAATAAGTAATGACATGGCGTTGGTACAGACTGTTGATTTTTTTACGCCTATTGTGGATGATCCATATCTGTTTGGTCGAATTGCAGCAGCCAATAGCTTGAGTGATGTATATGCTATGGGAGGTACTCCACTGACGGCTATGAATTTAGTAGGATTTCCCGTGCCTTTGGTAGAGCAAGGTGCATTGACTGCTGTTTTAGAAGGCGCTATGAGCGTATTAAAAGAAGCTCAGGTTGTAGTCGTGGGGGGCCATAGTATTGAAAATGAAACTCCTATTTTTGGTATGTCCGTGACTGGTCATGTGAATCCTCATAACATATGGCGTAATAGTGGGGCGCAAGTTGGTGACGTATTGATTCTTACGAAACCGCTGGGCACGGGTATTATGAGTACAGCCTTGAAAGGGGATTTATTTCAGGCTGGAACAGAGGAAGCTACTCAGAGTATGGGGACCTTAAATAAAGAGGCTCGTGAGATGGCACAAGCCTTTACTGTACATGCCTGTACAGATATTACGGGCTTTAGTTTGCTTGGTCATAGTTGTGAAATGGCAGAGGGCAGTGGCGTATCTATTGTGCTTCAAACGGAAGCATTGCCTTTGTTTACTGGCGCTATTGAAGCTGCTGAAATGGGCTTAGTGCCGGCGGCGACTTATGGCAATCGTAAGGCCATTACATCGGTGACCGGATTTGAAAAATTGGCTCCTGTGTGGAGTGATATTTGTTATGATCCGCAGACGTCAGGAGGATTATTGTTAGCCGTACCTGCTGAGGAAAGGGATGCTTTGTTATTGGCATTAAAGCAGGCAGGGCTGACACAGGCACGCCATATTGGTCATGTTGCAGTGAAAGGAGAGTATGCAGTATATGTTAAATAAAGATAATAACAAAATAGTTAATACAGCCTTAGTAGGTGCTAATAATATAGTAGTGGATGTGCGTGGTTCATTATGTCCAACGCCAGTAATTGAAACGAAAAAAGCTATGGAAGACCATCCTGGCGCTGTATTTACGACTATTGTAGATAATGAAGTAAGTCGTGATAATGTAGCTAAATTTGGGCAATCTCGTCAGTGTAATGTAACGATAACGGCTGATGGGGCTGATTTTTATGTAACATTAATACCTGTTACTGTTACAGATGAAACTCCAATAGGTGATGGTGTGACTTTGGTAGAAACACCGGCTACTATGGCCATGTTAGATACACCAGCCTCAGTGGGCGGTAAAGTATTGTTGGCAACCAAAGATTACTTAGGAGAAGGTAATCAAGAATTAGGTCGCACATTGATGAAGACCTTTTGGTTTTGTTTAACCGAGGCGGACGTAAAGCCAGCTAAAGTATTCTTTATCAATAGTGGTGTTAAAATGGTAACCGAAGAATCTGAACATTTAGAAAATCTTCAGAAATTGGTTGACGCAGGGGTTGAAATAGCAGCTTGTGGCATTTGTTTAGATTTTTATGGCTTAAAAGAAAAAGTGGCAGTCGGTTCTATTACAAATTTATATGCTGTTACAGATGCCATGATGATGGAGTCAATGATAACGCTATAAAAATATTGAATAATCGATTATATGAGGACACTGCGTATGGAGCTTTTAATTGTTTTTACAGATTATTATTTTGCTACCAAGGCTGAGAAAGTATTAAAAGCAGCTGATATTAAGTTGCAATTAATTCCGACACCAGCAGTTTTACATCATGCGTGTGGTTTATGTATTTTATGTGCTAAAGATGATTTAGTACGAGTCCTTGCCGTTTTAAAAGAGGCGCGGGTATCGCATTCTGGTGTATATGAGTATGATCGAGCTGCGAAAAAGTGTAGTAAATTAACTGTGCTATAGATAATTCGTATGGCACTACTTTACTTGACTAATGAAAAAGTCTACGCATCCAATTTATGGAGCGTAGACTTTTATTGTTATATAAATTTAAAATTGTAAGTTTATATTATATGCTGATAGGAAAAAAGACCGTGATTTAAACAATAGACTAATAATTTTCCGCCACGCTTTAAGCGAGGTAATTGTATAGCTGGTTCTTGTTCTGGATATAATCTTTGTAGCCAAATAAAATCGTCATATATATAAGCTACAAAATATATATATTCTTCTTTCGTCATGGTGTGAGTAAAAGTTAGATAGTTAGCACCGTCAATACTAATTACGTTTGGTTTATGAGTGGTATCATTTAACATAGCTGTTAGGGCTGTCAGTGAGCGTCCGCAACAGGTAATCGTAGTTGTGCTAGTACTAGTTAGAATATTACCACAATGAGGGCATACAAATATTTTTAAACGACGTATATTACCAGTATCTATAGTATTAAGTGATAAATTTCCTTGTAAAAGTTTTAAGATATCTGCGCCTAATAGTTGGGCTAATGGCTCCCATAGTGTGATATCAGGAATGCCTTTACCACATTCCCATTTAGATATGGTTTTGTTGGTGATATGAAGTGCCTCAGCTAATTGTTGTTGTGTTAATTGTTTTTCCTTGCGCAATTGAGAAATCAATTGTCCAATTTTTTCTGTATCCATAATAACTCCTGTTTGGGGACAATAAATTTATAGTTAATTTATCTTTGCTGTTTTAATGATTGTGCTAAAATTAAAACTAATTGTTGTTAGCAAGATAGCAATTTAAAGACGTCTTTCATAGTAAGTGTAATATAAAAAGTCTACGCACACAATCTATGGAGCGTAGACTTTTTTACATATGGAATTTATGGTGTTTATTACTCATCAAGACTGAATTTATCGGGGGATGAGGAATGGCTGGAGGGGTGACTTGATTTACTTGTACGTGAAGTAGAATTAGAATCTGTTGTTGTTTTAGACTCTAGTTCTGTATTTGAATAATCAGTAGAGTCCGTCTCGCCACTAGTTAATTGTAAATTTGAATAATAGGCTTTATCTGCTTCGCGATTAGAAATGATTCCTTGTTGTGCCATTAAGGTTAACACCGTTCGTTGTCGCTCTTTGGCAACTTTATAATTTTTAATAGGATTATAGTAGGATGGGGCTTGTGGTAAACCCGCTAATAAGGCTGATTGGCCTAAGGTTAAATGGGCCGGTGTAGTGTCAAAATAACCGTTACTAGCTTGGTAAATACCATAATAATCATTGCCATAATAGATTGTATTTAAATACATGGCTAAGATTTCATCCTTGGTATAATAGTATTCCATTAAATACGCTAAAATAACTTCCTCTACTTTACGCGACATAATTCGTTTTGATGATAGAAATAGGTTTTTTACTAATTGTTGCGTAATGGTGCTACCGCCTTCTACGGTTTTACCAGCTGTCACATTGGTATAAAAGGCACGGCCAATACCAAATACATCAATAGCGCCGTGATCATAAAAGCGTTTGTCTTCTGTTGCTACGAGCGCTTCTTTTAAGTGTGTGCTAATTTGGTCTCCTTTCACTTGTTGATTTTGAGGCACACGGTTATGAAGGGCTGTTTGTACAGCCTCTTTAAAATGGAATAAACGATTAATACGCTCTGTACGACTTAGTTGGTCTTCTGTAGATTCAAGAGATTCTTCGCGCTGTGTATGAGGGCTTCGAGGTGTATTAGTGTCTTCAGGGGTATAGCCTGCAAACCAGTATAAGCCAAGCCCTAATACGATAAGTGTTAGTAATAATTTAAATAGAAGTTTCATGGCTCTATCATACCATATGTTAGAAAATAAGCTAGTCCTTTTTATGCATAGTTATCATATATTTGGTAAAAAGAAATTGTACATGAAAAAAGGTTATTTCTTTCTTCATACAGATGAAATAAAAATTAATTTATAGTAAAATAGAGTAAAATAAAATTAATACTATAATTGTATTAATATGAAAATTGATTATTGTGATATACATTTCTAAATTAAGTGTCAAGTGTTAACAAGGAGGTCTCTATGAAGGGGCGTATCGTTAGTGTTTCTTATTGGCCGGCACCTTTGCGTTATTATGAAGCGGTAGCAGCAGATCGTGGTTCATATAATGAAGTCATAGGTGCTATGGAACAAGCGGCACAGGCGATTAAAGCAAGCAAACCGCAAACTATTTTAATATTAAGCCGTTATCAATTGACGCTAAATGATGCTTTAGGTTTTAGCCCACAAGCGCGTTTGCGAGGGGCTATTCCTTTGACGAATGGGACTACATTTACTGTAGGCCTTGAAACAGATAGTGTGTTTAATCAGGCATTACAACTTCAAAGTGAACGCATGGGCATTCCCTTGACGAGTATTTTGGATAGTTTACCGATTATTTCAACGGATGACTATTTATTACATCATACGGCTACGATTCCACTTCATTTCCTATCAGAACAAGGGTTGACTAATAAGCAAATTGTTCGCCTTACAATGGGGCGTTTAAGCTATGAAGAGTTATATACTTTTGGGCGAGTTGTTCAGTTAGCGGCTGAATCTTCAGGGCGTCGCGTAGCCGTTATTGGGAGCGCTAATTTATTACCTAATCATTGGGTTAATGGTGTAGATAAAAATTTAGATGTAAATATTGGTATTATGCAAGCATTAGGTGATCAGCAGCCACGTATTTTGCAAGAGTTAGGGTATCCGGCAGAAGAAGATTATTCCTTGCGTACAGCAGCGTTTGTGCTGGGGGCTGTTAGTGGTCTTAATGGGAGTGTTGAAACGCATCACTTTTCATCTGTGAATGGGGAAACGTATGGTTTAGTGCAGTATAAACTTAAACAAAAATAAATTTCTGTATATTTTTACAAAAATACTTGCATTAATATTCGTTAGTATGTATAATGTTACACATGAAATAGAGAAATCCATTTTAATGAAAAGCAAGTTGAGGTGTTTATAATGAGTGACATTAAAAAAGTAGTATTAGCATATTCCGGTGGTCTTGATACGTCTGTTATTATTCCCTGGCTTAAAGAAAATTATGGCTGTGAAGTTATTGCTGTTTGCTGTAATCTTGGTCAACCAGAAGATTATGCGGCCGTTGAAAAGAAAGCCATTAAATCAGGTGCCTCTAAAGCCTATATTTTAGATGTACAAGAAGAATTCGTGGCTGATTATATTTGGCCAACTGTCAAAGCTGGTGCCGTATATGAAGGCAAATATTTATTAGGGACTTCTTTTGCCCGTCCGTTGATTGCTAAAAAATTAGTAGAAGTGGCTAAGCAAGAAGGGGCGGATGCGATTGCTCATGGCGCTACTGGTAAAGGGAATGACCAAGTACGTTTTGAGTTGACGATTAAAGCATTAGCACCTAATACTAAAATTATTGCCCCATGGCGTGAATGGGATTTGAAATCTCGTGAAGATTGCATGGAATTTGCAGCTAAACATGATATTCCAGTAGTAGCGACTAAATCTCATCCTTATAGTATGGATCAAAATGTATGGCATTTATCGCATGAAGGTGGCGACTTAGAAGATCCTGCAAATGCACCTAAAAATGATGTGCATTTAGTTTGTAAATCTCCAGAAGAAGCACCTGATACCCCAGCTCTAGTATCGATTGAATTTAAAGAAGGGGTGCCAGTGGCTGTTAATGGTAAAGCGGGCACACCACTTGAGTTATTACAAACATTAAATGAATTGGGTGCGGCTAATGGAGTCGGCATTGTTGATATTGTTGAAAACCGTTTAGTGGGTATGAAATCCCGTGGCGTGTATGAAAATCCAGGTGGAGCTATTATCATGTATGCCCATCGTGAATTAGAATACCTTTGCCTTGATCGGGCTACTTACCATTACAAAGAATTAGTGGCTAATAAATATGCAGAACTTGTATATGATGGTATGTGGTTTGCACCATTAATGGCAGCGTTACAAGCATTTGTTGATGAAACACAGAAAACAGTAACAGGTACGATTAACTTGAAATTATATAAAGGTAATATTATCAGTGCTGGTGCTACATCTCCTTATTCCTTATATAATCAGGAATTTGTTACATTTGAAGAAGATGATGTATATAATCAAGCTGATGCAGAAGGGTTCATTAATCTCTTCGGATTACCACTTAAAATTAATGCATTGATGAAAGAAAAGGCAGGTAAATAAATGGCTAAACTTTGGGGTGGCCGTTTTACAAAGGGGACTGACAAAGCGGTAGAGGACTTTACGTCCTCTATCGCTTTTGATGCCCGTATGTATGCGGAAGATATTGCAGGTAGTAAAGCACATGCGAAGATGCTAGCAAAACAAGGTATCATTTCACAAACTGATTGTAATGATATTGTAGCTGGCTTAACAGACATTCAAAAACAGATTGAAGCAGGCACTTTCGACTTTTCCGTGGCCTTGGAAGATATTCATATGAATATTGAAAAACGATTAACTGATGCCATTGGTGAAGCTGGTGGACGGCTCCATACAGGACGTAGCCGTAATGATCAATGTGCTGTAGATCTTCATATGTATGTCCGTAAAACGGTCGTTCATATGGGTGAATTGCTTGTTAATCTACAAAAAGCGTTGCTTGAGGTAGCTGAAAAACATCAAGATATAATTATGCCGGGGTATACGCATTTACAACGGGCGCAGCCAGTTTTATTTAGTCATCATATGATGGCTTATTTCTCTATGTTTCAACGTGATTTTGATCATTTGCCATTGATTTATAAACATGCTGATGTTATGCCTTTAGGTGCAGGGGCTTTAGCAGGAACTACCTATCCAATTGATCAAGCCTATACGCAAGAACTATTGGCATTTAGTAAAATTTACGAAAATAGTATGGATGCAGTTAGTGACCGTGATTATGTACTTGAATTTTTGCATTTTGCTTCTACTGTTATGATGCATTTAAGCCGTTTAAGTGAAGAACTTATTATTTGGTCGAGCACCGAATTTGGTTTTGTTGAACTTGACGATGCACATTGTACAGGCTCTAGTATTATGCCACAGAAGAAGAATCCTGATGTGTGTGAGCTTGTTCGTGGTAAAACGGGACGTATTTATGGCCATTTATTGGGCTTATTGACTACAATGAAAGGCCTTCCACTTACATATAATAAAGATATGCAAGAAGATAAAGAAGGTATCTTTGATGCGGTTGATACTTTACATTTTGCCTTATCCATTATGGCAGATATGTTGCGCCAGATGAAAGTAAATGGAGAACGTACTTATGCAGTATTAGCTAATGATTTCTCCAATGCTACGGATATGGCGGATTATTTAGCCAAAAAAGGGGTTCCTTTCCGCGAAGCACATGCAATTGTGGGGGAAGCGGTGCAACATTGTATTCAAAATCATTGTGTATTGCTTGATTTGACAGTAGAGGATTTTAAAAAGATTTCCCCTGTATTTGAAGCGGATATATTAGAAGCTATTACGATTGAAGCTTGCGTAGCTGGCCGTAAAAATTACAGTGGTACGGCGCCTGAATGTGTGGCGCGTCAACGGCAAGTGGGAGCAGCTCAAATCGAGGAAGAAGAAGCACAATTGGCAACATGGGCTGATCAACTGGGGAGGGTTTAATATGCATACACCATCGTTAAGTCGTGAAACGGCCTTAGAATTGTTAAAAACATATAATAAAGAGCCATTTCATATTCAACATGCCTTAACCGTAGAAGCGGTTATGCGTTGGTATGCGGAACAACTAGGTTTTACTGAAGAGGCTGATTATTGGGCACAAGTTGGCTTATTACATGATTTAGATTTTGAAATGTATCCTGAAGAACATTGTGTGAAAGCACAAGCGTTGTTAAAACAAGCTGGCGTAGCTGATGATATGGTATATTCAATTTGTTGCCATGGTTATGGTATTTGCATCGATTGGGAACCAAAAGAATTGATGGAAAATGTCTTGTTTGCAGCTGATGAATTAACCGGTCTTATTGGGGCGGCCGCCTTGATGCGTCCTTCTAAATCGACTAAGGATATGGAACTTAAGAGTTTAAAGAAAAAATTCAAAGATAAAAAATTCGCAGCTGGTTGCTCTCGTGATGTAATTAAAGCGGGGGCAGATCGATTGGGCTGGGAGTTAGATGAATTATTGAGTAAAACATTAGCGGCTATGCAAGCGATGGAAGATCATATTATAACTGAATATAATCAACAAGTTGGTTGAGGTCGGTTTAGCATAAAAAGAAAGAGTCATTGAGGAATATATTAATCAATGACTCTCTCTTTTTTAGTTAACAAACTGTGAAATTATAAGCCAATAGAAATTTCTTATAAAATTCATTGAATTTTGTGTACTTTTGGAGTGGATATAGACACTGTTGCTTCGAAAAAAGTCATAATTATTTCGTAATAGGCCTTGAAAATACCTAATTGGCATAGGAAAAAATAGACTAAAATTAAAACTTATTATGGATAAAATGAGTTCTCCTCGTTTTAAATAGTTGGTTTATAAAGAATTATTCAATTCGTGTAACAATTTTGTGTCCGCCAATGGTAGAAATAGACTATGAAAAAACTAAAAAAGTAGTGTTAATGCCTACTTTGAGAATTCAGTTCAGAAAAACAGGTGCCGAATTAGACGGCGTCTAGCTTTGTTGGACTTTTTATATTGAAAAAAAGACTTTTATTATTTTCTAATAGATGTTAGAATAAGTCGTCAATAAAAAATAGAAATACGTTACATGCGATATCACATCCACGCACAACCGCAAGGACTGATATCGATAGCGGTTCACTTAGTTAAGTTGTAGATGTTGAGCTACATAGAAAGGGGATTGATACATGAAAACCACCGCTAAAAAAATGTCTGTATTCCAGTTGACCACGCTCGTTGCAGCGAATATGATGGGTGCTGGGATTATTATGTTACCTACTAAACTTGCAGAAGTAGGAACCATTTCCGTTTTGTCTTGGCTGATTACAGCCGTAGGGTCTTTAGTATTGGCCCATATCTTTGCACAGTGTGGTATGTTCACAACTAAAAGTGGTGGCATGGGGGGCTATGCAGAGTATAGTTTTGGCAAAACCGGACATTTTATGGCAAATTATGCTTATGCCATTTCGCTTGTAATTGCAAACGTAGCGATTGCGATTTCCGCAGTGGGCTACGCAGCTGTCTTATTTGATTTAACCTTATCGCCAGTACAAATGAGTTTAGCAACGATTGTGTTGTTATGGCTTGCGGCTGTATTAAATTTTGGTGGCAATGCTAAAACTGGTCGTATAAGTAATATTACGGTTTGGGGGGCTATCCTACCAGTTCTTTTCATCAGTGTATTTGGCTGGTTCTGGTTTGACCCAAGTTTGTATTCAGCTGTATGGAATCCAAATCAACTGCCCTTCTTTGATGCAGTGAGTTCTTCCATCGCTTTAACTCTTTGGGGATTCTTAGGTTTTGAATCCGCAGCAGCTAACATGGATGCTGTTGAAAATCCAAAGAAAAACGTACCAATTGCAACGTTCTTCGGCACATTAGCAGTAGCGGTGATTTATGTATTGTCTACTAATATAATGGCAGGAATCGTGCCTAATGTGGATTTGTTGAATTCCACAGCACCATTCGGTATGGTATTTGCTCAGATGTTTAATGATACCGTTGGTAAAATTGTGATGGCAGCCATGGTAATTTCTTGTTGTGGGGCTATTCTTTGCTGGCAGTTTACTTTATCTCGTGTATTCAAAAGTTCTGCTGATGCAGGTTTATTCCCTAAAGTATTCAGCCGTGTTAATAAAGCAGATGCACCAGTTCGTGGTTTGTTAATTTTATTAGCTGTTCAATCTGCCTTAGCGTTCATGACAATGAATGATTCTTTAAGCCGTCAGTTTGAAAATTTAGTTAATTTAGCAGTTGTAACGAATGTATTCCCTTATCTTCTTTGCTGTATTGCTGTTAATAAATTATTGAAAACTGAAGGAGCTTCCTTATTTACTCGTCGTAGCATGTATGGTTTGAGCGTAGTTGCCTTTGCTTACTCGGTATATGCAATCTATGCGAGCGGTGAAGGACCAATCGTAGGTGGTACGATTGCCATCATCGTAGGATATATTATCTATCAATTAGCTTTCAATATTGTACCTCGTGCGGTTCGTTCCAAACGTAGCATCATCTAATAATATATTGAGGACTGTAAGGCTCTTAGTGGGCTTGCAGTCCTTTTTGTTTTCTATTACAATTTAAATATAGTATTTTGAGGCTAAGAGATTAAAAGAGGGTATGTATGACATTATTACAGTTAAAATATATTGTAACCGTAGCTAAGCAAGGATCGATTAATAAAGCAGCTAAAGAACTTTTTATTGCGCAACCGAGTTTAACTGCGGCTATTAAAGAATTAGAACAAGAATTAGGCATTACCATTTTTTCACGGACAAATAAAGGGGTTATCGTATCGCCTGAAGGGGATGAGTTTCTAGGCTATGCTCGTCAGGTGATTGAGCAAACCAATTTAATTGAAGAAAAATATTTTGGGCAGACGGCTGTGAAACATGAGTTTTGTGTGTCTACTCAACATTATTCGTTTGCAGTAGAAGCTTTTGTGGATGTGTTAAAGGCTTATGGTGGTAATGAATATGACTTCCGTATTCGTGAAACGCAGACCTATGAAATTATTGAAGATGTAGCTCGTTTGCGCAGTGAAATTGGGATTTTGTATTTAAATGAATTTAATGAAACAATTTTGCGTAAGGAATTTAAACGCCATGATTTAACGTTTCATCCATTGTTTACAGCGCGTCCTCATGTATTTGTCAGTTCTTTTAGTCCTTTAGCAACCAAGGATATTGTAACCCTAGAGGACTTAGCGCCATTTCCAAGACTTTCCTATGAGCAAGGTGAACATAATTCGTTTTACTTTTCGGAAGAGATTCTAAGTACTTGTGAAAGTGCTAAAGATATTGTAGTGTGTGATCGAGCGACTTTGTTTAATTTGTTAATTGGTCTTGATGGGTATACCATTTGTTCAGGGATTATTAGTGAAAAATTGAATGGTCCTAATATTTTAGCTATTCCTCTTGATGTGGATGAAAAAATTGAAATTGGCTACATATTGCATAATAAAGTAGCAGCAGGTAAGTATTGTCAACAGTACATTGAAGCATTAAAGAAAAATACGCAAAGTGTGTAATCGGTTGATTAGCTACATTAATATGAAAATGGTTAGTTATAGGATTAGACTATAACTAACCATTTTTTGTATATATTAGTCATGAAGTAAAAAAGCACGTATAATAAATTCCAGTCAAGGGGTTAGTGGTATTGACTAGGGAGATTGAGGGAAAAAGAGAGAGTTACGTTGGGGTTTAAGGTAGTCAAGTTATTGTTATAAAGATGGATTGACCTTATATTGAGTGAGAAGAGAGCGTAACTAAAAACGCCTGTAAGCACTATAGAGTATAAAGTGCTTACAGGCGTTTTATGTTGTGTTACATTATTTCTTTGTTCGTTTTAACTTATAGGTTACATATAAGAACAAAATCCAGAATGGAATTGCAATAACGGATGGTTTGAAACTATCCATTTGCCACATTACACCTACAACTACAAGTAGGAATAGGATACACAAGTAGTTGATGAAAGGATACATTGGCGATTTGAATTTTAGTTCATCTAAGCGATTCTCACGAATGAACGTATTGCGGAATTTAATATGTGTCGCAATGATGACGAACCAACTAATAACAAGGCCCGCTACCACAAGGGCTAGCAGATGCATGAAAACTTCGCCTGCCTGTGGGTAGAGGTAAGTTGTTAATACGATGATTAAGGCAAGACCTGCTGAAAATAAGGTACTGGCTAAAGGCACACCACTTACTGTTAAATAGCCAAAAATTTTAGGGGCATTCCCTGCTTTCGCCAGACCGTAAAGCATACGTGAATTACTGTACAAAATACTGTTGAAAACAGAAAGTGCAGCCACTAATACGACTAAGTTTAAAATATTAGAAGCAGCGGGAATGCCAATTTCTTCAAAGATTTGTACAAATGGACTAGCTTCAAGGCCTACTTTATCCCATGGTGCGAGGGACATAAGTACAACCATAGTGCCGATGTAGAAAATTAAGATACGAAGTAATAATTCATTAATCGCTGTTGGCAAACTCTTTTCAGGATTTTCAGCTTCACCAGCGGTAATACCGATAAGATCCACGCCTCCAAAGGAGAACATAACAACCGCTAATGAGCAAAGGAAACCCCATGAACCATTAGGGAAGAAGCCCCCGTTATCCCATAAATTATGGAAGTTATTAGGGAAAGAACCCATAGTTGTGAAAATAAGATAGAAACCAAAGAGTATCATACTGACGATGGCCCCAATTTTAATAAAGGAGGCCCAGAATTCTACTTCACCATAGGCTTTAACATTGATTAAGTTAATAGCCGTAATAATAACCAGACATATGAGGGTGGTGAGCCAGTGCGGTATATCTGGGAACCAGTAAGCTAGATAGACGGCAATGGCGGCTAATTCAGCCATGCCAGCCAGCATAAATAAAGTCCAATAATTCCAACCGGCTAGATATCCCATGAAGCCATTCCAATATTTATTAGCAAAATGACTGAATGAACCAGATACTGGTTCACGGACCGCCATTTCACCGAGCATGCGCATAACAAAGAAAATAAAGAGACCCGCTAAGGCATACGAGGCAATAATCCCAGGGCCAACTAATTTAATGGTTGGTGCTGAGCCATAGAATAAGCCTGTCCCCACCGATGCACCTAAGGCAATCATCTGCATGTGACGATTTTTCAGACCACGCTTCATATGATGCTTGTCTTGTGTTTCATGTTCACTCATAAAAAATCCCCCTTCGTGTTTGGCCATTCGACTCTACTAAACTACTATATTACTTGAATTTTGGGTGGCCAAACCTATATATATTCTTTAATGTTACGGTAAATAGTCGGTTTTGGCAAGCTATTTGTATAATTTAACAGGACAATTTGTAAAAAATTAGCATACTTTCGAAAAATGTATAACAAGAATAAAGGAGATTCATACATGAGTAGCGAATAAGTACAGTAAATTGCGTTTCTGCGCTTTAAAGGAGGCGGTTCATATGAAAGAATATGCTAGTGATTTGATTCGTAATGTGGCAATTGTATCTCACGATGGAGCTGGTAAAACAGCATTAGTGGAATCTTTACTATTGGCTTGCGGTGCCGTAGCATCCGTAGGTAAAGGTCAAGATAATAAACACATTATGGACTTTGAGCCTGAAGAAATTAAACGTAATGTAACAATTCAATTAGGTATGGCACCTTGTGAATGGAAAAATTATAAAATTAATTTCATTGATACCCCTGGTTATTCTGAATTCCATGGAGAAGTACGAGCAGCTTTGCGTGCAGCCGATGGTATGCTTATGGTATTATCGGCAACCTCTGGCGTTGAAGTAGATACCATTCGTGCTTGGGATTATGGGGTAGAATTGCAGATGCCACGCATGGCATTTATCAACAAGATGGATGTAGAAGGAGCCGATTTCTTTGGGACCCTTGAAAAAATGCATGCTCTATTTGGTAAAGCTATCATGCCATTGCAGATTCCAATTGGAGAAGGGCCTGACTTTAAAGGCGTTGTAGACGTAGCGAAACGCACAGCTTATATTTATGAAAATGGTAAGATGACTGAAGTAGCTGTTCCTGCTGAATTAGAAGCTAAAGTAGAAGAAATTCGTGAAATGACAGTAGAAGCGGCGGCTGAAGGTAATGATGAATTACTTGAAAAATACTTAGATGGTCAAGAATTAACCTTAGAAGAAATCCGTCAAGGTTTGCGCGAAGGTATGTTGACTGGCCGTGTTTGTGCTGTTATGTGCGGTAGTGCCATTAATAATATTGGCATGGACCAAGTATTAGATCGTATGATTCGCTACATGCCTGATGCGTCTAAACGGGTGATGACCGCCGAAGATGTAGATACTGGTGAAGAACGGATTGTTCATGTAGATAAACCATTTACAGGCTTTGTATTTAAGACTATCTTAGATCCATTTGCAGGGAAGCAAAGCTTTGTTAGAGTATTCTCAGGAGAACTTAAAGAAGGCGATAAACTGCTTAATGTAACGCAAGGGATTGAAGAAAAATGGGGTAAAATGTATACTCTAATTGGTAAGCAACAAGTGCCTGTTACAGAAGCGGGGGCTGGGGATATTGTAGTTATTCCTAAACTTACAGCGACTAAGACTGGCGATACCTTTGCAACGCCAGGTTTTAAAGTAAAATATCGTCAAATTCGCTTCCCACAACCATTACATACAGTAGCAATGGTCCCTGAAAAGAAAGGGGAAGAAGAAAAATTAGCAAGTGCGTTACAGCGTATTTCTGAAGAAGATCCAACTTGCGTAGTAGTCAAAGATGTGGAAGGTCGTCAGATGCAAGTGCGTTGTATGGGCGAAGTGCATTTAGAACATATTCTTACGAAGATGGAACGCAAATATGGTGTTAAAGCGAAATTAGAAAAACCATATATTCCATATCGTGAAACAGTTCGTGGTAAAATAGAAGTGGAAGGGAAACATAAAAAACAAAGTGGTGGCCATGGTCAATATGGTCATGTTAAATTAGCCATTGAACCTTCCTATGAAGGAGATTTTGAATTTGTAGATAAAATCTTCGGTGGTGCTGTACCAAAACAATATATTCCAGCTGTTGAAAAAGGGGCAAAAGAAACACTAGATAAAGGCTTGTTAGCAGGTTATCCAATGATTGGTGTAAAAGTGACCTTATTAGATGGGTCATATCATGCGGTAGACTCTTCCGAGTTGGCCTTTAAAGTAGCGGCTGCTCAGGCTCTTAAAAAAGGAGTGCCTCAAGCCAAACCAGTTTTATTAGAACCTGTTTATAATGTCAATGTATTTGCACCTGATAATTTCATGGGCGATATTATGGGTGACTTAAACAGTCGTCGTGGTCGTGTATTGGGCATGGAACAAGGTGAACGGGAAGGAATTACCGTTGTTAAAGCGCAAGTGCCATTTGCCGAAATGCTTGATTATGTAACCGTATTGCGCAGTATGACACAAGGTCAAGGCGTGTTTAATATGGAATTTAGCTCCTATGAAGAAGTGCCGCATAAAACAGCGGAAGGCATTATTGCTAAGTTTGACGGGACTGGTGATGATGAATAGCTAGTACTTGAAACAGTAGTTTGGCGGGACGTTTCAGTATAGTTTACCTTGGCTTGAAGATGTGGCTCATCTAAGTAGAGTTAAAAATAAATAGCCCCAAGCGGGCCAAAGGAGATAATATATATGATATTTGGTAGTGTGAATGTGAATTACAAAGGGTTAGGTTATGCACCTGTATTAGAACGCGTCCTCGATTGGTTAAAAGACACTGATTTAAAAAGTTTAGCAATTGGTCGTCATGATATTGAGGGAGATAATATCTTTGCTTTAGTACAAGAAGTAATCACTAAGAAGTTTGCAGAAACTCGCCCTGAAGCACATAAGCAGTACTTAGATGTGCAGTTTGTTATTGATGGCAAGGAAAAAATGGGCTTTTTACCAGATCGCCAAACTGAACCAGTGGTAGAAGCACATGATGACAAGGATTTGTATTTCTACAAACAGGACTTACCTGATGAAGGCTATATTATTGCTCAATCTGGTTCCTATGCTATTTTCTTCCCTGAAGATATTCATCGCCCTTGTTGCGCAGTCAATGATGAGCCAAGTAAGGTGTTAAAAGTAGTAGTAAAAGTCGCTATGAAATTAGTTGACTAATGGTATAATAAAAGTATAGTTAAAGGCGACCAGTGCTTGCTGGTCGTCTTTATAAATTCATTAGGTAAATAAATGCTATTAATAAAGGAGGGCATGATGGATAGGGATAAAGCAGTAGGGATTGCCCTTACTTTATTTGGTGGTATTTTATGGGGGTTATCGGGCATATCGGCTCAGTTTTTGCAGCAACAACGAGCTATTAGTCCTGAGTGGTTACTGACAGTACGCTTGCTGATAGCGGGAATTGTGACCGTGTTAGCCGCTTTTTATCAAGGACGAGTGCATATTTTTACAATTTTTAAGACACCGAGTCATGTAGTCGGTTTATTTGTATTTGGTTTATTAGGTATGGCCCTTTGTCAGTATGCGTATTTTCGCTCTATTTATTATGCTGGCGCAGGGATTGCTACGGTATTACAATATTTAGCGCCGGCTATGATTGTAGTGTATATGGCGGTTCGTTACTTTACGTTACCAACGTGGGGTGAAGGGATTAGTGTTATATTGGCCATGCTGGGGACGGCTTTGATTGCCTTTCATGGAAATTTTGAATTGGCGGGCATTGACGAAAGAGTATTATTTTGGGGTCTTTTATCAGCAGTGGCTGTAGCGATTTATAGCGTGCAGCCGGTATCACTGTTGCGACGATATGGGACGGGACCTGTAGTTGGCTTTGCCATGTTGTTGTCAGGTCTGGTGACAGCGATGATAGCATCTCCTTTTGATATTCCTGGCGTTTGGGATATGTGGACCTATGTGGGCGTTTTTAATGTGGTTGTATTAGGTACTATTGTTTCCTTTAATGCATATCTGGAAGGTGTTCGTCGTATTGGAGCGGTAAAAGGGTCTGTACTATCTTCTATTGAACCCATTTCGGCGGCTGTATTGAGCTGGTTAGTCTTAGGAAGTGCCTTTATGACCAGTGATATTATTGGCTTTATGTTGATTTTGTCGACTATATTTATCTTGGCAAGAGAGAAACACAATCATTAAAATAGGGGCAAATAGGTTAAACCCATCAGTTCATGAATGACTTGATGGGTTTTGTTTTGGTAAAATATATTGATTAATTTCGATAAAATAGATTGACATATCTAGAAAAAAAGATATAATAAAATTATGAATGATAAACAATTACTTGATATTTTTAAAGTCTTATCTAATGAAAGTCGCTTAAAAATCTTGCAATGGCTCAAAGAACCAACGAAACATTTTCCACCCCAAGGACTTCACGTTCTTGAGGACGACTCATTTAAAGGAGGAGTCTGTGTGGGGAGTATTCAAGATAAGTTAGGCATTTCACAATCCGCAGTATCACATTATTTAGATTTGATGCAGCGAGCAGGATTATTGGAGTCGGCTCGTTATGGTAAATGGACGTATTATCGTCGTAATAATGCAACGATAGAGGCATTCGCGGCGTATGTTGGAACAGAATTATAAGCAAAAAAACAGCCCTAGGGCTGTTTTTTAGTCTAATTTTAAAAATTAGAGAAGTATTTAGGCTTTTAATTTTGTGTATACCCATATGGCGTTAAATAAGAATAGTAAACCAGTGCCCCAGAATAAGGCGGTAAAACCAAATTGTCCCATAAAGAGGGCTCCGCCGACAGATCCCATAAAATAACCTAAAAATTGAGTAGTTTGGTTATAGGAAAAGACTTGCCCAGATAGATGTTTAGGTGAATGGGTTGAAATATAGGTATTTAGGGATGGTAATAAACCAGCAAGACCTAGTCCTGTGAGAAATCGTAAGACGCCTAGTTGCCAGGATGTTGTTACATAGGCTTGTGGAATGGTCATGACGGCTGTATAAATCAGTGAGCCAATAAGAATGCGACGAGGACCAATGCGGTCAATCCATTTGCCCATATAGGAGCTGCTGAGCATTTGCGCAAAGCCCGTAGCTGCAAAGACAGCACCGGCAATGAGCGCAAGGTGTGGTGTATGGGGAGGCATAATTTCATCTAAGTATACGGTGATAATTGGTTGTAATGACATCATAGAAAGAGCGTAAATAAAGGTAGAGGCAGCAATAATAAATAGTTCATGGAGATGGGGTAGTTGATTCTGTAATTCTTTGAAACTATGAGGAACCGTATCAGGTTGTGGCTCAAAGGTTTCGTGAACAAGAAAGAAAATGAGGAGAAAGGCCGCCCCTAAGAAACAGGCAATGACAAAAAAGCTAGTGCGGATACCGAAGGTACTGGCTAAATAACCACCAATCAGAGGCCCTAAGAGTGAGCCAGCTAAGTTAGCTGACGCCAAAACGGATAACGCCCAGCCTGTTTTGTTTTCTGGCGTTTCAGAAGCAACGAGTGTAACGGACGCGGAGAAAAAGCCTGATACGAGACCTTGGACAAATCGAATCAATACAAGCTGTTCTGGTGTTTGGACAAAGCAGATTAACAAATTACATAGCATCATGCCAAAACTAGAGCGCAATAATAAAATTTTACGGCCCCGTCGATCGGCGAGACGCCCCCAAAAAGGGGAAACAAAGGCTACGATAAGATAGGTCACACCCATAGCCAGGCCTGACCAATAGGCGACTTCGTTGGTGGCAGTTACGCCCATATCATGCAAATAAAGTGGTAAGAGTGGTGCTAATTGGCTCATGCCAAGGGCCGATAGAAAAGCACCGAAGAAACAAATATAGTCCGTGCGTAACCAGGCGGGCATAGGCGTCCTCCTTTATGATTGATGGCAAGTCTTAGAGATAATTCATAACGTAAAATATGATTTTATTATACTCTTTTTTAACAAAATATGCAGGATTCAAATAAAGAGAAGACTTTATGGTATTAATAATCATAAAGTTACTTGACAAAACGAAATCCCTTCTCTATACTCTATCTATAACAAACGTTACTATGAGTTGGTCAACTGTCCATGACAGTAAGACTTATTTCTATAACTGTATATGAAATGCGATGACGAAGACGGTCATTTCGGGTAGTTCTCAGCGAGCTGATGTATGGTGTGAGTTCAGCGAATGAAGAGATGACGAATCACTTGGGAGCATATAAATGTTACATTTATCGGTGAGCACCGTTATATGCGTGAGTGGCTCTATTATAGAGTCAGTAGGGTGGTACCACGGACTTATAGCGTTCGTCCCTTCGGGGATGAACGCTTTTTTTATTAGTTGAGAGGAGAGTTTATTATGGATTACGGTAAAACATTACATTTGCCTGCTACAGAATTTCCAATGCGCGGCAACTTACCAAAACGAGAACCAGAATATTTAAAATATTGGGAAGAAAACAAAATTTATGAAAAACGCTTAGAGTTGCGCAAAGGGAACAAGCCATTTGTGTTACATGATGGCCCTCCGTATGCCAACGGCAAACTCCATATTGGTCATGCCCTCAATAAAACATTAAAAGATATTATTATGAAATATAAAACGATGCAGGGCTATTACACACCGTACATCCCTGGTTGGGATACACATGGTTTGCCAATTGAACATGCTGTTATCAAGAATACAGGCCTTAATCGTCATGAAATGAGTCCGCTAGATTTACGTGCTAAATGTAAAGATTACGCATTACAATGTGTAGAAGATCAAAAGAAAGACTTTGTTCGTTTTGGGGTACTTGGTCGTTTTGAAGATCCGTATTTGACGTTGAAACCTGCATTTGAAGTGAAACAGCTTGGTATCTTTGGTGAAATGGCGAAACGAGGCCATATTTACAAAGGTTTAAAAACAGTATATTGGTGTACTCATTGTGAAACGGCCTTGGCAGAAGCTGAAATCGAATATAAAGAAAAGAAATCCTTCTCCATTTATGTGAAGTACGCCTATGTAAATGAGTTAAAACGTACTTTGCCAGCTGATGTAGATACAAAGAAAGCGTATGCTGTTATTTGGACAACAACGCCTTGGACATTACCAGCATCACAAGCGATTTCTGTTAATCCAGAATTAGAATATTCTTGGGTACAAGTGGGTGATGAATACTATTTGATGGCCACTGATTTGGTAGCGAATGCGTTTAAAGATGCTCAAGTGGCTGAATATACAGTTCTTAATACCTTCTCTGGGGCTGATTTAGAATTGGCTACCTTTAAACATCCATTTATTGAACGTGAAGTGCCTGTATTCTTAGGTGATCATGTAACTTTGGAAGCTGGTACAGGTTGTGTTCATACGGCACCGGCTCATGGTGAAGAAGACTTTGGTGTATATCAGACATATAAAAAAGCAGGCAAAGTTGATTTTGAAATCACTTCTTTTGTGGATCCCACTGGTACGTATGTAAGTGCGGTCGATAATGGTCGCTATGGCGATACGGAAGAAGCTTTGGCTGGCAAAGAAATTCATGATGCAGAAGTGCCTATTTTAAAAATTGTAGCGCATAATGGTGCGTTACTTCATAAAGGTAGCTTGCGCCACCAATATGCACATTGCTGGCGTTGTAAAAATCCTGTTATCTACCGTGCTACAGAACAGTGGTTTTCTTCAGTAGATGGCTATCGTAAAGAAGCCCTCGACGTTATTGATAATCAAGTACAGTGGATTCCTAAATGGGGCCATGATCGTATCTATAATATGATTGCTGACCGTGGTGATTGGTGTGTATCTCGTCAACGTGTTTGGGGTGTGCCAATTCCTGTATTCTACTGTAAATCTTGTGGTGATTATGTTATCAATGATGATACCATTAAATCTGTGCAAGCATGGGTAGCTAAAGAAGGCTCTGATGCTTGGTGGAATCATACGGAAAAAGAATTATTGCCAGATGGTTTCACATGCCCTCATTGTGGTCATGATGAATTCCGTAAAGAAACAGATATTATGGACGTTTGGTTTGATAGTGGTTCTTCTTGGTCTGGCGTACTTGAAAATGAAGGACTTGATGTGCCATGTGCTATGTATCTTGAAGGGTCTGACCAACATCGTGGTTGGTTTAACTCATCCTTGTTAACTGGCGTAGCAACGACAGGTAAAGCCCCTTATAATTCAGTATTAACACATGGTTTCGTAGTAGATGGTGAAGGGCGTAAAATGTCTAAATCCGTAGGGAATACAGTGGCACCTTCCGATATCATTGATGTATATGGGGCTGACGTAATGCGCCTTTGGGTATCCTCTGCTGATTATCAAGGCGATGTACGTTTGTCTAAAGATATCGTAAAACAGTTATCTGAAGTCTATCGTAAGATTCGCAACACATTCCGTTTCTTGCTTGGTAATTTGGATGACTTCAATCCAAATACTGACAAAGTTTCCTATGATCAATTATCTGAAATTGATAAATGGGCGCTCCTTCGCTTAGAAGAAGTTCGTCGTAAAGTAACGGAAGCCTATGAAAACTATGAATTCCATATTTTATATCATACAATTCATAACTTCTGCACTGTTGATTTAAGTTCTTTCTACTTAGATGTATTGAAAGATACGATGTATGCAGAAGAAGCAACTTCTGTAGCACGTCGTAGTGCGCAGACCGCTATGTATGAAATTGTAACTACCTTAGTTCGCATGGTAGCACCAGTGCTTTCCTTTACAGCTGAAGAAGTATGGCAATATATGCCTAAAGAAGACGGTATGCGTGAAAGTGTAATGCTTGAAGATTGGCCTATCGGTAATGAAGCACATTATGATGCTGCCTTAGCTGAAAAATGGAGTCAAGTGTTAGCTCTTCGTGGTGAATTAACTAAAGCGCTTGAAACAGCTCGTCAAGATAAAGTTATCGGCCATTCGTTAGATGCTGCTATCACTGTTTATGCTGATGGCGCTGCTTATGAAATGTTAGCACAAGTGAAAGACTTGGCAGCCCTTCTTATTGTGAGTGAAGCGTACCTTGTAGAAGGTCGTAATAATGCACCGGCTGAAGCTGTGGCGACAGAAGAAGGTCACTTGAGTGTAGTTGTAAAACCAAGTGAATTTGAAAAATGTGAACGCTGCTGGATTCATCGTGATACAGTCGGTCAAGATGCTGAACATCCTACCTTATGTCATCGTTGTGCCGATGTGTTAGGTAAATAAAATTCTTGTAAACGATTTTTCTTACTGAAAAGGCGTTGATAGTAAGAAGCCTTTTTAGGCTCCTCTTTTGCTCAAATCTAGATCAAAGATTTAGAAATGTTGCAGGAAGAGGAGCCTTTTTGTATGATATAATAATTATATTGACATATTTCGTTGATTTGATGGAAATTCGTATAGTGATAGCGTACCTTAAGTATTTATAGTATTTATATAGTAATGGAGATGACTATGACAGATAAAATAAATTCCGTAAATATAGATGATCAAGCCGCTATGTTTAAAGCGGCGGAGCAACGAGGCAAAGAAGCAAGTTTACCCACTACAGTAGGTGATTTACAATTAAAAAAGCCGATTAAGTTGATGGTATCCGATGTAGATGGCACCTTGGTAGATATACATAAGCATGTTAGTGATGAAACGGTGGCGGCTGTAAAGGCAGCTATGGTGGCTGGTGTGACAGTAGCTGTAGCAAGTGGCCGTGCGTGGGGTGAAATGGGCGAAGTGATTCACCGTATCCCTGAGATTCATCATTATATTTGCAGTAATGGCGCTCTTGTCTTAGAACAGCATGGCGGTGAAACGACAACCGTATTCCATGAGTCATTCAGTAATGCTGAGGGCTTACGATTATTGGATGCGTTAACTCCTTTTGATGTGTATATTGAAGCGTATAGTGGTAAAGATATTTACGGTGAAACGGAAGGCATGTTAGAATTTGCAAGCACGCTACCACCACATTTAGTACCACTTATGAAAGAAAGTCGCGTCATGGTTCCTAATTTACGAGACCATATTGTAGAAACGGGTATGGATTTAGAAAAGATTCAGTTATTTTATGGT
Organism: Veillonella criceti; assembly: GCF_900460315.1. Lineage (NCBI taxonomy): Bacteria > Bacillati > Bacillota > Negativicutes > Veillonellales > Veillonellaceae > Veillonella > Veillonella criceti. The sequence goes on along the minus strand of NZ_UHIO01000001.1, from coordinate 1,365,050 downwards.
ACGGAAGCTAAGAAGAAGGCTATTTTAGATCATTTTAAAGCGGATAATCGATTTGTAATCATTCAATCTAGCGAAGGTAATCTAGAGTTTGTTCAACCAGGAATTAGTAAGGGCCGTGCGGTAGCTGCTTTAGCGGAGTCTTTGGGATATACTGCTGATGAAGTAATGACCATTGGGGAGAGTAATAATGATTTAACTATGCTTGCGTATGCTGGTACATCGTTTGCTATGATGAATGGTGAAACGACAGCTAAAGCGACGGCTAAATTTTTAGCACCTACTAATGATGAAGATGGTGTAGCTCAAATGATTCGGTTGGTTTTAGAAGCAACGAAGGCCTTATAATATATTAGGGGGGCTTCAGAAATATGGGCATAGTAACATTTGTTATTGATGGCAAGCGCTGCGTAAAATGTGGCGCTTGTGCTATGGACTGTCCCGAGCAAATTATTTGTGAACAACCACAGCAATTTTTTATCGGTGAAGGCTGTATTGGCTGTGGTGATTGTTACGAGATTTGTCCTGTCGGGGCTATTAAAAAGCAACTAGTAGATGATAAATAATTATCAATAACTACTAGCTACTTTTGATATTTTATATCAATACAATAGGGGTATATAGGAATAATACTTTAAATTGTATATCTATACTATACAGTTTGGTAAAAGTTGGTAAGCAGTCAGTTGTATAGTTAAAATATACTATTGCAAGTTGCTAGATCTACTGGCGTCTTAATGGATTATATTTTTAAAAGTTGTAAAATAAGTATTGTTAGATATTTAAAGTTTTTATAAAAATTCATATAACTTGTATATAAACTGGGAAATAGAATATAAAAATCCTATAAAATAAGAGGGAGAACTTGAAAAATGTGATAATATATACTGTTAAGAGAGGATTTAATTTTAGAGTTTTATTGACAGTGAATATTATTTACTATAAAATGTTTTAGGAAATAGAAGAAAAACTTCTCAATTTTTAAATTACTAATATATAAATATAAGTATGCTAAGTAGCATAGGACAATGTAATATTTGTAGCCAAGAATTTGGCCTCTTTCGATAAGGTTAGCACTGCGTGATGATTTCAGTAGAGCTTGAGTAAGCTCTAATAGTAAGCCAAAATATGTGCCGTATGAAATCAAAGGCGTATACTGTTGACCTGTTTTTATGTCATAAGCGAAATGAGGGTATTTGATGAATGATGTGGAAATCATAACTCGTCAACAACACCTGCAAGAGTTACAGACCGCTACGAAGCACCGTTCTGAAATATGGGGCAGTTGGGCCGTACCGGTTCTGACTGCCCTTTTAGTATGCGCAATTATAGCAGCCATCGCATTAGGGAGTGTAACTATATCGGCAGGCCATGTGTTGACGATACTTAGTGGAAAAGTAATGAATATGCCAATTCCTGAAACCGTGAGTCCGGCGATGATTGATATTGTATGGGATATTCGTATACCGCGTGTCCTATTAGCCGCATTAGTCGGTGCAGGCCTTGCCTTATCAGGCGCTGTTATGCAAGCGGCTGTACAAAACCCGTTGGCGGAACCTTTTATTTTGGGGATTGCTTCAGGCGCTTCAGTGGGTGCAGTTATGGCCATTTTACTAGGGTTTTTATTAGGGGCTGCTAATGTGGGCGTCCCTGTTTGGGCCTTTGGTGGTGCTATCATAGCCACGCTAGCTGTAATGGCGCTGGCTGGTATGGGGCGCCGTATTTCTACCGTAAAATTAGTGTTAGCAGGGGCCGTAGTAAGCGCATTATGTACAGCATTATCTAATTTTATTATTTATATGGCCGGTGATGCAGAAGGCATGCAAAGTGCGGCATTTTGGACAATGGGGTCCTTAGCTGATGCTAAGTGGTCAATGTTATTTTGGCCGTCTATTGTCGTAGGTGGCATGACCGTTTATTTTTTATCGCAAGTAAGGGCATTGGATGCGCTCTTGTTAGGTGAAGAGATGGCGACGACTTTAGGCATTAATGCCACTCGTAAACGGTACATTTATATGGCTTGTATGGCCTTACTTACGGGTGTACTTGTTTCACAATGTGGCATTATTGGCTTTGTAGGACTTGTCATTCCTCATATGTCACGGGCTTTGGTTGGCGTTGGGCATAAACGTTTATTGCCCGTAGTAGCATTAGGTGGCGCTATATTTTTAGTATTAGCTGATTTGTTATCCCGTGTGTTATTGCCAGCTGGTGATTTGCCTATTGGTATTTTGACGGCCCTCATGGGAGCGCCTCTTTTTATGAAGCTTCTTTTTGGTTCAAGTCGTAATTTCGGTGGTTAGGAGGTACCTATGAAACAAATCACAGTGTCGAACCTAACTTATCGTGTTGGCGATGCGCAGATTTTAAATCAATTATCCCTTACGATTCCAGCCAATAAGTTCGTAGGTCTTATGGGGCCTAATGGTTGTGGTAAATCGACCTTGCTGAAACATTTATATCGAGTGATTCCTGTGCAACAGGGAGAAATTTATTTTGATGAAACGCCCTTAGGGCAGATCCCTCTACGAGAAGCGGCTAAGCGAATTGGTGTGATGGGGCAGTTTCACAGTATTAATTTTGATTTTACAGTGTGGCAAATTGTGATGATGGGGCGCACGCCATATAAGAAAGGCTTTGATGAGGATACTGAAGACGATATGACCTTAGCCATGGAAGCCCTTCGTAAAGTGGGCATGTGGGATAGAGCGTATCGGAGTTTTGCGTCCTTATCAGGAGGTGAACAACAGCGAGTTATGTTAGCGCGTGTTCTTTGCCAAGAGCCAGAATACTTGATTTTGGATGAACCAACTAACCATCTAGATATTACCTATCAGCTAGAGTTGTTGGAAGTCATAAAAGGGTTGGGTGTTGGTGTGATTGCGGCCCTTCATGATTTGAATTTGGCTTCTTTATTTTGTGATGAATTATTTATTATGAAACAAGGTCAGTTAGTAGTTCAAGGGACGCCACGTGAGATTGTGCGTGAAACGTTGATTCGCGAAGTATATGAAGTGGCGAGTGTAGTATCTTACCATGAAGATGGGGTTCCCATTGTTACTTATGAGAGACAGCCTTTGCGGCATAGTGGTGCATTTCACTCAAGTGAGGCAGTTAGCCAAGGGGCAAGCCGTGCAGGTGATGGTGTATGACAAGTACTTGGGAACGATGGAGTCGGCGCTGTATAGGGGCCGTTTTATCCGCAATAATGATCTTCATAGTTTGGCTAGCTTATACAAATGGGCATTGGCGTGTTGTAGGGGCTAGCAATGAAAGTGTAACGGGTATTACATTACAAAATGTAGATAGTGATGGCAATCCTATGCGTTTCACCTATGGCGAGCCACCTAAGCGTGTTATTGTTACCTATCCTGGTGCTACGGAGTTATTGATTGATTTAGGCCTTTCAGATCGTATTGTAGGAACGGTGGCGCCTTATGGTGAAGAGCCAGAGCGGTATCGTGACATATATAGTCAGTTGCCTTTAATTACGAATAGCTATGTGCCAAGTAGGGAACAAGTATTAGCCATGCAGCCTAATGTGCTAATGGGGTGGTCGCATCATTTCACGCCAGCGGCGTTAGGTGATGTTAGACAGTGGTATGAAAGAGATATTGGTGTATATATTGTACCCGCTACAATTCGCAAGAATCAGCCGACATTGGAGAGTGCAATTTATCCTTTTATTGATGATATGGGACGATTATTTCAAATCCCTGATAAGGCCAGTGCTTATAAGTCAGAGTTAGAACAGCGAGTGCAAACGGTGACAAATCGAGTAAATCGTTGGACCTATAAGCCGAAGGTTATTATTTTACAAGCTCATGGACATAGCACTTATAGCTTGTATGGGCCTGTGTATCTTGTTGATGACATCGTGAAAAAAGCGGGTGGTCAAAATTTGACAAACCGACAGATTTCAATGGTTGGGCCTGAACGTGTGTTGGCCTTTGATCCTGATGTAATTGTGTATGTGACTGTGAGCCAAAGTAATCGCACGTTGCGTGAAGCGGAAGCAATCGCTGAATTAAAAGCTGATCCTAATTTACGCAATATGCGGGCCATTCAAGAAGGGAGAATTATAGCAGTGCCTTTTGCGGATGTAAATAATGGCAATGGTCGTGTGGTGGATGCCTTAGAGAAAATAGCTCAAGGTTTTGAGGAGGAACAAAATAAATGAAATTAACTCATCCTAGTGCAGTAAGTAAAGCAGTATTAACTGCCTTAGTTGTAAGTGCTATCAGTGGTAGTGTGTGGGCGGCTGATTACGATGAAGCAAATTTACAAGATTTAGGTAAAGTTGTATTAGTAACGGCCAGTCGTTTGTCAGAAGAAAAAGTAGATGTACCAGCTGATACAACAGTAATTACGGCGAAGGATATTGAAAAAGGGAATTTTAACAGTGTGTCTAACGCCTTAAAAGCTAATAATGTCACTGTTGTTCAAAAAGGATTTGCCTCTTATCCAGAGTTAAACGGTGATACTCGTGTACTTGTAATGGTGAATGGTCGCAAAATGAATTGGGATCATTTAGTAGTATCTGGTTCAGAAAACTCGATTGATATTGATCAATTTCCTATTGAAAATATTGAACGAATTGAAGTAGTAAAAGGTCCTAACTCTGCTTTGTATGGTGAGAGAGCCATGGCCGGTGTTATTAATATCATTACTAAAGAAGGCACTATGGGCCAAAAGACAACAGCTAAAGCAGAAGTAGGTAGTTGGGGGTACTGGAAAACCGGAATCACTACTCAAGGTGGGGATGAAAAAAATGGATATTTTGTATCATATAGCAAAGAACGTCAAGATGATTATCATTATAAAGATGCTAATGGTAATTCTCATAGATTCCCTGACAGTGAAATTAATCACGATAATATAACGGCTCGCTTTGATCATTATTATGCTGAAGATAAATTGTCTTTAGATTTTTCATATAGTCGTCGTAATGATGGCTTTGGGATTAATTTAACAGATCCATTACAAGGCATAATTTATGGCAAAGGTATGAAATCTAAAACTACGGATATGAGTTATGGTGTAACTTATAATTTTGGTATGGATGAAGGTACATTTGTTAGAGCATATCGAAATACAGAAAAAGCCAATACACCTTTTGCAGGCGTTCCTTACGAGCATGACTTAACTATGTTTGGTCTAGAAGGTCAAAAGATGTGGAAGTTAGGAAATCATACTTTAATTGGTGGGGTAACGTATAATCGTGAAACTATTGATGAGGTTAATGATGGAACTCCATTTGGTAAAGATGCTAATAGTAAAGCTGTTTATTTGGAAGATAAATGGGATCTTGGTAGAGGCTGGATTGCTAATTTAGGGACTCGGTATGAGCATCATAATAATTTTGGCGGAGATTTTGCTTCGCATGTAGGTTTAAATAAAAAAATCAATGATAAAACACATGCATATGTTTCCTGGGGGCAAGCCGTTAACAATCCGACTATGAAGATGCTGTACTCTAATACTAAATGGTGGAAAGGTGATCCGGATTTAAAACAAGAAAAATCATATACTGTTACGTTAGGTGTAGATAGTGAGGTAACAGATAAACTATCTGTGTCGGCAAGCGTATTTACTAGTCGTATAAAAGATGCATTAGTATGGATACCTGGCTATGATCCTGATAATGATTATATAAAAACTCCTGATGACTATGTAGCAGGCTATTATACAAATTCTGGGTTAGAAAAACGTAGAGGTTTAAATTTGAGTGCAACATATCAAGTAAATCCTGCATGGCGTGTAAAGGCAGGTTATCGCTACTTATATGTTAATAGTAATGATACAACTGGTTCATTATCGGCTTTTTATAATAGACAGCCAAATACATATAGTTTAGATGTTACTTATGAAAAAAATCGTTGGTTAGTAAATAATAACTTTACCTATGTAACTGGACGTGCTGAAACTCGTTATACAGACTCTTCATATCTTCTTTGGAATATTAATGTAAATTATAAAATTAATGATTCCACTAAGATATATGCACAAGGATTGAATTTAACGAATCAGTCCTATGAAGTAGAAGCACCGGGTACTTATAAAGGTTATAACATGTATCCTATTGGAACCTTTGCTATGCCAGGCCGTCATTATGTTGTTGGTGTAGAACATACCTTTTAATTAGTTTTATATAGAAAAAGGAGATTGATATGGAATTATTAGAATTATTTCATCAAGGTGGACTCGTAATGTATCCACTCTTGCTTTGTTCAATCATTGCGATTGCTATTTTAGTGGAACGTGTACGCACCTATAGTGCGGCTAAATCTAATATGGAGCGTTTACGTGAGGAAGTGCCAGTATTAGCGGCTGCTAATAATGAAAAAGGATTAGAAGAGTTATGTGCTGAAGATGGTGGTGTAGCGGCTGAAATGTTAAATGCAGCGATTCGTCGCCAAACTGTTAAATCTAAAAATGCAGCCTTACAAGGGGCTGCTGGTGCCATTGCTGGCCGTCTTCGTTCTCGTTTAAGTTATTTGGAAACTATCGTTACGTTGGCACCATTACTTGGGTTGCTTGGAACTGTAACGGGTATGATTAGTTCCTTTAGTGTATTGTCTGTATCTGATGGTCAGCCATTTGCTATTACTGGTGGTGTTGGCGAAGCCTTGATTGCAACAGCCACGGGTCTTTGCGTAGCGATTGTGGCACTCGTTATTCATTCCTATTTAGTACATAAGCAAGATGGACTCATTACGGATATGGAAGAAATCGGTAATGTGTATATGAATGCTGCTGTAGGTGTAACCGCGGAAGAAGGTATGGCTAATGCAAATTAGAAGCCTTCGTACAACCAATAAACCGAAACTCATGATTATTCCGATGATTGACATTATATTCTTCCTGTTAGTGTTTTTCATGATGAGTATGCTTTCCATGGTTGTCCAAAAATCAATGCCTGTTAATTTACCGGTAGCTACAGCGAGTTCTGTGGATTTGCAACGCAAAATTCCAATTACAATTACCGCCGATGGTCAAATTTATGTAGAACAGGATTCGTATGCTAATTTAGAAGGTATGGCACAACGGTTAGAAGCAGAAAAAGCTAAGGGTGGCGATTTAACGATTATTTTACGCGCAGACCAAAAAGCACAATATGGTACATTTGTGCAAGTATTAGATACGTTAAAAAATATGAATCTAAATAAAATTGCTGTGGCTACTGAGAGTAAGTAGGTGATAGTTATGGGTGAAACCTCGCAAGATATGGTGAAGCAGACCTCGCCATTTGCTCATATTTATAAGAATCGATGGCGCATGGCTATAACATCCTCCGTAATTATCAATCTAGCTCTTGTTAGTGGTATGGTATGGTCTTTTTTACAAAAACCTGACTTAGTACCTGATAGAACGCCAGTTTCTATTAATATAGTGAATGATACAGGCGTTTCAGCTGGTGGACCTCAAGTAGCGGCGCCGCAAAAGTCAACAGTACAACCGCCTGCACCATTGACTGAGCAACAAGTAGCAGATATTAAAAATGGTGTGCCTGTGGAACAAGTGATTAAACAAGATGTGAAACCGCAGGTGAGTCCTTCGGCACAAGTAGCCACTACAACTACGAATACGACCCAAAATACAGGGGCCGTTGGTGGTAGTTATAGCGGTAGTAATGAGGACGGTGGCTCTGGTTCTGGTTATGGTCAGGGTGGTCAAGATGAAGGAGAAAACGCAGCATCAGTTCATGAACCAGTGGTCATTGGGGCTGAATATTTAGGCCCTCGAACCTTGCCAGGTAGTGGTAACGTGGTTGTTTATGTAATGATTAATGAAGCTGGTCGTGCTGTGGAAGTTGATATTATTAGCAGTAGTGGTAATGGCTCGCTGGATCGTTGGGCTTTGCAACAAGCTAGAAATAGTGCCTACCGCCCTAAAACTGTTGATGGAGAACCTGTTGTTTCAGAAGCAAGAATTGAATTTGGCAGTTAAAATATAGTAAAAATTATTCTGTGATGTTACTAGTACTTTAAAGTTTTAAGTAAAAAGTAGTTTATGATGTGATATAAAATTTATATATTTTAAAATGACATTGTATTAGTAACAAGCCTGTACTATAATAAAGAAAATACACAAAAAAGCTAGGGGAGCCTGTAGGCTGAGAAAAGTGCTCGAACACTTGACCCTTGACCTGATTCGGATAATGCCGACGTAGGAAAGCTATACAGGACGTTTAAAAGCTCATCCACGTGGATGAGCTTTTTATTTTGCTTTTTTGCGTGTTTTATGAAAACTACAAAGTAGTTACTTGTATATTTGGACCTATATGGGAGGCCTTTTAATGAAACCACAAGACACTCAATTACAAAACACGGTAGCAACAAAGCAAGCAGAGTATACGACTCAAATGGATGCGGCTCGCAAGGGGATTGTAACACCACAGATGAAGGTTGTAGCAGAAAAAGAGCAGATGCGAATTGATGATTTAATGGCGCTAGTAGCAACTGGTAAAGTAGTTATTCCCGCTAACAAACATCATATAAGTTTGTCCCCCGAAGCGGTTGGTGAACATTGTCGTACTAAAATCAATGTAAATTTAGGCGTTTCACCAGAACATAATAATATAGAAGAAGAATTAGAAAAAGTGCGTAACGCTATTGCTATGAAGGCTGAAGCCATAATGGATTTGTCGAATTTTGGAAAAACGCAGGAATTTCGCCGAAAACTCATTGATATATCTACGGCTATGATTGGTACCGTGCCTATGTATGATGCAGTTGGCATGTTGGATAAAGATCTGAAGGATATTACAGTGGATGAATTTTTCTCCGTGGTGGAACAACATGCCAAGGATGGCGTGGACTTTATGACCATTCATTGTGGCATGAATCGTAAAACAGCCCAACGGATTAAAGATAATCCTCGTTTAACCAATATTGTGTCTCGTGGTGGTTCGTTACTATTTGCTTGGATGGAAATGAATAATCAGGAAAATCCTTTTTATGAATATTATGATCGCTTGTTAGACATTTGTGAAACCTATGATGTTACGTTAAGTTTAGGCGATGCTTGTCGTCCAGGATGTACGCACGATGCTACTGATGCGGCTCAAATTGAAGAGTTGATTACACTGGGGGAATTAACGAAGCGGGCGTGGACCCATAATGTGCAGGTTATGATAGAAGGGCCTGGACATATGGTGCTCAATGAAATTGCAGCAAATATGAAACTTGAGAAACGCCTTTGTCATGGCGCGCCATTTTATGTATTAGGCCCATTAGTTACAGATATTGCACCAGGGTATGATCATATTACGAGTGCTATTGGTGGCGCTATAGCAGGTTCTTGTGGGGCTGACTTTTTGTGTTATGTAACACCGGCAGAACACTTGCGCTTACCAACGGTGGATGATGTAAAAGAAGGGATTATAGCAACCCGTATTGCGGCTCATGCAGCAGATTTAGCAAAAGGGATTCCGGGAGCTCAGGCTTGGGATGATGCGATGAGTAAAGCCCGTGCTGAGGTTGATTTTGATACGATGATTTCATTGGCTATTGACCCTGAAAAAGCACGACGTTACTATGAATCGAGCAAACCAGAATGTGAAGGCACTTGCACCATGTGTGGTAAAATGTGCCCTGCAAGGACTATGAAACATATTTTAGCAGGTGAAGATGTGTCGATTCGATAAGGCTTATTTTACAATCTATGGTTTGTTTATAGTTCGAATGACTTGGCAAGGATTACCGACAGCGACTGAATTTTCAGGAATATCTTTAGTTACGACACTACCGGCCCCGATAACAGAGCCTTTGCCAATAGTAATACCAGGTAAAACGATAACACCACCACCTAACCAGCAACCATCGCCAATCGTGATAGGTTGTGCATAGGTTTGGCAGAAATATTCATTAGAATCGTTTGACCAATTGGGCGTTAATCGTTCTGATAATTCAATCGGATGTGTGGCTGTATAAAGTTGGACATTTGAGGCAATTAATACATTGTTGCCAATCGTAATAGTATTACAATCAACAAAGGTACAATTCATATTGATGGATACATTATTACCAATATAAATATTGCGACCGTAATCACAAATAAATGGTTGGCCTACCGATACGTTATGACCAATATGGCCGAATAATTGTTGTAGGATAGTATTTTTCTCAGATTTTTGTTCATAAGATAGACAGTGATATTCTTTTAATAATTGACGGGCGTGGCGCTTAAATTCGAGAAATATGGGGTCATGACAATTATAATTTTCACCAGCTAAGCATTTTTCAAGTTCGGTCATAGAAGCTCCTTAATTTTATGTACTAAGTTCTATAAATAATAAGCAGGATATTCTCTTTGTGTTTAGAGAATTTAAATGTTGCTCGTTCTTTATTTCAGTATAGAAACTTGTCGTCTGAAATACGACTATCAGTGATATGAAGCGTCGTAATGCTTATAGTAAAGTCTTTTTATAAAGTATTGGGTTGTGATTTACATTATATATGTAAGTTATAAGGATATATTGTTTTTTCTTTCGCATGTGCAAGTTTTCTATGGTATAATAGAATGTAAAAATATGTAATAGAACTTTTTAGTTGTTGTTTCAGAAACGGTCTTTTCATAGCTAGGTTATTAGATTTAGGTGTGAATTGTATTTCAATAGGCAATTAAAAAGGAACGTAATATATTACTGTTGCATTAATGGAGGGTATAATGAACCAAAAAGAGCTTGTCATTGTTGTTGATTTTGGCGGCCAGTATAATCAGCTGATTGCCCGTCGTGTTCGTGAAAATCACGTATACTGCGAAGTGTATCCGTATGATAAAGCGGTAGCTAAAATTAAAGAATTGAATCCAATGGGCGTTATTTTTACAGGTGGTCCTAATAGTGTGTACGAAGATAATTCGCCACGCATTGAAAAAGAAGTATTTGAATTGGGAATTCCTGTGCTTGGTCTTTGCTATGGTATGCAATTGATGGCGCATACATTAGGGGGCGAAGTTAAATCCGCTGAAGCTCGCGAATTTGGTAAAACCCCTGTAACGGTAAAAACGGATTCGCCTCTTTTCAAAGGTCTTAGTGAAAATGAAATTGTGTGGATGAGCCATGTGGACTATGTAGCCGCTGTTCCTGAAGGATTTGAAATTGTCGGTCATACGGCTAACTGTCCTGTAGCTGCTATGCAGAATACAGAGCGTAAATTGTATGCTATGCAATATCATCCAGAAGTTCTTCATAGTGAACATGGTAAAGAAATGATTCATAACTTCTTATTTGAAGTATGTGGTTGCCATGGTGAATGGACAATGGCTAATTATGCAAAAGTAGCTATTGAAGAAATTCGTAACAAAGTAGGTAATGGTAAAGTGTTATTGGCTTTATCTGGTGGTGTTGATAGTTCGGTAGCAGCAGCTCTTATTTCTAAAGCGGTAGGTGAACAATTAACTTGTATCTTCGTTGACCATGGTTTAATGCGTAAAAACGAAGGTGACGAAGTAGAAGCTGCTTTTAAAGATTCTGGTATGCACTTTATTCGTGTAGATGCGGCTGATCGTTTCTTAGGTCGTTTGGCTGGCGTTGAAGAACCAGAACAAAAACGTAAAATTATTGGTGAAGAATTCATTCGTGTATTTGAAGATGAAGGCCGTAAAATTGGTTCCGTTGATTTCTTAGCACAAGGTACGATTTATCCAGACGTTATTGAATCGGGTGCCGGTGATGCAGCGGTGATTAAGAGTCATCATAATGTTGGTGGTTTGCCAGCAGTTGTTGATTTTAAAGGCTTAATTGAACCACTTCGTAACTTATTTAAAGACGAAGTTCGTGAATTAGGGGCTGAACTTGGTTTGGCTGATTATCTTGTATGGCGTCAACCATTCCCAGGTCCTGGTTTGGCGATTCGCGTAATGGGTGAAATTACTCGTGAAAAATTAGATATTCTTCGTGATGCGGATGCTATTTTCCGTGAAGAAATTGCTAATGCAAAACTCGATCGCTCCATTAATCAGTACTTTGCGGTGCTTACTAGCACTCGCACAGTTGGTGTTATGGGTGACTTCCGTACATATGATTACACCTTGGCGCTTCGTGGTGTGACAACAACTGACTTTATGACAGCTGATTGGGCACGCATTCCATATGATGTGCTTGATAAAATCTCGGTTCGTATTGTAAATGAAGTACAACATATTAACCGTATCGTGTATGATATTACTTCTAAACCACCAGCTACGATTGAGTGGGAATAGAAAGTAAAAGTCGATAGATTTTCGGTATATTTTATGAATAAAAGCCTGTATGACTCCTTTGCTCCCTGAGTTGCTACGCAACAATGGTCGCGACAGAAGTCATACAGGCTTTTTATCATACTTTTATCATAAAAACATACATTGAAAAATCTATCGACATTTTACTTTAAGGAGAGTGGGAAGGAATAAAAAGGCAATACATCTTCCTCGTTCCCTGCGTTGCTACGCAACAATGGTCACTACGAAAGATGTCTTGCCTTTTTTCTGTATGTAAGAGGGGAGAGGAAAATGGCTCCCTGAGTTGCTACGCAACAATGGTCACTATGAAAGATGTAAGGTCTTCTTTTGGCACTAAGTGTGTAGAAGAATGTTTCTATAGAGGATATATTATTGTTTTTGATTTTAAATATTGAATACAGGATCGTATGTTACAATTCCTTCTATAGGTTCTGCTTGTGAATCAAGCTTAATAGCCATAAAGTATTCGTCTGGGATTTCGAAAGGTGCTTTGAGATTATAGTTTTTAGCAAGTTGATAGCCTGCTTTGGGATAATATTGGGGATGGCCTAAGACAATGATGTAGGTATAGCCCAGTTGTTTGGCAATCGTATGGCCTTCTTTTATTAGGGCTAAGCCAATTCCTCGCTTTTGATAGTCAGGTAATATGGATAATGGCGCAAGGGCAAGCGCTACTTTTTTCCCGACTTGCACTTTAGTAAATAGAATATGGCCGACAATTATATTGTTGATTTCAGCAACTAAAGATAGTTTAGGATCAAAGGATTGACTTTGACGTAATGCAACTACTAAATTTTGTTCGTTACCATCGCTGTGTTCTGCTTCTTTGAAAGCCTCAATGATAAGCTGATAGACTGTTTCATAGTCAGAGGGCTTTTCTTGTCGAATAATCATTATACACCGCCTTATAATAGTTGAATTTATTAGTTATGTTATAATTAGTATAATTGATTTTATTATAAATGGCTATATGCCACTTGGTATCAGAGATAGTGTTATATAGCTTGTTAAGAAGGGACTTGAGTGTATATAATGAAGTTACGAGATATAGTATTGGCCTTGTCTGTGATTGTTGTATGGGGACTAAATTTTGCAGTTATAAAATGGGGTGTCAGTGAGTTACCTCCTTTATTATTAGTGGCGTTGCGCTATTGTTTGGCTGCGTTTCCAGCCATCTTATTTGTGAAACGACCTCAGGTTAAATTATCCTGGATTTTAGCATACGGCCTAACGGTAGGTGTGGGGCAATTTTCCTGTTTGTTTTATGCGATTCATATAGGTATGCCTGCTGGTGTAGCCTCTGTAGTTTTGCAGGCGCAAGCCTTTTTTACGATACTATTTACAGCTCTTATATTTAAGGAACATATAAAATTGAATCAGTTATTGGGCTTAGTAGTAGCCGCTATGGGGCTTGTGTTTATAAGCGGTGCTATAGGCGCTGCTAATAGTGCCAGTATTCCTTTAGGGGCCTTTCTATTGACTTTGTTGGGTGCTGCTTTTTGGGGCTTGTCCAATATTGTAGTACGTAAAATTTCACTCATAGCAGCGGCAGAAAATAAGCCGTTAAATATGTTAAGTTTGGTTGTATGGTCTAGTTTAATTCCACCTATCCCTATGTTATTAGCCTCGTTGTATTTAGAGAAAGCGCAGTTAGCACTTCTTTCGTTTGATAGTATTTCAGGGTCGGCTATTTTTTCTGTATTTTATTTAGCTTTTCTGGCAACCATTATGGGCTATGGTTTATGGAGCATGCTGTTAGCAAAGTATTCGGCCCATAAGATTGTGCCATTATCGTTATTAGTGCCCGTCGTAGGCATGCTGACCGCTCAATTTATATTAGGGGAAAGGTTAGCTCTTATTCAATGGATGGGAGGGGGGATTATTATTATAGGCTTAATGATTACTAATTTTGGTCATGTATTTGCAAAGCGTTTCTTATAGTTTGTAGACTGTTTAATTGCTTAAGTCTTTTTATACTGATGACTGGGACGTAGGGAGATAGGCCATGAAAATATTGTGTAGTGCTTGTTTGTTAGGAGAAAATTGCAAATACAATGGTGGTAATAATTATAGTGAGGCTTTAGCTCGCTTTATTGAGCAAGTAAGCTTAATGGCTAAGCCTCAGACTGAGGACCAATTTGTAAATAGAGCAAATTCTAGTAAACTTAAGGGCGCTATGAAACCTATGAAGCCTATGGAGTCTAAAACTATGGGATTTATGGAACCTAGTAAAACAGCTATGGGACTTGGTAAAACAATTATGGAACCTATAGAACTGGTGACTGGGGATAGAGAGAGCGTTGTGGAAATTATTCCCGTTTGCCCCGAGGTGCTAGGCGGTTTGCCTACGCCACGTATACCAGCAGAAATTGTAGATGGTGAAGTTCGTACCCGTGATGGTCAGTCTGTAGATCGAGAATTTCGTCAAGGAGCTTGGCAAGCTTTAAAGATTGCTAGGGAGAAACAGGTGGATGTAGCAATCTTACAATCCCGTAGCCCTTCTTGTGGGGTGAAGGAAATTTATGATGGTACCTTTTCCGGCACGCGCATTGCTGGATCTGGTATATTTGCATCCCTATTAAAAGACCATGGAATTGAAGTAATTGATGTAGAAGATTTAATTGTTTAAAAGTGCATCATAAAAGCCCCCGTTTGCGCGGGGGCTTTTTGCATACTCAAATATATCAAACTGTTTATATCAACTTTTATATACTAAGCTGTTTATATCAATTCATATATATCAAGTTATTTACATCAATTTTTATTTAAATAATAAAAGCTGGATGTGTTCAATGAAGTTATGGCCAAAGTAGGAAATAACACCATTGGCAATAATAAAGATTAAGAAGTATTTCAATACGGATACCATGATTACGTTAGCTTTAATGCTTTCACGTAATTGGTTAGCTTTGGCACTATCTACTTTGTTGCTTTCAATGTAAGCGTCCAACGCAGGTGCTACGGCGCCAATAGCGATGGCGATACTTTGAGGGGAGAACATTTTACCAATACCAGCAGCGCCAGAGTTAATAGCAGCCAACCACAATGGAAGATCTGCATAGTTAGGATTTAAGTCATGCGCAGCTGCTAATTGTAATGGTCCAAACAATACGTTCGCATTGGTACCAGAACCAGTTAAGAAGGCCCCGAGAGCGCCAACTAATGGAGCAAAGGCTGGATATAAAGAACCAGTAGCCGATACCAAGGCACTAGCAATGTCAGCCGTCATACCAGAGTATGTCATCAATTTAGCTGTTACAACAACTGTAATGATGGTGAGGTAAGTGAATTTTAAGTTAGAAATTGTTTTACCTAATACACTAAGCATTTCACCAAAGCCAGATTTTTGAACAGCACCACCAATGAAGGCGGCAATGAAAATCATAATACCAGGGGTAGCTACCCAAACGAAAGTATACGGTTTAGCACCTTCGCCTTGATAGATAGGTACGGCTGTCTTAATGCTCGCAAGTGGCGTGTTGATAGCTGGTACTAATTTAGATGTTAAGATTAATAAAATAACAATTAAGATAAATGGTAAAGCTGCGATAAAGCCTTCTTTGCCAGTTACTTTATGAGTAGTTGCTTCGAATTGGTATTGAGGGTCATTAGTTGGCAAGAATTTAGCCCCTAAGATAATAACCCCCATGATGATTACGGAGGAGGCCATTACAGATAATTCTGGACCAGCAGCTACGTTGATAAGTAATTCAGGTACTGCTAAAGCTAGGCCTGATAATAAGGTAATGGTAAATACACCTTTCAAGGCTTTGAATCCGCCACCAATGATACCTACTACGAAGAATGGTGCAATAACGTTTAAAATAAATAATTGAGAAGAAATGAAGGTGCCAAGATGAATTGGGTCAAGGTTTGTTAATGATGCTAATGTAGTTGTTGGAATAGCGATGGAACCAAAGGTAGTTGGTACCGAGTTAGCTACTAAACAAGCTAGGATAGATTTTAAAGGATCAAAACCTACGGCTACCATCATAGCGGCTGGGATAGCTACTGCTGTACCAAAGCCAGCCATACCTTCCATGAAAGCACCAAAGCCCCAAGCTAAGAGTAAGGCTAAGATACGCATATCAGAGGTTACGGAAGATAACATCATTTTGATAGTGTCCATAGCTTTTGTATGGACTACCAAATTATACGTAAAAATAGCAGCTGTAATAACAAGTAAAATAGGCCATACAGCAAGGGCAACCCCTTCTAAGGCACCAGAGAACATGATGCCAGCCGCTTTTTCAAAGTGCGTAATGGCAATGATGAAAGAGCCGATAGCAGCAATGGAACAAGCTTTCCAAGCTGGCATTTTAAGAATGGCCAAGGCTACAATGAGCCAAAGAATTGGCAATAATGCTAAAAATGTAGTCAACATTTGTGAAATCATCCTCTCACGATACACAATACAAACTTACTTCAAGTTCTTTACAATAACTTCTTTACAATTGGATAAATAGATACATGGTTTTCGAATTTTGCATTCATGAAATATAATCCTAAATGCTACTGTATCTACAAATTTAAATAATGACGAATGGTAAAAAAATAATTGAGCAAGGTGCTTATGATACAAACACCTTTGAGGGGAGGAGGCCGTTATAGCCTACATAAAATTATTTTATGATTTTGTGATACTACTAGAACTGCGCGGACCTCCTTTGTACATTAAAAGATAAAGAGTATAAACAACTCTAAGGGGCCTATAATAAAGCGTACTTTTAGAAATATAATAAAGTACTCCTTTATTAATAGCTGGGGACTAGCTAAGGCCATTTCCTCCGAATTGTATACACTCTATAGAAACTTTGTCAGATTAGGATACTGTCAGTATAGCATAGAAATCAAAGAATTGGAATACTACGCTATTCAGATTAGTTATAACGTGTGCACAAGAATACCAAAAGAGTATTACAAAGGGACTTTTCAAAATTTTGAGTAACTATCATAATTGATTTTTATGTGATTGAATTTGCATGAAAATGATTTTTTATGAGCGTTTTGCATAATTGGTATGGTTGAAAATGTGATATAATAAGCATAATACATAATAGGTTGGAGTTTGCTCGTTTCTATAGAGATGATATTAATATAGAGATTTATAGTTATATAGGAGATTGTATATGAAATTGACAAAGATGCATGGTTTGGGGAATGACTTCGTGTTTTTCACCGATGAAGCAGGTGCTACTAAGGACTATACGGAATTGGCACAACGTTTATGCCACCGCCAAACAGGTATAGGGGCTGATGGTCTTATCGTGGTGGTACCTTCTGAAGTAGCTGATACACGAATGCGTATTATTAATGCAGATGGTAGTGAAGCTGAAATGTGTGGTAATGGTATTCGCTGTTTTGCTAAATATGTATATGAGCGAGGGTTGGTTGCGAAAGAAACCTTTACGATTGAAACTTTGGCCGGTATTATGGAGCCAACGCTTCATATTAATAATGGCAAAGTAGAACAAGTGACGGTTAACATGGGCAAACCTCATTTTGCAGCTAAGGATATTCCTATGAAGGCGGATGTACCGATGGTTAAACACTTTCCTGTGGAGGTAGCCGGGCAGACGTACGAAGTGAGTTCGGTGTTGTTAGGCGTACCTCATACCGAAGTGTTTGTAGAGGATGTGACTAAAGTGCCATTGACTACCTTAGGGCCTGCTTTGGAGCGTCATCCTCTATTTCCGCAAGGCACAAATGTGAATTTTGTAGAAGTCGTAGATGCTACGCATATTAAAGTGCGTACTTGGGAACGTGGGGCTGGAGCGACTTTAGCCTGTGGTACAGGCTGTTGCAGTAGTGTTGTTATGGCCCATGAAAATGGTTTTACCGGCCGTGACGTTGATGTGGCCGTTTATTTAGGAACTTTACATATTCGTTATGCAGAAGATGGTACCGTATTTATGACTGGCCCTGCTGCAGAAGTATTTGAAACGGAGTTAGCAATTTAAGGTAATATATAAGGGCTCGTAGTACGCTGGAGGAACGATATGGAGCAGGTAATACTTAAAGGAATTTCAGGGGCGCGTGGCGTAGGGACTGGTACGGTATATGTATATAAACAAGAGGCGATTGTTATTCCTAAACGAATTATTACAGAGGAGGAAGTCGCTACAGAATTAGCCACTTTTGAAACCGCTTTGGACAAAACGGTAGCGCAGTTGCAAGCAATTAAAGAGCGGGCCCGTGAAACGATGGGGGACGATGAAGCCGCTATTTTTGAAGCCCATACATTAATTGTGCAAGATCCGTCCTTATCCGATGGCATTAAAGCTCTTATTACTGATGGTTTGCAGTCAGCGGCAGCCGCCACTGAACAATCGATTAATACCTTTGCCGATATGTTTTTAGCCATGGATGATCCTTATATGCGTGAGCGTGGTGCTGATATTAAAGATATTGGGGATCGTTTATTGCGCAATTTATTGGGGATGAATCCTAGAGGGTTAGCTCATTTAACAGGGGCTGTTATTTTAGTGGCTGAAGATTTAACGCCATCTGATACAGCATCGTTAGATAAGACTGTTGTAAAAGGGCTAGTAACAGCTTGTGGTGGTCCTACAAGCCATGCAGCGATTATGGCACGGACATTAGAAATTCCTGCAGTTATGGGCTTAGGCGATATTTCCTCATTTCAAGATGGTGAAAAGGTTGTTGTAAAAGGCACAGAAGGGGAAGTATTGCGTCAGCTTAGTGCGGTGGATTTTGTTGCCTATGAAAAAGAAGCGGTAGCTTATCGAGAACAATTGCAGATTTTAAAAGAATCAGCCTCGTTACCAGCAGTGACTCAAGATGGCAAAGAAATCTTATTATTTGGTAATGTAGGCAAAGCTGAAGATGCGGCCCATGCGTGCCAGATGGGGGCGGCCGGGATTGGTTTATTCCGCACGGAGTTTTTATATATGAAACATGATGAGCTGCCTACGGAAGAGGACCAATTTGAAGCTTATAAAGCAGCAGCGGAGGCGCTGCAAGGTAATCCAGTCATTATTCGAACCATGGATATTGGTGGCGATAAAGAATTGAAATGTTTGCAATTGCCTAAAGAGATGAATCCATTTTTAGGCTTCCGAGCTATTCGCATCAGTTTAGATCGGACTGATATTTTTAAAACGCAATTACGTGCTATTTTGCGAGCTAGTGTGTTTGGGGGCATTCAAATTATGTATCCTATGATTGCATCGGTTGAAGAAGTTAAGGCAGCTAATGCTGTTCTGGCAACCGCTAAAGATGAGCTCCGTGCTGAAGGCATTGCGTTTAATAAAGATATTCAAGTCGGCATTATGGTAGAAATTCCTGCCGTTGCTGTAGCGGCCGATTTATTTGCACCTCATGTAGACTTCTTTAGTATTGGCACCAATGATTTATGTCAATACACCTTGGCCGTGGATCGAATGAATGAAGCAATTGGTCATTTATATCAACCATTACATCCAGCGGTGTTACGTTTAGTAAAGCATACTATTGAAGCCAGCCATGATGTTAAAAAAATTACTGGTATGTGTGGTGAATTAGCTGGTGATCCAGTAGCCACAATGATTCTTATTGGTCTTGGCCTTGACGAATTTAGTATGAGTGCTTCGGCTATTCCTGTAGTTAAAAATATCATTCGCTCTGTCACCGTGGCAGAATGCGAAGCAATGGCACAAAAGGTCTTGACTATGAGCGCGGCGGGTGACATTGTAGCGTATGCCAAAGCGGTGTTAGCTGAAAAAGGCTTGGCTATATGAAGTTTAGTAGCTGAACTTTATACCCATACTTGCTATAATAGTAAAAGTTTTATAAGATATAAAGTAGAGTAGTACCTAAATTGGGACTAGTTTCTGTTTTATACTTGTGTTAATGGCATTATAATGCATTTTATAAAGGAAGGTATCCATTATGACTGAAAAAACAGTAGTAATTACAAATGAATCTGGCTTACATGCTCGCCCTGCTACACTTTTTACGCAGTTAGCTGCTAAATTTGCATCCAAGATTACTATTGCCGTAGGTGAAAAGAAAGCAGATGCTAAATCAATTTTAACCGTATTAACATTAGGTGCTACTAAAGGTTCTGAAGTCGTATTGACTGCTGATGGTCCTGATGAAGCAGAAGCTGTTGAAAAATTAGCAGAGTTTTTAACTTCTCATCAAGACTAAGTGTTAAAATGCGACGTAGTGATAGAGAGGTTACCTCAGAGCAGCGCATCGAAGAAATTATAGAGGCGTGTCAAATTATTCGTTTAGGTATTCATGATGAGGAGCGAATTTATATTGTACCTCTTCATTTTGGTTATGAACGGGACGATGGAGGCTATGTCTTCTATTGTCATGGTGCCTCAGAAGGTAAAAAAATTAATCTACTAAAAACGAATGGTTATGTAGGCTTCGAGTTGGATGGTGGCTATGAGATAATACCAGCGGCAGTTGCTTGTGGTTATTCTTCCACTTTCTATAGTGTTATTGGTGAAGGTCAAGTTTCATTTGTCGAAGAGGACGCAGAGAAAATAAAAGCGTTGCAAATGATTATGAAGCACTATACGCATACCACTGATTGGGAGTTGCCCCTAGCAGCTGTGAAGAATACAGCAGTATTGAAACTTGTTTGCGAATCAATGACTTGTAAAGAACATAATTAACTGAGTGAATATAAAGGCCAAAGGCTGTAACTAGAGACGGAATGATTCCGTATTTAGTTATGGCCTTTTTTTATTGTTAAAAAACGATATGGCAATAAAGTTATTATTAATAAAATTTAAGAGGTTTTCTGGTTAATTAGTGTTTTGCTTTTTGTGTTGTTGTTTTTGCTTAGTGGATTAAAAATACATAAAAGTAAATAAAAATTCATGCTGTGAATTAATGATAAAATTTGTAGAGATTATAAAAGAGTAAAAATAGACAGGTGTACACTTGATGTAACACAAAAAGGGCGTAAAGTTTAGTGAGAAGAGATATCGTATTAATTATTGTCATTAACAAGTAGTGTTGATAATAAAAGATTATGGGGAAATTGTGAATTGAATAAATTCGAATTAAAAAATATTCATAAAATATTTATCGAACACATTACGTGTATCTTGTGAATGGACTTATCGATCCAGGGAAATGAGCTGTTAGTTTATCGTTTAACATAAAAATATTATATTATAAGCTTATAAACCTTGATTTTATTGATTTTATAAACAGTATTATATATAAATAATACATCAATGAGTTTTTTGTGAAATAATTTAGTCTAGTGTAGTTGCACATATAAATAAAAGGTGATAATATGAATAAAGAATTAAATGAAGTGATAAATAAATGAGCTGTATGCCTGACAATAAATGTGCTCTTTTAAGAACCTGTGACTATATATCGTAGAATATTATAGTTGAGTTTATTTAGTAATGAGAAAAGGGGCGTTGAGGGAGAATATGTTGATCAAAGCATAGAGCTATTCATGGAAGAGGAGTGATAATTACACGATTTGTTTATTTATACAATGTTGGTAGGCTTTAGAAATAAGAAAATCAAAAAATAATTTACGATATTGTGATTATAAAATTATTTTTATACTTTAAATATTGAAAGTCGTAGATGTTTTGATTGGATTTGTAATAAGTAATGTGTGTTGGTATAAATTTATGTGTGATGTCATAGTGTGATAAGCAGTATGTACAAATAGTTATTTGCTTAGGGTTGTTATTGGGAAAGTAAAGGAGCAATATAACATGAATAAGGTATTTAAGGTTGTGTGGAGTAAAACTAAAGGAATGTATGTGGTTGTGTCTGAACTGGCTAAAAGTCATCAGAATGGCACATCTAAACGCGTTAAAGGCGTCGTTCTTTCTGGTTTAGTAGGCGCTGTATTGTTAGGGGCTTTTGGAACGGCGGATGCCAGTTTGATTACAACAGATCGCAGTCAGATGTTCATGGATGCCAATAAAACCAATCAAGGCTACAATGGTGTAGGTTGGGATGCTGGTAATGGGGTACAGTATAAACTATTAGTAGAAGGCGCTGCTAATCGTGGTGTAACAGTTAAGATGGGGTCCTTCTTGAATGGCTCACAAGAAACAGTTCGTCCAGGTAGAAATAAACCTGCTGTTAATGAACGATATGAAAGTCGTTACCAAGTGCTTTCCATTGGCCTTGATGATGCGACATTAAAGAAAATTAATGATGCGAATAGTAATTCTAAAACGGCACTTGATGAATCTAAGAATGCCGCTAATCGTGATTTAAGTAATTTATCTGATGCAGGGGAAAAGAAACTTAACGATTTAGTTAAGAATGTAAAAGGAACAGATATTAAAGGCAGTAAGAACGTAACCGTTTCAGAAGCTACGAATGCTAATGGTAGTAAAACATATACTGTTGATTTAGCGCCTAGTGTGGATTTAGGGACTAATGGTAGCATTAAAGCGGGCGGCAATACGTTGGATAAAAATGGCTTGGCTGTTGCTGGTGGTCCATCTGTGACTAAAGCGGGCATTGATGGAGCTGGTAAAAAAGTAAGCAATATTGCAGATGGTGCGTTAGCGGCTAATTCTAAAGATGCCGTAACGGGTGGTCAATTATACGGCGTTAAAACAAGTGTAGATAATTTAGGTAAGCGTGTTGATGGTATTGATGGCCGTGTAACAACGGTAGAACGTAATGTTAATACAATTAAAACAACAGCTGATTCTGCGCTTCAGTCCGTTACTGTAAAAGATGATACAGGTAAAACGGTAACTGTTAATAAAGGAAATGCTGCATTTGGTATCGTAGGTGCTAAGGGTGGCATGGTTGAAAGTAATGTTTCTGGGCAAAATGTAGCTCTTGATTTAACGGCTGCGACTAAAGCAAAAATTAATAATGCAGCTGATAAAGATTTATCCAATGTTTCAGAGGCGGGGAAAAATGTAATTAAGGAAACCTCTCAAAATGCTGTTAATGTAACTGGCGGTAGCAATGTAACCGTTAATACTACTACAGATAATGGTGTTAAAACGTTTGCTGTGAATGTGAATAATCAACTTGATCTTGGCCGTGATGGTTCTGTAAAAACGGGCAGTGTTTCTATGAATAATGATGGTCTAAAAGTTGGTCTTACGACAATCAATGGTAAAGGAATCGACATGCATTATAGCGCTCAAGTTACTATGGGGGCTACAGCGCTTGGAGATAATGGTTTAACAATTAAAAATGGTCCATCAGTAACTAAAGCTGGCGTTGATGCAGGTAATCAAAAAGTAACAAATGTAGCAGAAGGGGCTATACTTGATGGTTCTACTGATGCTGTGACTGGTGGTCAATTATATAAAGTGACCAGTGATGTAGCTGGCGTGAAAGCTGATGTAGCCGGTGTGAAAACTGAGGTAGCTGGTGTAAAAACTGATGTAGCTGGCGTTAAAACAGATCTTGGACAAGTGAAATCCGATGTAACTAATTTAACAGGTCGTGTGAGTGATGTTGAAAAAACAGCTGGCAGTGCCTTGCAGACTGTAAGTGTTAAAGGTGATACCGGTGAGATTGTTGTTAATAAAGCAAATGCTGGTTTCGGTGTGAAAGGTGCTAAGGACGGCGCCGTAGAAAGCAAAGTAGTTGGTAACGATGTAGTAGTTGATCTTACGGCAGCGACTAAAGCAAAAATCGATAATGCTGCTAATAAAGACTTATCCAACCTTGACGATAAAGGTAAAGACGTTATTAAAGAAGTAACGCAAAGTGCTGTAGACGTTAAAGGTGGTAATAATGTGGAAGTAACCAATGTTACAGCAGATGGCGTTAAGACTTTCACAGTTAACATGAAAAACAACATTGACCTTGGTTCCAATGGTTCTATTACAGTAGGCAATACCAAACTAAACAATTCCGGTTTAGAAACAGGCGTAACATCTGTAACTGATAATGGTTTAACCATTAAAGCAGGTCCATCCGTAACAAAAGATGGTATCAATGCTGGTGGTAAAGTTGTTTCTAACCTTGGCGAAGGTAAAATAGAAGCTGGCTCCACTGATGCGGTAACAGGTGGTCAATTACATAATGTATCTACCAATTTAGGCAAACGTATTGATGGTGTTGACGGTAAGGTAAATACGCTTACAGAAAAAGTAAATACCAATACTGAAAACATTAAGACTGTCAATAATAAACTTGAAACGGTTACAAATGATGTTGGAACATTAAAAACAGAAGTAACCACTGTAAAGAATGATGTAGGTACTTTAAAAACAGAAGTAACGACGGTTAAGAATGACGTAGGCACAGTTAAGACAGAAGTTAACAATTTAACTGACCGTGTAACAAGTGTTGAAGGCACAGCAGGTAGCGCACTTCAAACAGTAACAGTAGCTGGCGACAATGGTGAAATCACTGTAAATAAAGCTAACGCTGGTTTCGGCGTAAAAGGTGCTGAAAATGGTGCTGTAGAAAGTAAAGTAGTAGGAAACGATTTAGTAGTAGACTTAACGGCAGCGACTAAAGAAAAAATCGATAATGCTGCTAATAAAGATTTATCCAACATTGACGATAAAGGTAAAGACGTTATTAAAGAAGTCAGTCAGGATGCTGTTGATGTAGTTGGTGGCGAAAATATCAATGTCACTAATGATACTAAAGATGGCGTTAAGACTTTCACTGTTAACCTAGATAAGAATGTAGATCTTGGTAACGATGGCTCCATTACTCTTGGTGATACAGTTGTTAAATCTGGTGACGTAACAGTAGGTGGCACAACTATTAATAATGGTGGTGTAACTTTACAGCCACAAGGTGAATTTAAAGTAGGCGATACTGTAATTAAGGGCGGTAACATCAATGTAGGTGGTACTACACTTAATGAAGGTGGCTTAACTATTAACGAAGGTCCATCCATTACTAAAGGCGGCATCAATGCTAATAATACGCAGATTACTAATGTAGCTGATGGTAC
The DNA here is from genome assembly GCF_900460315.1 of Veillonella criceti. NCBI lineage: Bacteria > Bacillati > Bacillota > Negativicutes > Veillonellales > Veillonellaceae > Veillonella > Veillonella criceti. Next base: position 1,339,936 of record NZ_UHIO01000001.1, on the reverse strand, counting down.
AAAAGCTGGCGATGTTGTTACTTATAATCAATTACAAGAACTTAAAAAGTCTGTAGAAGATGGCACTGTAGTAGCAGGTGATGCCCTTCAAACAGTAACAGTATCTGGCGACAATGGCGAAATTACTGTAAATAAAGCTAACGCTGGTTTTGGCGTAAAAGGTGCTGAAAATGGCGCGGTAGAAAGCAAAGTGGTAGGCAATGATTTAGTTGTTGATCTTAATGCAGCAACTAAAGAAAAAATCGACAATGCAGTTAACAAAGACCTTTCTAACCTTGACGATAAAGGCAAAGATGTTATTAAAGAAGTTACACAAAGTGCTGTAGATGTTAAAGGTGGTAACAATGTTGAGGTTACTAATGCTACTGAAGATGGCGTTAAAAAATACACAGTAAATGTGAAGAATAATCTTGACCTTGGCCCTAATGGCTCCGTTACTGCTGGTGATGCAAGCTTGGGTACTGATGGTTTAACACTTAAAGAAGGCCCAGCCGTAACTAAAGACGGTATCAATGCAGGTGGCAAAGTTGTTTCTAATCTTGGTGAAGGCAAAGTAGAAGCAGGTTCCACTGATGCTGTAACAGGTGGTCAATTACATAATGTTTCCACAGAATTAAGTAGTCGTATTGATGGTGTTGATGGCAAGGTAAATACAATTACTGATAAAGTTAATACAATCAACAACAATCTTGAAACCGTTACAAATGATGTTGGCACATTAAAAACAGAAGTAACTACTGTTAAGAACGATGTGGGCACAGTTAAGACAGAAGTTAATAATTTAACTGACCGTGTAACTAGTGTAGAAGGCACCGCAGGTAGCGCCCTTCAAACTGTAACCGTAGCAGGCGATAATGGTGAAATTACTGTTGACAAAGAAAATGCTGGTTTCGGTGTAAAAGGTGCTAAAGATGGCGCTGTAGAAAGCAAAGTAGTTGGTAATGATTTAGTAGTTGACCTCAATGCAGCAACTAAAGAAAAAATCGACAATGCTGCTAATAAAGACCTTTCCAACCTTGACGATAAAGGCAAAGGCGTTATTAAAGAAGTAACGCAAAGTGCTGTAGACGTTAAAGGTGGTAACAATGTGGAAGTAACCAATGCTATGGAAGATGGCGTTAAGACTTTCACAGTTAACATGAAAAACAACATTGACCTTGGAGCTAATGGTTCTATTACCGCTGGTGATACTAAAGTTGATGCTAATGGTGTAACTACTGGTGATGCAAGCTTAGGTACTAATGGTTTAACCATTAAAGAAGGTCCATCTGTAACAAAAGATGGTATCAATGCTGGTGGTAAAGTTGTTTCTAACCTTGGCGAAGGTAAAATAGAAGCTGGCTCCACTGATGCTGTAACAGGTGGTCAATTACATAATGTATCTACCGATTTAGGCAAACGTATTGATGGTGTTGATGGTAAGGTAAATACAATTACGGATAAAGTTAATACAATCAACAATAATCTAGAAACTGTAAAAGAAACAGCTGGTAATGCTCTTCAAACAGTAACAGTATCTGGCAACAATGGTGAAATTACTGTTAATAAAGCCAATGCTGGTTTTGGTGTAAAAGGTGCTGAAAACGGCGCGGTAGAAAGTAAAGTAGTTGGCAATGATTTAGTAGTTGACCTCAATGCAACAACTAAAGAAAAAATCGACAATGCAGCTAATAAAGACCTTTCCAACCTTGGTGATAAAGGCAAAGACGTTATTAAAGAAGTAAGTCAAGATGCTGTTGACGTAGTTGGTGGCGATAACATTAATGTTGCTAACGATACCAAAGATGGAGTTAAGACCTTTACAGTTAACCTCAATAAGAACGTAAATCTTGGTAATGATGGTTCCATTACGCTTGGTGATACAGTTGTTAAATCTGGGAATGTAACGGTAGGTGGCACAACCATTAACAATGGTGGTGTAACTTTACAGCCACAAGGTGAATTTAAAGTAGGCGATACTGTAATTAAGGGCGGTAACATCAATGTAGGTGGTACTACACTTAATGAAGGTGGCTTAACTATTAATGAAGGTCCATCCATTACTAAAGGCGGCATCAATGCTAATAATACGCAGATTACTAATGTAGCGGATGGTACAAAAGCTGGCGATGTTGTTACTTATAATCAATTACAAGAACTTAAAAAGTCTGTAGAAGATGGCACTGTAGTAGCAGGTAATGCCCTTCAAACAGTAACAGTATCTGGCGACAATGGCAAAATTACTGTAAATAAAGCTAATGCTGGTTTCGGTGTAAAAGGTGCTAAAGATGGCGCTGTAGAAAGCAAAGTAGTTGGTAGTGATTTAGTAGTTGATCTTAATGCAGCCACTAAAGAAAAAATCGACAATGCTGTTAATAAAGACTTATCCAACCTTGACGATAAAGGCAAAGACGTTATCAAAGAAGTTACACAAAGTGCTGTAGACGTTAAAGGCGGCAATAATGTAGAAGTTACTAATGCCACTGAAGATGGCGTTAAAACATACACAGTAAATGTGAAGAATAATCTTGACCTTGGCCCTAATGGCTCCGTTACTGCTGGTGATGCAAGCTTGGGTACTGATGGCTTAACAATTAAAGAAGGCCCATCCGTAACTAAAGATGGCATCAATGCAGGTGGCAAAGTTGTTTCTAATCTTGGCGAAGGCAAAGTAGAAGCCGGTTCCACTGATGCTGTAACAGGTGGTCAATTATACAATGTTTCCACAGAATTAGGTAGTCGTATTGATGGTGTTGATGGCAAGGTAAATACAATTACTGATAAAGTTAATACAATCAACAATAATCTAGAAACTGTAAAAGAAACAGCTGGTAATGCCCTTCAAACTGTTACAGTAGCTGGCGATAATGGTGAAATTACTGTTAATAAAGCCAATGCTGGCTTTGGTGTAAAAGGTGCTGAAAACGGCGCGGTAGAAAGCAAAGTAGTAGGTAATGATTTAGTAGTTGATCTTACGGCAGCAACTAAAGAAAAAATCGATAATGCTGCTAATAAAGATCTTTCCAACCTTGATGACAAAGGCAAAGACGTTATTAAAGAAGTAACGCAAAGTGCTGTAGACGTTAAAGGTGGTAACAACGTGGAAGTAACCAATGCTATGGAAGATGGCGTTAAGACTTTCACAGTTAATATGAAAAACAACATTGACCTTGGCACTACTGGGTCTATCACAGCTGGTGGTACGACTGTTAACAATGGCGGCGTTGCTGTTAGTGAAGCAGGTGCCATTACAGTTGGTGATACTACTAAAGTTGATGCTAATGGTGTAACTGTTGGTGGTGCAAGTTTAGGTACTGAGGGCTTAACAATTAAAGAAGGTCCATCCGTAACAAAAGACGGCATCAATGCTGGTGGTAAAGTTGTTTCTAACCTTGGTGAAGGAAAAGTAGAAGCTGGATCCACTGATGCGGTAACTGGTGGTCAATTACATAATGTATCGACCGATTTAGGCAAACGTATTGATGGTGTTGACGGCAAAGTAAATACAATTACGGATAAAGTTGATACAATCAACAACAATCTAGAAACTGTAAAAGAAACAGCTGGTAATGCCCTTCAATCCGTAACCGTAGCTAGCGATAATGGTGAAATCACTGTTAATAAAGCTAATGCTGGTTTCGGTGTAAAAGGTGCTGAAAACGGTGCTGTAGAAAGCAAGGTAGTTGGTAACGATTTAGTAGTTGATCTTAATGCAGCCACTAAAGAAAAAATCGATAATGCTGCTAATAAAGATTTATCCAACATTGACGATAAAGGTAAAGACGTTATTAAAGAAGTCAGTCAGGATGCTGTTGATGTAGTTGGTGGCGAAAATATCAATGTCACTAATGATACTAAAGATGGCGTTAAGACTTTCACTGTTAACCTAGATAAGAATGTAGATCTTGGTAACGATGGCTCCATTATTCTTGGTGATACAGTTGTTAAATCTGGTGACGTAACAGTAGGTGGCACAACTATTAATAATGGTGGTGTAACTTTACAGCCACAAGGTGAATTCAAAGTAGGTGACACTGTAATCAATGGTGGTAGTGTAACGGTAGGTGGTACTACTATTAACAATGGTGGTATTACAGTTGGTGATTTAGGCACTATTACTGTGGGTGGTACAACAATTTCAAATGGTGGTTTAACTATTGAAAATGGCCCATCTATTAGTCTTGGTGGCATTAATGCAGGTAGTACTAAGATTACTAATGTATCTAATGGTACCCAAGATGGCGATGTAGTTACTTACAACCAGTTACAAGAGGTTAAAAATATTGCTGAAGGTGGTGCAGCTACAGCTGGCTCCGCATTACAATCCATTACCATTAATGATGGCAATGGCGGTGTAGTCACTGTAAACAAAGGCAATGCAAGCTTCGGTATTATTGGCAATCCAAATGGTGGCATGGTAGAAAGCAAAGTTGATGGTCAGAACTTAGTAGTTGATTTAACGGCAGCTACTAAAGAACGTATTAACAATGCAGCAGACAAACAACTTTCCAACCTTGATGATAAAGGTAAAGATGTTATTAAAGAAGTGAGTCAAAATGCGGTTGATGTAGTGGGTGGTAAGAATATTACTGTTGATACAAGCACCAAGGATGATGTTAAGACATTTACAGTTAACCTAGATAAGAATGTAGATCTTGGTAGTGATGGTTTCATTAAGACTGGTGGTACTACCATTAGCGATAATGGTATTACGGTAGGCAGCCCAACTGCTGGTAATACTAGCGTTACTGATGGTGGCGTAACTGTAGGCGATACAGCAGTAGCAAATGATGGTTTAACTATTAAAGATGGTCCATCCATCACTAAAGGTGGCATTGATGCAGGTAGTAAAGTAATTACTAATATTGCAGAAGGTCAAAATGCGGGCGATGCTGTTAATAAAGGTCAACTTGATAAAGTGAATAATCGCGTTGACAGTTTAGATACTAAGGTTAATGGTATTGGTGGTAAAGTCGATACTCTTGAAAAAGGCTTAGGTAATTTAGGTGGCAAAGTAGATGACTTAAATGGCAGAGTCGATGGCTTAGACAAAGGTCTTAGCGATTTAGGCGGTAAAGTAGACGGCTTAAATGATAAGGTTGATGGTTTAGGCAAAGATGTAAAAGACTTAGGCTCTAAAGTAGATGGTTTAGGTGATAAAGTTGATGGCTTAAATAACCGCGTTGACGGTCTTGATAAAGACGTTAAAGGTTTGGGTGATCAAGTTAAGGGCTTAAATGACAATGTGAAGAACCTAGGCGATAAAGTAGATGGTTTTGACGATAGACTTACGAATGTTGAAAAAACAGCTGGTAGTGCTCTACAAGGTGTAACTATTGGTGCTGATGAAAATGGCCAAGCTGATGGCGTTAACATTTCCAAAGAAAAGAACCGTGTTGACATCGTTGGTAAAACTGATGAAGCTGGTAAACAAAACATTGTAACCGCAGTTGATGGCAATAAAGTTACGGTTGATTTATCTGACAGTGCTAAAGAAAGCCTTGCTAATGCAGAAAATGCAGCCAATAAGGATTTATCTAATCTTACAAAAGAAGGTAAAGAAAACATTGGCAAAGCATTCCACGTAGTTGGGGATACGGGCATTAAAGTAACGGATATGACTGATAAATCTACTGGTGAAAAATACTCAGTTGTTGAAATTGATGATGCAACTTATGCTAAGATTTATGAAGAAATTGTTATTGAAAATCCGGGTGAAATTATTGGCGGTAGAGATCGTGATACTGCTAGTGATTCGAGAAAGAATAGTAGCACAGAATCGAGATTTAGAGCCCCAACAAAACCAACTAATACTAGTGGAGTAAAATTGCCAAATAAGATTATATTGAATAAAGATAAAGGCGGTTTTTATGTTGGTAATGCTGGCTTGAAAACTGATGGCTTACAAGTTTGGGTTAATGCCACTGACGATAATTTAAGAGCCGATTATGGTAGCAACGATGTAACCTTCCGAAATAGTGAGGGCGAAATTGATGCAAGGTATGGTCGAGAAGGTTTACAAATTGGTAATACTACCTCTTTAACAGATAAAGCCCTTACTGTTGATGGTTCTTCCTTAACAGGCACAGCTCTTAATGTAAATGGTTCGTCCTTAACTGGCGATGCGTTAACAATTGGTGGCGGTGCGGCAGATAAGAATGCAACGAGTGATCAAACTAAGTTAACCGCTACATCCATAGCTATTGGTGGTGTTGAATTCGCTACGAAGAATAGTGAAACGGGCTTAATTGAAACCAATAATATTGCTGATGGCAATATTGCGGAAGGATCTCGTCAAGCTATTACTGGCGGTCAATTATATCCAATTAAACAGCAAGTTGAAACAAATACAGCATCTATCGGCGTTCTTGGTGAAGTAGTAAATGCACATGGTCAAGCAATCCGTGGGTTAGCCTCTGAAATTCAAAACGTTCGCGATGAATCAGCTGAAGGCGATGCTATGGCTGCTTCCTTAGCTGCCTTGAATCCACTTCCTTACGTAGAAGGTGAACGTGGTCAAGTGATGGCTGGTGTAGGTACTTATCGCGGCAAACAAGCATTGGCAGTAGGTTATGCATATGCACCTAATAATGATCAACAATACACCTTAGGTTTATCTTATGGTCAAGGTGGCAAAGCGATGGCTAATGTAGGGGCCACATTCCGCATTGGCGCAGGCGATGCTGCTAAAACGACAAGTTCAGTTGCTTCACTTTCTAATAAAGTAGAAACCTTAGAAGCTCAAAATCAGGCTCAAAAAGCTCAATTTGAATCTGAATTGTCGGCAAAACAAAATCAGATTGATGCACAAAATGATCGTATCGCTAAATTAGAAGCTTTGGTACAACAATTAGCACAACGATAATTAGACTCAACTGATAGTAGTTTGCGTGAAACTTTATGATGAGATGGTAGTATTACTATCGTTTCATCATTAGTGACAACCCCATATTAGATAGGCTGTTAGCCTTAGAAAAGTGCGATTTGAAAGGAACCCCCTCCTTTTAAATCGCCTTTTCTATAGGGGATATTGTTTCAGCTTATTGTATATCTTGGGCCGATTAGACAGGTTGTTTCACAAAACTATCATATAGAGTATGATATAGTATTCATAAATCTTATACATTAAGTAGTAACGAGAAAGGTTGAAGTGTATGAAATCTGGTTTGCGTATAGGGATTACCTTCTTTTGGGGGCCTTCCTATAAGCATATCTGGTCCAATGGAGCAGGGCAAAATATGTATTTTCTTCGTGAAACGTTGATGCAAATTCCTGAAGTAGATGATGTGTATTTTGTGTTTTGGGGAAATGATTTAAAAACATTACCTAAAGAATTAGAAGTAGATGCTATGAGGATTGCTGTATATCCCTATGAAGAGGTTGTGGAAACAACGGATGTGCTTATTGAAGGCACGCTAACATTAGAACCCTTCTATGAAAAAGAATTTAGAAAGCATGGGGCAAAAATTGTTACCTATCGCATGGGGAATGATTTCATTTGGGATATGGAGAAATTCATTGTAGGTAAAGATGGTGGTCGTGCTTTTAATGGTTCTACCTATGATCAAGTTTGGCTCATTCCTCAAGTATATGAAACTAATAAAGATTATTTGAGCATTATGACGGGGACAACGGTATATGAAGTGCCGCATATTTGGAATTCTTTTTTCTTTGACCGTCAAGTAGCACAACTACAGGAAGGGCTTACCTTTGGATATAATCCGGATAAAACTAAGCGTGGTCGACGCGTTTCCGTATTTGAGCCTAATTCATCGGTGGTAAAAAATTGCTATATTCCGGTTCTGATTGCTGAAGCGGTGTACAAACAAGATAAAGAGGCGTTAGCCCATGTGTACCTCTGTAATACATATCATTTAAAAGATGTGAGTGGGTTCCATAACTTTATTGGGTATACTCGATTGGTGAAAGACAATGTTATGACTGTAGAAAGTCGTCATTTAATGCCTTATTTCTTATCCCGTTATACGGATATTGTGCTTTCTTATCAATGGCAACTGGGGCTAAATTATGCGTACTATGAAGCTTTATATGGCAATTATCCATTAGTGCATAACTCTGAACTGCTTCGTGATGCAGGGGTGGGTTTTTATTATTCTGGTTTTGATGCCTATAAAGGGGCCGAAGTATTGCTCGATGTAATTAATCATTATGATGCATCTTTTGAAACGCATGCGACAAAGAATAAAGCTTTTCTTGAAACCTTATCTCCTTATAATGCTGATGTAGTAGCGTCGCATCGATCGTTATTGCAGAAATTATTTGAAGACTAATGTAGCGTTGCGGTTATTTTTAAATGTGGCGGTATAGTTAGTTTTAAATGTAGTGGGATAGTTAATTTAAAATTTAATATAGTGTGAAAGGAAGAGGCTTAATCTGCAGTGACTAGTAATATGAGCTGGTTACTTTAGATTAGGTCTTTTTTGGCTAATTAAGGCATAAATCTTCTTGAATAATATATTATAAAATAACAAAAAGGCATAATAAATCTATATCATAGTATTACTATTGGGATTATTGTTATTATTGCATATTTAGCTTTTACGGTAATCATATGAATTATAGATATTTTGAAAAATACTTAAATTAAATAAACAGAAATAAAATTATAATTCAAAATTAGTATATATGATTGAATTTGGAATAGAGTGGAATGTCTTGTCGGGGGGGCAAACGTGTTATTCTTGTATTAAATAATGATGAAAATTTTAGATGTAATAGGTAAATTTTAATTATATATTGTTTGTTAGATGCATGACTTAGGGAGTTTGTTTATTTATTTTATATAAAATATTAGAAGGAGTGTGTATCATGAGCAAGAAGGTAATTTCAAAACAATCTAAAGTTTGTTTGGCATTGGCTGTTGTGGTAGCGCTGACTGGGAGTAACGTGTGGGCAGCAGACCCCGTATTAAAAGGTAGTGGGGCTGGATTAGCTGTCGGGGAAACATCGATTACATATGATGCAACGAGTACTGCTGTAGGCAATAATGCAAAGGCAACTCCTCGTGGTTCTACTGCACTAGGAAATTCTGCTGTTGCCAATGCAGTAGATAGTACTGCTATTGGTAAGGAAAGTAATGCAAGGTTAAAAGAAACAACTGCTATTGGGAATACAGCATTGGCACAAAAACAAGGAGCAACAGCTGTTGGATTTAATGCAAAAGCACTAGGAGAGGCTTCGCTTGCTTTAGGATATAGTTCATCTACTAAATTAGAGGCTGCTAATGCAATTGCAATAGGGGTATATTCAAAAGGTAACGGAAGTCAAGGGGTTGCAATTGGAGCTCAAGCTACAGCTGATGGTAATGATACGGTAGCAATTGGCACTTTCACTAATAATAAGGCGGGACAAAGCGTAGCACTTGGGAGTCAGGCAGGTTTAGAAACAACATCACGAAATAGTATTGCTATTGGGAGTCAAGCTTATGTTGGTGAAATTAATGAGCAAAATCCAACTAATACAATTGCAGAAGAACCGCCACGTGATCAAGATTATACAGTAGATTATACAATTGGCGGTAAATATCATCCGATTGGGGTAGATGATACAAAAGCACCAGAAGCAGTTAATGCTACAGAAAATTCTATGGCCATAGGTTTCAAGGCAAAAGCATTCGGGTTTCAGACTATAGCCTTAGGGGCAGCCTCAGAAGCCCTTGATTCTAATACGGTTGCTTTAGGTGTATCTTCCATTGCTAAAGGTAATTACTCGGTGGCTATTGGCCAACAATCTCGTACAGCTTTTGATAATGCTGTAGCAATTGGTCACTATGCTGAAACACATGGTCAGGAGTCTACTGCTTTAGGGTATTATTCACGGGTTAGAGGGACAAATAATACAGCTATAGGTGATTATACTCGGTTAGAAGGAGTATCTAATTCTGTGGCCGTAGGTTCACATGCACTTTCTCTGATGAATAATTCAGTAGCTTTAGGAAAAGATTCTTTGGCAGCACCGTCAGAGAGTTATGCCAAGGCAGCTTATTTATCAGAAGAAGTATTTAGTAAAGAGCAAGGTGTCGTTTCAGTAGGTAATGTAAAATATGAAGTAGGTTCTGGAGATGATGTTACTGAAATTACGGCTAACACCCGCCGCATCATCAATGTAGCCGGCGGTTATGATGCCACAGATGCAGTCAATGTGGCGCAGTTAAAAGCACTTGAACAGAAGATTGAAAATAATATGGGGCCTCAAGATGTTACATTCATCGCTGATAGTAATTTATCTGTGAGTAACAAACCGATTAATGATGGGAAGGCAAAACAAGTAACGCTTGGCTTGAATAAAGATATTAATCTTGGCGCTGATGGTAGTGTAAAAGCTGGCAATACAACGATTAATAAAAATGGCATTATTACAAATGGTGGCGTGCAGATTACAGATAAGGGTATCAATGCAGGTGATAAAGTAATTAGTCATGTAGCACCTGGTGAGCAGCCTACTGATGCAGTTAATGTGAGTCAATTAAAGGATTTAAAAACCGATATAAACAATGATTTAACGACAGGCCTTCAAAATGCTCATAATGAAATTGGTCGAGTGGAATCAAAATTAAATACTAAAATTGAAAAAACAGGTGCTATGGGTGCTGCCTTAGCGGCTCTTAATGGTACGTATGATTTAGATTACAAAAAAACAGCTATTAATGCGGGTCTTGGTTATTATAAAGGTGAATCAGCTATCGCGCTTGGCGTAGCTCATCGTGTTAATGAAGATATTCGTGTTAGTGCAGGCTTAGCTTATAGCGGTAACAATGATACTATGATCAATGCAGGTATTTCTTGGGCCGTTGGTAGCGCGCCTAATGCAAGCGTTAATATTCGTGAAGAAAATAAAGAACTTCGCAATCGCTTAGCAGATCAAGAAGCGCGTTTACAAGCACAGCAATCTGAAATTAATGAATTAAAGGCCGCTATGCAAACAATTCTTCAAAAATAATTAGAGTGTGTTGTTTTAATTAGAGACTGTTTTAATATAACTGAATATAATAAAAGCCCCCTCTAGCGAATGTTCGGTAGAGGGGGCTTTATGTATTATAAGATAATATTAAACTAAACCAATCCAATGCCAGTAGGTAGCGGCGTAGACTACCAGTAAAGCATAGCCAATGATGGTAATAGGAATGCCTGTTTTCATGAAAGTTTTAACATCAAAGGTACCGGTACTGTAAGCAACCATACCTTGTGGTGAGTTAACTGGTAGAATAAAACCAAAACAGATGGAGAATTGTGCAATCATGGTGAGGCCTACTGGATTGATACCAGGAATATGCACGGCTTGTACAATAGAAATGACAATAGGAATCATCGCAGAAGCTAGGGCCGTAGCGGAAGCAAAGCCAAGGTGAATCGCGATAAGGAAGAAGGTAATCGTGCCAATTAACATGAATACGGATAAGGTTTCAAGGGTAAACATGTGAACAAAGGCGTTCGCTAGCCAAGTAGCGGCTTTGGTTTTTAAAAGTGCGGTACCTAAGCTGATGCCAGCGCCGAACATAACGATGGAACCCCAATCAATACGACTTTGAGCATATTTCCAATCAATAATCCCAATGCCAGGCATTAAGAATAAAGCGATAGCTACAATTGTGGTAGTAGAGGTGTCATATTTGTGTAAATGACCACCAGTAGCCCAGAAGCCAAGCAAAATAAGGGATAAGGCTAATAATTTCTTTTCATTAAAGCTCATAGGCCCTAGTTCTTTTAGATGCCGTTGTAGTTCTTGTTGTGAACCTTCTAAATCATGTTCATCTGGTTTTAAAAGCCACATGGATAAGAAGTAGTAGATGACGATCATTACTAATGAATAGGGTGCGGCTGCTAGTAACCAATCTAGCCAAGAAACAGACGTATTAAGCTGTGAAGAAATAAAGCCGACAGCTACTAAGTTTTGGGCCGCCGCAGTCTGTACCATGATGTTCCAAACTGTATCCGCTTGGGTGGCGCCAACTACGAGTAGGGCTGCTAATTTACTTTGGCGATTAATACCTAGACTATCCAAAATACCAATGATGATAGGGACTAAGCAAGCTAGGCGGGCTGTGGCACTTGGCACGAAGAAGGAAAGAATGAACCCGGTGAAGATAACACCGATATAGATATGACTTGTTTTAGTGCCAATGCGAGATAATACATTTAAGGCAATACGCCGATCAAGCCCCGTTTTAGTCATGGCTACGGAAATAAACATAGCAGCAGCTACAAGGGCCCAAGCTGGTGTCGAATAGCCTGAAATGGCTAACTTTAATGCGTTGCTGGTGCCTAATATTTTATCAGGGGCATCAATGTTGGGTGCTGTTCCTAAGAGTAAGGCTGTTAAGGCCGTTAGCATGGTAGCACTAACGGGGTAGGAAACGGCGCTTGTTATCCACAGTACGATAGCAAAGAAAAGAAGGCCAATCATGCGATGTCCTGCTGTAGATAAGTCGCTTGGTGTAGGAATACATAGAATACCGATTAAGACCAAGAAGCTAAGAATCAAGCCAATGTTCTGGCTATGGGAACGAGTCTTAGCAGGTACCGGAGCGGGTGAAGCGGGTTGTGTCATTTGTAATCATCTCACTTTCTTGTGATTATACTAAATACATAATAAAATTGATTTTAAGCGATATGCTAATAAGTATATCGAATTATATCAAAGTGTTATAGTGTAAGATTTCGACAAAGAAATCATATTACCTTTAAGAAAGTATTAAAAAATAGAGTAAAATACACGAAATGAAAAAATATATATTATTTAGTGTTTATAGTAAATATATAGTTAATAAAGCAATAAAATTCGATATAAATACATGAGAGATGGATAAACAAGTAAATTTAGAATTTTAAATGAATTTGTATTTGAACATAAAAAGGGACTGTTGCTTACAGCATGAATACAGAATTATTCATTATGTAAGCTCCAGTCCCTTTTGTTAAAGAGCTATACGTTATTAAGGTTTGTCAATATTCATGCCTTTTAATAAGGCTTGTTCGGAGTGTTCCATATGGAGTCGTGCAATTTCACGGGCTTGCGCTGGATTGCGTTCAGCAATTGCTTCGACTAACATGCGGTGTTCTTCCCAAGTTTTAACTAAGCGACCGGGTTGATTCATTGACATTGTGCGGAAACGCAAGGTTTGTTCTCGTAAGTTGTGAATAATTTCTACTAACCGTTCATTGCGAGATGCTTTATATAATACTTCATGGAAGTTAATATCTGCTTCAACTACTTTTTCCATGTTTTTTTGTTCCATGAAGGTGCCAATTTCTACCAACATGCGTTCTAAGAACTCAATTTCATCAGGGGTAATTCGTTCGGCTGCTAGCTGGGCGGCTAATTCTTCAAGGGCGGAGCGAATTTCAAAGACTTGGGTAATATCCTTGAGGGAAATATCGGCTACATAAGTTCCCCGATGAGGAATCATGACAACAAAGCCTTCTAGCTCTAGTTTGCGAATGGCTTCACGGACTGGCGTACGGCTCACGCCTAATTCTTCGGCTAGAGGCACTTCCATGAGGCGTTCACCAGGCTTGAAGATACCATCACGGATGGCTTGACGCAAGGTTTCACATACGACTTCACGTAATGGTTTGTAAGATGTTAATACGATAGGCTGTAAGCGCCCTAAATCTTTATTCATTAGGATAATGCCTCCTTACCGTGAGTTTTAGTAATTAAGGATAACCAAGTATGTCCAGCCTTTTTGATTTCTTCTTGTAATGTTAAGGCTTCAAGGGCTGTATCAAGATAGACGACCATAGTTGGACCGCTTCCTGTCATGATGGTTGTATAGCCACGACTGGTGAAAAAGTCTTTACAAGTGATGAGTTCTGGATGGAGTGGGAATAGCAATTCTTCGAAGGTATTGCCACTATGCTGCATGGCTTTTTTGACAGCTCCTTCACGCATAGCATTTTCTACGGTATCGATAGTTTCACTCGTTACTTGGGATTGATTGTTGAAACGATTATAGGCTGCGGCTGTGGATACAGATAGTTCTGGTTTTACAATTAATAGCCAATGGGGTTTGTCGGTTGGTAAATAGTTGAGTATTTCTCCACGACCAGTGCCACGGGCTGTGCCGCCTTTCATGAGAAAGGGCACATCGGAGCCTAAGTCGTTGGCTAGTTTCATGAGTTCTTTCTCCGTGAGGCGTAAATCCCAGAATTTATTTAAGCCCAGTAGCATAGCCGCCGCATCGGAGCTACCACCACCGAGACCAGCTGCTGGAGGCACTCGTTTTAATAAATGGATGGCGCCACCTGTAGTGCAACCTGTATAGGCTTGAATAGCTCGCAAGGCTTTCATCGCTAGGTTTGATTCGTCATAAGGAATCATATCGTTCATATAGGTAGGTAGTTCAGGGGCCATGCCAGAAAAAACTACGGAGTGGTGTTTGGCAAAGTAAATGGAATCACCTAAATAAATAGATTGAAAAATAGTGTCGATATTGTGATAGCCATCATCGCGTTTATTGAGAATGGCCAAACCAATATTAATTTTACTGAAGCTTAATTGCTCCATGGGGAGCCTCCTTTTTGCTGATGAACTTACAGATGAAACTGCTTTAGTAGTTGAAATTATAAGGTGGTTAGGTTAAGATGGACATAGAAATATTAACCTAATGATTTTTTATATTTAATCAATTTATTATACGCTATTAAGTGAGAAATTTCAATTTCCAGGAGGAACTATGCAGTTGAAATGGGGCCGAACAACGAATGCTTTAGTGATGACAACGATTGGTTCATTATTGTTTGCCATTGGTATTGATGCTTTTATTGTACCACACAAGTTAGTAAGTGGTAGTTTAAGCGGGATTGCGCTAATGCTATATTATTTAACGGGCGTTCAAGTAGGTACCTTAAACTTGCTATTAAACGTGCCTATTTTGTATGCTGCTTATCGTTGGCTGGGTCGTTGGCATTTAATGATAACACTATTTGGGACAGCTGTTATATCTTTCTTAATTAATGCTATGGAATTTATGGAGCAATACCAGTTGACCTCCGATCCGTTGGTAGGTTCATTACTGGGTGGTATTATGTGCGGTTTAGGCCTAGGTATTGTGTATCGAGCTGGTGGGAATACGGGCGGATTGGACCCTATTGCACTGATTATCCGTAAGTATTATGGCTTACAAATGGGGAGCATTATTTTTGGTATTAACGTATTAGTTTTATTTGCAGCGGCCTTAGTTATTAGTGTAGAAGCAGCGGCTATTACGCTTATTAGTATTTATGTGCAAGCTATGGTTACCAATAAGGTAGTAGTAGGCTTTAATCAACGGAAGGCTATTTATATTATTTCCTATAAACCATATAAGATTTGCGACTTAATTATTCACCAGTTAGGCCGTGGGGCGACCATTTTAAATGGGGAAGGGGCGTATACACATCAGCATAAACAGGTCATTTTAGTTGTTGTTGGGTTAATGCAAGTGGCTAAGTTAAAAGAAGCGGTGCAGAAAGAAGACCCGTCGGCCTTTATGATTATTTCTGATGCAGCGGAAGTGATTGGTCAAGGTTTTACCATTCCATTGGCTACCCCTGAATCGGTGAATGCGGCTATTGAGCGGTCCGTGCAGTCGGGGGCGATGGGGGATTCGTTGCCAGATGCGCCGGAAGGGACAATTGCAGAAACCCCTAAAAATTAATGGGAAACTAGCAAAATAGACGAATTGAGAATTAGGAGGCGACATGTTTAAAAAGTGGAGTTCAACTTTATATGTAATGGCTATGGTCACGTTGGGTACGTTTTTATTTGCCATAGGGATTAATGCCTTTGTAGTGCCACATAAATTGGTAAGTGGTGGCATTAGTGGGGTTGCCTTAATGTTGTATTATTTAACGGGCATTCAAGTCGGTACATTGAATTTACTTTTAAACATTCCCGTTTTATATGCAGCCTACCGTTGGCTAGGTCGTTGGCATGTAATGATTACTATTTTTGGTACAGTTGTGTCCTCGCTGTTTATTAATATGTTACGATTTTTAGCAGATTATGATTTGACGCATGATCCATTGGTAGGGGCCATTTTAGGGGGCCTGTTTTGTGGTATTGGGGTAGGTACTGTATATCGGTCAGGCGGTAATGCAGGAGGCCTTGATCCTATTGCGCTAATTATTCGTAAATATTATGGTTTACAAATTGGTAGTATTGTACTAGCCATTAATATGGTGATTTTGACGATAGCGGCCTTTGTAGTTAATATTGAAGCGGCTGCGGTTACTTTGGTGAGTTTGTATATTTCAGCTATGTTAACTAATCGCGTTATTGTGGGCTTTGATCAACGTAAAGCCGTGTTTATTATTTCCTATAAACCTTATAAAATTTGTGATTTGATTATTAATCAAATTGGCCGTGGCGCCACTATTTTGAATGGGGAAGGGGCGTATACACATCAGCATAAGCAGGTGATTTTGGTAGTAGTTAGCTTAATGCAGGTTGCTAAACTTAAAAAAGCAGTAGAGGAAGAAGATCCGACGGCTTTTTTAATGGTAACTGATGTGGCTGAAGTTATTGGCGGAGGTTTTACTTTGCCATCAAAAGCGGAAACTCAGCAAGCTATTGAGCGTATTCGAGCACGGGTAGAGATGAATGATTAGTAAGTAATACGTGGTTGCATTTACTTTTACGCCTTAGTCTAGTGAAAGGTCATTGTGAAAGCGTACACACTAGGCGTTGATAGAGTTTAGTTAGATGATAGATGATAGATGTTAGTTATTAGTTAGTTAATTAATAGATGCTAGCTAATTGATGATATATAAATGAAATAATGGAGGTTTTTATGGCACATGCATTAGCAGGCACTTTGGTGCGTTCAGAAGATTTGATTGATTTAGAGTCTATTATTGAAGCGTATTATCAAATAGTGCCTCAGTATGATAATAAAGAACAACGAATTTCCTTTGGAACTTCAGGTCATCGAGGTAAATCTTTGGCTGGTAGTTTCAATGAGTTGCATGTGGCTGCTATTGCGCAAGCTATCTGTGATGGCCGTAAAGAATTTGGGGCTACTGGTGTTTGTTTTGTTGGTCATGATACACATGCATTGTCAGAACCGGCCATTGAAACGGTGTTAGAAGTATTGGCCGCTAATGGCGTAGTGGCTGCTGTAGATGGGGAAAATGGTTTTGTGCCAACGCCTAGCGTTTCACGGGCTATCATTCGTTATAATGAGATTATTGATAAACAATTAGCCTTAGACTTTGTGCCTGCCTTTTTAAAAGATAAAGTGGGGCAAGGTAAGGCTGATGGTATTATCATTACACCATCTCATAATCCGCCAGACCAAGGGGGTATTAAGTATAATCCTATTAATGGGGGGCCGGCTGATACGACCCTTACGAAATGGATTGAAACCAAAGCGAATGAGTATATTAAAAACGGTGGTGAGGGAATTCGCCGCGTGGCTATTGATGAAATAGATTCTGCCTTGCAATGGGAATATGATTATAAAGGTCTTTATGTAGCTGAATTAGAAGATGTTATTAATTTTGATGTCATTCGCAAAGCAAAACCAAAGGTGTTAGTTAATGCTCTTGGTGGCAGTGGTATGGCGTATTGGGAAGCCATTAGCGATACCTACCAGTTGGATTTAACAATTATTAATAATGAATATGATCCTACATTTAGTTTCATGCCTTATGACCATGATGGGGTAGTTCGCATGGACTGCTCTTCCGCTTATGCAATGGCAGATGTGGTGAAAGAGATTGGCCAATTTGACTTAGCTGTAGGCAATGACCCTGATTATGATCGGTATGGGATTGTAACAAAGGCGGGCCTTATGCCACCTAATCATTTCTTAGTAGCTGCTGGCGCGTACTTATTCTATAATCGTCAGTGGTCTGGCAAGGGCTTTGGTAAGACCGCTGTAGTCACGGGTATGGTGGATAAATTCTGTGCCGATAATGAGATTACTGTCTATGAAGTGCCCGTAGGTTTTAAATATTTTGCCTCTTTATTATTCGATGGGACAATTGGCATTGGTGGGGAAGAAAGCGCCGGTGCATCGTTCCTTAAAAAAGATGGCACTGTTTGGACTACTGACAAAGATGGCATAATTATGGCTTTACTTGCTATGGAAATGTGGTCAGTTACAGGGCGTACACCAGATCAATTGTATGAAGCATTAACACAGCGATATGGTACGCCTGTTTTCACGCGTATTGACACGCCTTGCACTAAAGCGACTAAGGAAGCGTTAAGTCAATTAAAGGCTAGTGATGTAACGGCTACGGAATTAGCAGGGGAGCCTATTGAGTCTATTCGGACAACTTCTTTATATGGTGAGTATGCCTTGGGGGGCTTGCGCATTACAACGGCTAATAGCTTTTTAGTAGCTCGTCCGTCAGGTACGGAAGATTTATACAAAGTATATGCAGAAAGTTTCAATGGCGAAGACGCCTTAAAATCTTTGCTAAAAGCAGGTCAAGACCTTGTAAACGAGGTTACTGCACGGTAGAATTGTAAAATAAAGTGTGATATAATATAACATTATTGAAATACAGAGAGAAACGTTGAATTAGGTATTAAGGAAAAGGTGAATCACATGAAATTAGTTGTAACTGTAGTAGGGATAGACCGAGTGGGGATTATTGCTCGGGTGGCTGCTGTGCTAGCTGAAAATAATGTAAATATTGTATCCATAAATCAGACTATTTTAGATGGTATCTTTAATATGATTATGATGTGTGAAACGAAAGAACCAACGGCCCTCCAAAAGGTACAAGAAGCATTAACTGTCGAAGGGGAACAGTTAGGCGTTCAAATTAAGGCACAACATGCGGATATATTTCTTAGCATGCACCGCGTAGGGTAGGTGGTATTATGTTAAGTATTGAGAATATTATTGAAACTAACCAAATGATTCGTGATAATAAATTGGACGTGCGTACCATTACTATGGGGATTAGCCTTCTAGGCTGTGCTGCTTCAGATGGCAAGACTCTTTGCACGCGCATTTATGATCACATTACTAAAGAAGCTGAACATCTAGTGGCTACTGGCGAAGCCATTGCTCAGGAGTACGGTGTGCCTATCATTAATAAACGGGTGGCCGTTACGCCAATTTCTCTAGTGGCAGCGGGCAGCGATTTAAAAAGTTATGTACCAGTAGCAGAAGCGCTTGATAAAGCGGCTAAAGCAGTAGGGGTTAACTTTATTGGTGGTTTTTCTGCTCTCGTTAGCAAAGGCTATACGGAAGGGGATCATCGTTTGATTGCATCCATTCCAGAAGCGTTGGCAACGACTGATTTAGTGTGTAGTTCGGTAGGGATTGGCTCTACTAAAGCAGGCATCAATATGGATGCTGTTGCTGAAATGGGGCAAATTGTAAAACAGACAGCAGAGCTAACAGCAGACCGTGATGCATTTGGGTGTGCTAAGCTTGTCATTTTTTGTAATCCTGTCGAAGATAATCCTTTCATGGCAGGAGCGTTCCATGGTGTCACAGAAGGTAATACAACGATTAGCGTTGGTGTCAGTGGTCCAGGGGTTGTCAAGCATGCTTTAGAAGCTGTGCGTGGACGACCTTTTGATGAAGTGGCCGAAACGATTAAGCGTACGGCCTTCAAGATTACACGCGTTGGTCAATTAGTGGCTCAGGAAGCCTCACGGCGATTAGGTAAGCAGTTTGGGATTATTGATTTATCACTAGCTCCTACGCCTGCTGTGGGTGATTCCGTAGCGCATGTATTAGAGGAAATGGGTATTACCTCCTGTGGGGCTCATGGTACAACAGCAGCCTTAGCATTGCTCAATGATGCTGTCAAAAAAGGAGGCCTCATGGCTTCTTCTCATGTAGGTGGTTTAAGTGGTGCTTTTATTCCTGTTAGTGAAGATAAAGGCATGATTGATGCTGTTTCCGTAGGTAGTTTGAGTTTAGATAAGTTAGAAGCGATGACTTGTGTATGTTCGGTAGGGCTTGATATGATTGCTGTGCCAGGAGATACATCAGCGGCTACTATTTCTGCTATTATTGCCGATGAAGCAGCTATTGGTATGATTAATAATAAAACGACTGCCGTTCGTCTTATTCCAGTACCTGGTAAAACAGTAGGGGATATGGTTGAATTTGGTGGTTTATTGGGGTATTGCCCAATTATTGAAGTAAGTCCGTTTGGGGCAGAAGAGTTCATCCAACGAGGTGGACGCATTCCAGCACCTATTCGCAGTCTTACAAACTAAGGACAAGCACGAGGAGGTGCAGTAATGACGGTGTACGTGTGGGCATTCATAATTGCTTTAGTCATTACGTATGCGATTACACCGCTGATTAAAAAGTTGGCGATTAATATTGGGGCTATGGATAAACCAGATGCGCGTAAGGTGCATCATGGAGCTATACCTCGCTTAGGTGGCTTAGCCATCTATATTGGCTATATGGTTTCCGTTATTTATTCCGTAGATGATTTAAGCGCTGAAATGGGGCTCTTAGTGGGCTCGCTCGTTTTAGTTGCTGTAGGTATATGGGATGATGTGAAACAAATTGGTCCTAAAACAAAATTGACAGGCCAAATTTTAGCGGCTGCTGTAGTCGTGGCCTTTGGTAATCAAGTAGAATTTATTACTAATCCTTGGGGGCATGTCTTTTATTTAGGCATCTTTTCGATTCCTTTGACTATCTTTTGGATTGTTGGGTTTACCAATATTGTTAATTTAATTGATGGGTTAGATGGCCTGGCAGCAGGGATTTCGTTAATTTCCTGCATGGCTATTTTTACGGTGCTATGGCAAATGGGACAGGTAGATTTGGCGTGCATTGCCTTAGCTTTAGCCGGTGCCGCTTGTGGTTTCTTGCGCTATAATTTTAACCCTGCTAAGATTTTTATGGGCGATACAGGCAGTATGCTGTTAGGCTATACGATGGCTACTATTTCAGTGATGGGGGCTGTTAAAACAGCGGCTACTATTTCCTTGGTAGTTCCTGTTATTGTATTAGGCTTGCCTATTTTAGATACGACCTTTGCGATTATTCGTCGTAAAATTAATGGGCGGCCAGTGTTTAAACCAGATAAAGGTCATATGCATCATCGTTTATTGGCCTTAGGTTTATCACAGAAACAAGCTGTATTGTTGATGTATGCCGTGACAGCTTTGCTAGGCTACGTAGCTATTTTATTAGCGAAAGTAAATATTTTAGTTGGCATTGCCATAGTGTTAGCTATTTTGTGTATTTGTGTGTTTATTGCTACGAAACTTGGTATGATTGCTAAGGATGAAGTAGTAGCTAAGGAAAAAGCAGTTACAAATAGACGGTAATCTACGAGCGCTTGTACGGATTGTACAGGCGCCTTCCTAGCATACAGGGATGATATCTGTGGGCTAGCGATTTATGGGAGGTAATGTATGTTAAAAGTAATGACAGTCTTTGGAACAAGGCCAGAAGCGATTAAAATGGCACCTGTAGTGAAAGCATTGGAGGCGGCTCCTGACATGGAGTCCATCGTAACTGTTACCGCGCAACATCGGGAAATGCTTGATCAGGTATTAGATTTATTTGTTATCACTCCTGACTATGATTTGAATATTATGAGTCAAGGTCAGACTTTATATGATGTGACAACTCGTGCCTTAGAAGGTCTTAAAGATGTGTTGACAGAAGCGAAACCAGATGTAGTATTAGTGCATGGTGACACGACTACAACCTTTGCTGGGGCCTTGGCGTCGTTCTATCAAGAAATTCCAGTAGGTCATGTAGAAGCTGGTTTGCGAACTGGTAATATTTATTCGCCATTCCCAGAAGAAATGAATCGTAAATTAACAGGCTCGTTAGCTACCTATCATTTTGCTCCTACATCTAGTGCCGAGAAGAACTTGATGAAGGAAAATGTTAGTTCTGCCCATTTATATGTGACAGGTAACACTGTTATTGATGCTTTACAAACGACAGTTAAAGAAGGCTATCAATTTGAAGAAGAGTTATTGAATACGTTAGATTATAAAAATCGTCGTATTGTGTTAGTAACGACACATCGTCGTGAAAACTTAGGGGAACCTATGCGTCATGTGTATAAAGCAATCCGCCGTTTAGTAGATGCCTTTACCGATATTGAAGTAGTATTCCCTGTCCATAAGAACCCAAAAGTACGCAGTATTGTTAAGGAAGAATTAGGCGATGTAGCACGGGTGCATTTAATTGATCCTTTAGAATATGAACCGTTTGCTAATTTAATGGCCCGCTCCTATTTGTTGATGACTGATTCGGGCGGGATTCAAGAAGAAGCGCCGGCTTTAGGTAAACCCGTGCTTGTATTGCGTAATACGACGGAACGGCCTGAAGCGGTGACAGCTGGTACGGTTCGCTTAGTAGGAACTGATGAAAATACAGTATATGAAACTGCTTATCGCTTGTTAGCTGACAAAGAAGCCTATGATGTGATGGCTAATTCCGTTAATCCTTATGGGGATGGGATTGCATCACAACGTATTGTAGAAGCATTACGTTATGAATTCTTGCAGAGCGGCAAGAAACCAAGTCGGTTTGGTTATTAGTGGTTTAAGTAAAGTGCACTCTATTAGTAGACTTACTAATAGAGTGTTCTTTGTTAGTTCTAAGAAGTGCGTGCTACTTGCTTTAACAGCTATATTAATTTATACAAAATGAAGAAAAATAAGCCGTTATTATTCTTGTGAGTCATGATTGAAATAGCGTAATGTGATTATAAAAATATATTACAGATATTAATATTTTTGTTGTCTGTTTAGTATTTTTTGACAGCTATCATTGGTGAGAATAGCATTATGTAGACTTTTCTTTATATAGAAAAAAATAGATTTTGTTTGAGGCGTTCTATTTAAATATATAATGAGTCAAAAAATAAGAAAAATATAGTTGTAATAGGCGCATTGGATAAACTTATGGCAAAATGTTATAATTTAGTGAATGTTGTATTTGTCTATTTTATACTTGAAATAGATAGTATAATAGAGTAAATAACTTAGCAGTTAACAAAGTGTAGGTGATTCTATGAAACGACTGGATTCCACTACTTTAAAAGCTTTAAATGTAGCATTATCAGCAGGGTTTTCCTTGCTTGTATCTATTTTAGGGTGTATAGCAATGGGGCGTGGCATAGATTATCTATTTGATGTATCGCCGTGGGGCACTCTAATAGGAGGCATTGTAGGAGGTTTAGGTGGCTTATACTCTTTATATTTGAGAGTAGTTTCCTGAAAGGGGATTGAACATGGCGGATTTTGTCGAATTTTTAAAGCGTATGGCAGCCTATTTGTTTTTTACTACAATCAGTATTATGTTGTTACTAGAAGTTTTAGATTTAGAAAGATATATTCTAGGTTGGCTTTGGGGCTGTGGCATCAACTTTTTGTATTTATTTATTTTAGGTTTATGGATTTATCGAGTTCGTCATAAGGATATTCGTGTGATAGAAAAGGCAACCAAGGCAGGCTCAGCAGTGAGATTGACATTAGTTGCTGTTGGAACTATATTAGCGGCCTTTTTGTTTGAGAATTTTCCATTTGTAGCTTATATGATAGGTTTACTGGCATGGCGACCGTTGTCTATTATAGAGCGTATTCGCTATAATATGCAGAATGGTTGGAATAGTTTAATTTAGTATATACTCGCAAATTCAGATAAATAGTAGCTAAATTTCATGAAAGGAGGTGAACCTTATGGAGTTACATACCGGTAACCATACCGTTGTTCACATGTGGGGCATGGCGTTTAATATGGATACTTTATATATGACTTGGATTGTATTTGGTATTCTTATTGTCATTGCCTTTTTTGCTACGCGACAAGTTAACATGGTTCCCACAGGAGTTCAGAATGTTGTGGAATTTATATTAGAAGCTATTGGCAACCAGTTGAAAGGTCCTTTAGGTAAGCACTTTAATAAGGTAAGTTCGCTACTATTTACGTTCTTTTTCTTTATCTTAGTAAGTAATGAATTGGGATTAATACCAAGCCCACATATCTTGGTATCGCCTACTAATGATTTGAATACGACGTTAGGGCTGGCGTTGGCTAGTTCGTTTAGTATTTGGGTTATTGGGGCACGTATCAAAGGGCCTGCTTACTTTAAGCATTTCTTTCAACCGTTTGCCGTTTTCGTAATTTTCCATCTGATGGAAGAAATTTCTAAACCGATTACCCTTAGTTTCCGTCTATTTGGGAACATTGTGGCCGGTGAAATTGTGTTGGAATTGTTAAATGGTTTGGCACCGTACTTAACACCAATCATCTGGATTGTGTTTAGTCTTTTTGTTGGTGTTATTCAAGCCTTTGTATTTACTATCTTAGTAACATCCTATTTAGGAATGGCGGTTTCAGAAGAACATTAATCACCATAGTTTTACAATCTAATTGAGTCAGTATTAGATAGTATTAATTACATTTTTAGGAGGAATTTTATTATGGAAAAAGCAATCTTATTGTCAGTGAGTGTTTTCAGTGCTTGTTTAGTAGCTGGTTTGGCCGCATTGGCAGCTGCTTTTGGTGATGCGTTGGCAGTTCGTAAAGCATTTGAAGGGATGACTCGTCAACCTGAGATGGCTGGTAAGATCATGACTAATTTATTTATTTCCATTGGTTTGATCGAATCTATTCCAATCATTGCAACAGTTATTGCCATCGTTCTTGTATTCACGGATGTAGTTATCGGAAAACTATAATTGGCTGATTTTTAAATTGAACGAATACAACAAGGCAAGTTATAATTCCAAGTTTAAGAGGGGGTTACGCCGTTGGTAGAAATAAACGGTACATTGCTGGTTCAATTTATCAATTTCTTTATTTTAGTGGCGATTTTAGCGAAATTTGCGTTTAAACCTTTAGTTGGCGTTATGGAAGCTCGACGCAAAAAGATTGAAGGCGATTTAGCGAATGCTCAAGCTACTTTAGAATCAGCAGAAGCGACTCGTAAAGAGTATGAGGCGCAATTGGCTAATGCTCGTAAAGAAGCACAAGCTATTGTTGAAAAAGCAACTCAGATAGCAGAGCGTAATACGCAAGCTCAAATTAAGGAATTAAAAGAACAGCTAGTACGTGAAAAAGAAGAAGCTCGTAATGAAATTGCCCGTGAACAAGCCAAAGCATTAGAAAAAATGCGTGAAGACATGGTTACCTTATCGGTAGCAATTGCTGGCAAACTTGTGGCTAAAAATATGGATAGTCAAGCTAATGTGGATCTTGTAAAAGAAGCCATTGCAAAGCTTGACAGTAAAGCATTAGGGTGATTGGTATGAGCGAAAACATTGTAACAGATAAATACAGTACCGCTATCTTTGAATTGGCGCAGGAACAGCAAATCCTTGAACAAATGGAAACGGATCTTTCCTACGTAAAAGAAGTTATGGATACGCAACCTGGATTAGGCACATTGTTGTTGTACCCTGCCCTAGAAGCACAAGCCAAATGTGATATTTTGACTAAAATTTTTGGTCAGGCGATTCATAAAATGGCATTAAACACCTTATATATCATGGTGAAACGAGGGCGCATACGGTATATTCAAGCTACTATTGCAGAATTTATTAATAAAGCGCGGGAAGCACGTGGTATATTTGCAGCTACCGTTACAGTGAGTCAAGCTATGCCAGAAGAAGTATATACACAGTTGGCAGATAAATTAAAAGCAATTACAGGTAAGCAATATGTTTTTACTGTTAAAGTCGATCCTACTATTGTTGGTGGGTTTATTGTCCAAATTGGTGATACGCGTATAGATGCAAGCGTGTTACGTCGTATGGAAGACTTGAAGAAACATTTGCTTAAATCCGATACAACAGAGATTGGGGTGAATGGTTAAGTATGAAAATGAAGCCTGAAGAAATTACTGCCATAATTAAACAGCAGATTCAGGACTACGATGTGGAACTTAACGTTGATGATGTGGGTACTGTGCTTGAAGTAGGCGATGGTATTGCACATATTTACGGTCTTGAAAAGGCCATGGCAGGTGAATTATTAGAATTACCTCATGGTGTATATGGTATGGTACAGAACTTAGAGTTAGACAATGTAGGGGCTGTACTATTAGGTAATGATTTTTTGATTAAAGAAGGCGATCAAGTGCGACGTACTGGCCGTATCATGCAGGTGCCAGTAGGTGATCAGTTAATTGGTCGTGTTGTTAATGCTTTGGGACAACCCATTGATGGTAAAGGGGCGATTACACCAGAAGGATATCGTCCTATTGAATATCCTGCGCCAGGGATTGCTGACCGTAAATCAGTATTTGAACCATTACAGACTGGTTTAAAAGCGATTGATGCTATGGTTCCAATTGGTCGTGGTCAACGTGAATTAATCATCGGTGACCGTGGTACTGGTAAATCGGCCATTGCTATTGATACCATTTTGAATCAAAAAGGGCAGGATGTAATTTGTATTTATGTGGCCATTGGTCAAAAAGAATCTACCGTAGCCCGTGTAGTTCAAAAATTGCAAGAAGCAGGGGCTATGGAGTACACCATCGTTGTATCAGCAGGTGCTTCTGAAGGGGCTCCAATGCAATATATTGCGCCATATGCTGGTGTAGCTATGGGCGAACATTTTATGTATCAAGGCAAACATGTACTTTGTGTATATGATGATTTATCCAAACAAGCAGCGGCTTATCGTGCCATGAGTTTATTACTTCGTCGTCCACCAGGACGTGAAGCATATCCTGGTGACGTGTTCTATTTACATTCTCGTCTATTAGAACGAGCTGCTAAATTATCTGATGAATTAGGGGGCGGCTCTATTACTGCGTTGCCTATTATTGAAACGCAGGCTGGTGACGTATCCGCTTATATTCCTACAAACGTAATTTCTATTACGGATGGTCAGATTTTCCTTGGCACCGATATGTTCTATTCAGGTATTCGACCAGCAGTTGACGTTGGTTTATCTGTATCACGTGTAGGCGGTAGTGCTCAGATTAAAGCTATGAAGCAAGTAGCTGGTAAATTACGTCTTGATTTAGCACAATATCGTGAATTAGCGGCTTTTGCTCAGTTTGGTTCTGACCTTGATAAATCGACAAAAGCACAACTTGATCGTGGTGAGCGTTTGACAGAAATGCTGAAACAACCACAATATTCACCACTAAAAGTTGAAGAACAAGTTGTATGTTTATATGCAGGGATTAATGGCTATTTTGCTACTATTGAAGTAGCTGATGTACCAGTATTCCAAGCTGAATTATTACGCTATGTACATGGTAATTATAGTGAAATTTTAACGAATATTGCGTCTTCTAAAAAATTAGATGAAGCAACAGAAGAATTATTGAAAAAAGCAATTCAAGAATGTATTAAAGCTTTTGGGGAATCCCATCACTTAATTACCGAGGAGGCATAGGGGTATGAGTAGTGCACAAGATTTGCGTAAACGCATTAAAAGTGTGTCGAATACGCAGCAGATTACAAAAGCCATGAAAATGGTGGCCTCTGCTCGATTGCGCCGTGCACAAACCAAAGCTAAATCTACAGAACCATATGCGGAAAAACTAGGTCAGATTCTTAATAATGTAGCGAGTACATTAGATAGTGAAGTATTAGCCACTTATCCATTGATGCAGGTGCGTGAAGTAAATCGTACTTGTTATATCTTGGTGGGGGCTGATAAAGGCTTAGCTGGTGCATACACTAGTAATTTGATTAAATTCTTTTTGCAAGCGACTGAAGGTAAAGAGGCATCTGCTTTTGAAACCATTACAGTAGGTCGTAAACCCACTGATTTTCTACAGTATCATCATTATGGCATTACTCATTCCCATGTAGGGTTTTCTGATAAGCCTGAATATAGCCATGCTCGTCAAATCGTGCAAGAAGCTACGAAATTATTTTTAGAGGGTGCTGTGGATGAGGTGATTTTGATTTATACACATTTTGTTAACTCCTTAACCCAGAATGTGCAAAGTCTTAAATTATTGCCCATTGAAACCGAAAGTCATGTGGAAGGCGAATTAAATGAGTTATATATTTATGAGCCAAATGTAGAAACTATTTACAATCAATTGTTACCTAAATATTTAGAAATTACTATGTATAATGCATTATTGCAGGCTTCTGCTAGTGAGCTTGGTGCTCGTATGACGGCTATGACGTCCGCAACCGATAATGCAGGTGAATTAATTAGTACATTGAATTTGGAATACAATAAATTACGCCAAGCTGGCATTACAAACGAGATTTCGGAAATTGTGGGCGGCGCAAATGCCTTGCAATAGGGTAACTACAAAGGAGGAGAGACCTCTTAAATGAGTAATAATATAGGTAAAGTTGTACAGGTCATTGGACCAGTAGTTGACGTTCTTTTTACGGCCGGGAACTTACCAGCTATTTACAACGCAATACATATTAAAAAGACAAGCGAATCTGGTAAAGACGAAGTGATTGTAGTTGAAGTTATGCAACACTTAGGGGACGACACGGTTCGTGCCGTTGCTATGAGCTCTACCGATGGCCTAACTCGTGGTATGGAAGCAGTCGATACGGGTGCTGCTATTTCTGTGCCCGTTGGGGATGGCGTGCTTGGCCGTATTTTTAACGTGTTAGGTGAAACCGTTGACCATGATGATACACCAGTGAAATCTGCTGAAATGTGGCCAATTCATCGCCCAGCACCTAAATTTGATGATTTAGCACCAGAAACAACAATTCTTGAAACAGGGATTAAAGTTGTTGACTTGATTGCACCGTATGTAAAAGGTGGTAAAATCGGTTTGTTCGGTGGTGCTGGTGTAGGTAAGACTGTATTAATTATGGAATTAATACATAATATTGCGACTGAACATGGTGGTTATTCCGTATTCTCCGGTGTAGGTGAACGTACCCGTGAAGGGAATGACCTTTGGAATGAAATGAAGGAATCTGGCGTTATTTCTAAAACTGCATTAGTATATGGCCAGATGAATGAGCCACCAGGAGCTCGTATGCGCGTTGCTTTGACAGGCTTGACTATGGCAGAATACTTCCGTGACGTACAGAAACAGGACGTATTGTTATTCGTAGATAATATTTTCCGTTTTATTCAGGCTGGTTCTGAAGTATCGGCCTTACTTGGTCGTATGCCATCGGCCGTAGGCTATCAGCCAACTTTGGCTAATGACGTAGGAGCGCTCCAAGAACGTATTACATCGACTAAAGAAGGGTCTATTACGTCTGTACAAGCTGTATATGTACCAGCCGATGACTTAACTGACCCAGCACCAGCGGCTACGTTTGCTCACTTGGATGCTACGACTGTATTATCCCGTTCTATTGCAGAAATTGGTATTTACCCAGCTGTGGATCCATTAGACTCTACGAGTCGTATTCTTGATCCACTAGTATTAGGCGAAGAACATTATAAGATTGCCCGTGGTGTGCAGGAAGTATTGCAGAAATACAAAGACTTGCAAGACATTATTGCGATTCTTGGTATGGAAGAATTGTCTGAAGAAGATAAATTAATAGTAGCACGTGCTCGTAAAATTCAACGTTTCCTCAGCCAACCATTCTTCGTAGCTGAAGTATTTACTGGTTCGCCAGGGAAATATGTACCATTAAAAGAAACTTTACGTGGTTTCAAAGAAATTTTAGAAGGTAAGCATGATAATTTACCTGAAAATGCGTTCTATATGGTCGGCACGATTGATGAAGCGGTTGAAAAAGGAAAGGAATTGTTGGAGAAGGGGGAATAATTCATGAGTAGTGGTAAAACTATGCATTTGAATATTATTACTCCTGATTCAACAGTCTATACAGGTGAAGTTAGCTTTATTGTAGCTCGGACTGAGCTTGGCGATTTAGGGATTTTACCACGCCATGCTAACTTAGTGGCAGCATTAGAAATTGCGCCATTACGTATTGATACTACAGATGGTAAAAAAACATATTTGGCTAATTTTGGTGGCTTCTTGGAAATTAAAGATAATTCCGTAACCATTGTGACGCCAAACTGTGAACTGCCAGAAGATATTGATGTGGAACGGGCAAAACGGGCAAAAGCGAGAGCGGAAGAACGGTTACATAGTAAAAGTGCTGATATAGATTTTGATCGTGCACGATTAGCCTTACAACGTTCTTTACTTCGCTTAGACATTAAAAATAAAGTTGGCTAAATTTTACTTGTTGATACGTTGAGTAAAATTAATGATTTGAGGAACTGTGTATATTCTATTCTAGTGTTAGAATGATATAGACAGTTCCTTTTTTGTTATTTGTACAGTGGACAACTTTATAGTTGTTGTTTGTGGTTTGTTATAGTTTAGGGCTATATCAAATTTTACTCATTTACTGAAAGGGGTAGTGAATACCCCAGACTATATATAGGATTAAGGGTTATAAAGGTAAAATGGGGAGCGTCATATGTGTCTAAGGAATAGCTCTCATAATGTCCATTTACAAGAGAATAGTGTAAAAACTCTGTTGACAGTTTTTTTGAGGGCTGGTATAGTAGTCACATCGATACAACATCGGTAACAGGTAAATACAGAATTGACGAGGAAGAGATAAGTATTCGTAGGGCGTTGGCACAGAGAGTCCCGTAAGGTGGAAAGGGATGCAAAAGAATGCGAGGAAAATGGTCTTGGAGTATCCGAGGTGGAATGCGAAAGCTTTAGTCTCGGCGGATGCAACCGTTATAATGCCACAGTATAATCTTAGGTATCAGTTTAGTAAGACGTACTGGTTGAGGGTTAAGTTGTGAGACTTGACTAAATCAAGGTGGTAACACGTTTATAACGTCCTTGTTCACAGTGGTGAATAGAGGATGTTTTTTTATACCTGTATTGACTGTTAATAGCGAAGCAAAAGAGGTGAGAGACCTTTTGCGATGCAAGGATTACCTATTGTTATGTATTGAGAATGAGTTTTACACAAAGTTGAGAAAAAGAGAGAACTGTAGGGGATTGAGAAAGTAGAGAGTTTAGGTATAGGGGAGGCGATGTAGCAATGCCCATAACGGTGGTAAAAGATTTGCCAGCCATTGCCCGATTGGCAGATGAAAATATATTCGTCATGGACACGGTAAGAGCAGAATCACAAGATATTCGGCCACTACAAATTTTAATTGTGAATCTAATGCCTACTAAGGAAATTACAGAAACACAAATATTAAGAGCCTTAAGTAATACACCGTTGCAATTAGACATTACCTTGTTACATATGGTGACACATAAAGCGGCACATACTTCAGAATATCATTTGAGCTCGTTTTATCGAACCTTTGATGAAATTAAAGAGCAGTACTTTGATGGTATGATTATTACAGGTGCACCTATTGAATTAATGTCGTTTGAGGAGGTTAATTATTGGCAAGAGTTGACGCAAATTATGGACTGGAGTGAAGATCATGTATATTCCACTTTGTATATTTGCTGGGGGGCTCAAGCTGGTTTATATTATCACTTCGGAATTAACAAGGAATTATTGCCAAGTAAGTTATTTGGAGTTTTTGAGAATGAAGTGTTGAATACGCAACCTATGTTGTTGCGTGGTATGGATGAAGTATTTTATATGCCTCATTCACGTCATACCACAGTGCCTATTGATAAAATTAAGGCTAATAAACAACTCGAAATATTAGCTGCTTCTGAAAAAGCGGGAGCTGCTATCGTACGTAGTTTAGATAATAAACATATTTTTGTTTTTGGCCATTCAGAGTATGATCGTGATACATTACAACGCGAGTATGAACGTGATAGGGGACTTGGGCTTGATATAGCGGTACCTGAAAACTATTATCCAGATGATGACCCTAAAAAAGCACCTATTGTACGTTGGCGGTCCACGGGGACTTTATTATTTACTAATTGGCTCAATTATTATGTATATCAAGAAACACCTTATATTATTGAGCAAATAAAAAAAATGAAGCGTCAACGGCTTCATCGTGAATGAGTTAAGTTTATTATTATTTTATAATTAAAAAGAGCATCTTCAATGATAGCCTAGCTGGAGAGATGCCGTAAAATTGAGAGATTAGGTATTGTCGGCGTGAGAAACCGACGGAGAGAAAAAGGAGAGATTTTATTATGAGCAACAACAAACAGTACAAATTTGAAACAATTCAATTACATGAAGGTCAAGTAATCGATGAAACCGGTGCGCGGGCAGTACCAATTCATCAGACTACAAGTTATGTCTTTAAAGATGCACAACAAGCGGCTGACCGTTTTGCCCTTCGTGATCCAGGAGCTATTTATTCTCGTCTTGGTACACCAACTAATGATGTACTTGAAAAACGTGTAGCGGCTTTAGAAGGTGGCGTCGGTGCCTTATCCGTTGGTTCTGGTTCGGCAGCAATTACATATGCCATTGAGAATGTAGCTGGCGCTGGCGACAATATTATAGCGGCCTCTACATTATATGGTGGTACCTATAACCTATTTAGCTCTACATTACCACGTTTTGGCATTACCACTAAATTTGTTGATCCTGATGATTTAGCGGCGTATGAAAAGGCCATTGACGATAAAACAAAAGCTATTTATATTGAATCTATTGGTAATCCTAACATTAACCTTATTGATATTCAAGCTGTTGCTGACATTGCCCATAAACATGGTATTATTCTAATCGTTGATAATACGTTTGGCACACCATATCTTATTCGCCCAATTGAACATGGGGCTGACGTAGTTGTTCATTCTGCCACTAAATTCTTAGGTGGTCATGGTACAACAATTGCTGGTGTCATTGTAGAAAGCGGCAAATTTGATTATAAAGCAAGTGGTCGTTATCCTGATTTTGTGGCTGGAGATATTCACTATAATGGCCTTGTATATGCGGATTTACCAATTCCATTTACTGTAAAAGTACGAGCTCAATTACTTCGTGATACAGGGGCTGCTTTAACACCACTAGCAGCTTGGTTAATCCTTCAAGGCATTGAAACATTATCCTTGCGTGTAGAACGCCACGTAGAAAATACTCGTAAAATTATTGATTTCTTGGTTAATCATCCTAAAGTAGCCTGGGTTAACTATCCAGAATTAAAAGACAGTAAATATAAAACGTTAGCTGATAAATACTATCCAAAGGGTGTTGGTTCTATTTTTACATTCGGCATTAAAGGCGGTAAAGAAGAAGGCATTAAATTTGTTGATGAACTTCAAATTTTTTCAAATCTTGCCAATGTAGGCGATGCTAAATCCTTGGTTATTCATCCATCCAGTACCACGCATGCGCAACTTAATGAAACGGAGCAAAAGGCAGCAGGCGTAACACCAGATATGATTCGTATCTCCGTAGGAATTGAAAACGTGGAGGACTTAATCGATGACTTGGCACAAGCTTTGGAACACGTATAAACAGATAGCCACTAATAAAAATCCATACGTTTATACGGAATACTGGTGGTATTAATAGATTTTGATGAGTAATAATTGACATAAGTGTAACAGTGACTATAACATAAATGTTGAATAATTAGCATTTAGTTATAGTCACTTTTTGCTTGACTTGAAGTTAGCTCTAAGTATTAAAATAAAGTAAGAAATATTAATATTATATTGAATCGGGAAATTTTGAATAGGAAAGTTTCATCCAAGGACGGACACTATTAAATTAGTTATTGCGTTGTGTAATATAAGTAATTTACCTATCATAAGGAGATGATATAGTGACAATTAAAGAAGTGGCTGAACAATTTAACATTACAACCGATACATTGCGTTATTATGAACGAATTGGCTTAATCCCGGCAGTATCACGTACGGTTTCTGGGATTCGTGATTTTGACGAAATTACCGTTAAATGGCTTGAATTTGTACTTTGTTTTAAAAAGGCGGGCGTGCCTTTAGAGAGTATTGTGGAGTATGTGAAATTAGCCATTGAAGGCAATCATACGCAAGAAGCTCGTCGCGATATTTTGGTTGAAACGAGAGATCATTTGTTAGAAAAAATGGAAGAGATTCAAGAATGTCTAAAATTATTAGACTATAAAATTGATGTAGTGTATAAAGACTGCAACCAAGCGACAGCTAAACTAGTCGATGATTGGAAAGCTACACAAGATAATGAATAGAATATTTTTACAATTATACTAAGAGCATATATAAAGGTAGCCCTTCTTTACGACGCTGATTATTGATGAACAG
Organism: Veillonella criceti; assembly: GCF_900460315.1. NCBI lineage: Bacteria > Bacillati > Bacillota > Negativicutes > Veillonellales > Veillonellaceae > Veillonella > Veillonella criceti. The sequence continues at coordinate 1,305,908 of NZ_UHIO01000001.1, read as the reverse complement.
ATGTAGAAAAAGAAAGGCTACTTTATCTTTGTCACGACCAGAATGAAGTACCTAAATAGGCTAATTGACGTTTAAACTCTTTAGCAAAGAAAGATAATGTGAATTTTCCTTCTCTATCAATGAATTCTTTGGTATAACGTTGAATTTGAGAGAGCTTGAAAAGGCCGGCATCATCCATCGTGAAGTATATAATGAAGTACCACTTCGTGTTGAATATAGTTTAACAGAACGGGGGCGTAGTTTACGACATATTTTAGAGTCTATGTCTGATTGGGGGACAAAACTTATTGAAGAACGGCGAGAGGCAGGAGAAGATATTGAGATTTTGGCACCTAATGATAAAGGACTACGAATTAAAGATTAAATAGCTTGATAAAATAGAGGATATAATTAATTGTAGTGAAATATAAACACTGGCTTGCAGGACAAAATAGTCCCTCTTGTAACGACCTTAGCTATTTGTTAGCTTAGTAGTCACAGAGGGACTGTTTTTATTGTGTGTTAAATATTAAATTCTTATTTTGAAATACGATTAATGTAATTCTTTCAATAATACTTTTAGATATTCATAGATATGTTCTACTGAAGGTAAGTGTAATCGTTCTTGAGGCGTATGAGCGTGAGTAATGGTTGGGCCAAAGCTAATCATTTGAGTCTTAGGCATAACAGCCTTTAAGAGACCACATTCTAGACCTGCATGAATAGCGGTTACCTTTGGTTTTTCGCCAGTAACCTTTTCATAGATGGCAATAGCTTGTTCTTCAAGTGGACTACCTGGTTCATATTCCCAAGCTGGGTAAGCGCCGGCAATTTTAACAGGTAAACCTAGCGTGCTAGCCAATAATTGGATTTTTTTAGTTAAGAAATCGAGCGAGCTAGCAGATAAGCTACGAATAGAAATGAGAAGGTGAATATTGTGTTCTAATTCTTCTACGATAGCGACGTTGTTACTTGTTTCTACTAAGCCTTCTAAGGAATGATTCATAGCGAATACGCCATTAGGTGCTAAATATAAGAATGTTAATAAAGATTCAGCTGTGTCCCCACCATAAACTGTATCTGGTAATTCAGAGTCGCTAATGAGGATATCGATATTTTCATCTTGTGGGGTATATTCGCTACGATAAGCTTTGACTTTGGCTTGAATCCAATCCGTTACTGGTTTTACGTCGGCTTCTTTCAAGAGAATCGTGGCCGAACCAACCCGAGGGATGGCATTATGTTTAGTGCCACCAGTGAAAGATGCTAATTGGAAATTGTATTGGCTAGCTAATTCATAAAGTAAACGGCCTAGGATCTGGTTGCCATTAGCTCGTTCTTTATGGATTTCGATGCCTGAGTGGCCACCTAAAAATCCGCTAATTGTCAAGGTTAGTGCTTTGGTAAATTGGGAGTCGCGATTGTCGCGAAGGCGAGGAATTTCTACATCGACACGGCAACCACCTGCACAACTTACAACGAATTCACCTTCTACTTCAGTATCAATATTTAATAGATATTGGCCGTTAGTTTGGCCTTCCTTAATAGCTAAGGCACCATCCATGCCTGTTTCTTCGGCCGTGGTAAAGAGACATTCTAAGGGACCATGAGCAATAGTGTCAGAATCAAGGATAGCCAATGACATAGCAACGGCGATACCATTATCAGCGCCTAGCGTTGTTTCGTTGGCATGTAGCCATTCACCGTCTACAATATATTCAATTGGATCTGTCAAGAAATTATGAGTAGAAGCATCACTTTTTTCACACACCATATCCATATGACCTTGCAGGATAATGCTTGGTTTATTTTCGTAGCCTGGTGTGGCTGGTTTGCGGATAATTACATTATTCGCTGCATCTTGTTCTACTTCAAGTTGGCGATCTTTGGCGAATTGTACGAGCCAGTCACTTACACCTTTTTCGTTGCCGGAGCCACGAGGAATTTGGTTCATTGCTTTAAAAAACTCTAATACTTTTGTTGCGCTCATAGTTACACCTCGTTTTTAAAATAGGGTTACCAATTGTTTATACAATATTTTCATATCTTAATAGTACCATATTTACGAGAATTTGTAATAAAAATCTTGCATAGTTTATATGGAGACCGGTAGAGAAAATCCCCTCTTTGCATAGCCAGTAGGAAGTAATCTTTGTTATAATAGATGTGAAAAAACTGTAAACATAGAGGAGGTTACGCTATGGTATATGACAAAAAAATTGTTGTCATTGGAACCGGGGGTACGATTGCCGGCCAAAGTGGTTCTGCTGAAGATTTAACGGGCTATCAAGCAGGTGAATTAAGTATTGACCAAGTGTTAGCTACAGTACCTGGTGTAGAAGGCTATGGACCTTTTGAAAGCCATCAACTGTGTAATATAGATAGTTCCGATATGACACTGTCTATTTGGGCTAAATTAGCACATACTGTGCAGGCCTATGTAGACCGTGAAGATGTGGCCGCTGTAGTGATTACACATGGCACCGATACATTAGAAGAAGGTTCTTATTTTCTTCATTTAACAGTTCGCACGGTGAAACCGATTGTGATGGTAGGTGCTATGCGACCAGCCACAGCTATTAGCGCGGATGGGCCCCTTAATCTACTGCAAGCCGTGCAAGTCGCTCGTTCGCCACAGGCCGTAGGGCAAGGCGTTTTGGTCACTTTGAATGGGACGATTAATTGTGCTCGTGAGGTTGTAAAACGTCATACGACCGATGTAAATGCTTTTGGTAATGATTTCTTTGGCCATGTTGGCTTTATTCAAGCGGGGGCACCCCATTTTTATTATCAGTCATTGAGAAAACATACTGCGCATAGTGAATTTGCGCCTTTAACAGTTGATGAGTTACCAAGAGTAGAATTAATTACTTTATATGGGGGCATTGAGTCTGATTTAATTCATCGGGTATTACAAGGAAAGCCCCGCGGTTTAGTCATCGCAGGGCTTGGTCATGGTATTTTACCTGAGAAAATTCAACAAATTTTAGAACATAGTGAGATACCGGTCGTTCGGGCTTCGCGTACAGGCTATGGTATGGTATCCACTATGCCGAGTGATAATCGAGCAGGGTTTATCGTCAGCGATACCTTGGCGCCGTCTAAAGCACGTCTATTATTGATGTTAGGACTCACTAAAACAACTGATTGTAAGCAATTACAAAGTTATTTTCAACAGTATTAAGCCTGACTTTCTGCTAGGGCTTGATCATGTAGCGCTTTGCGCTTAATGTTTTCAAAAGAACGCGTCATGGCAAGACGTACACATTTAGCTAAGGTATCACCGAAGAGTGAATATGTGCCGGCATCCGTTAGGATATCGCCATTAGTATCAATGGTGAGAATTACGCCGTCAGTGGCAGTGCCTGTGGCATAAGCACCACTGATTAGGCTTTTGATCTCTGCTTCCCGAAAGGCTGCACTTTTGGCTTCGGTAACGGTAATGAGTGCTTTAGTTAAAGCTCCATCGGTGAGGGCTTTGTTGGTAAAGATTAATAAATTAATAGTGCCTGGTTGGTGGAACTCACCTTCTTTTTCTTCGTAGTAATAGCCATCACCAGCACAGTGAGCCGTTGCTTCAAACCCAGCGGTCGCAATCGTTTCTACAATTACATCGCCTGCTGTTACTTTGGCATATACATGAAACTCCATGGTGGCACTGGTAATAAGGCCGGTGCAGAAATTGAGGGGCTGATCTTCTTGCTCAAATTCTGCACTTAAATAGCCTGCCGCAGAACCGCCAGGTAATTCTTTTTCAGTATTGACAAAGAACGGTAGATTTTGATTGCGAATGGCCATAATATGATGGAGGCCGCCATTTAATGGGCCTGTGCTCAAACTGTAGCGAACATCATCAAAGGTTACTACGATAGACGTATTATTTACAGTTACTTGACCACCTACATCGAGTTGGGTAGGTACTTGATATGGATTATTAACAGTATGTGTAGTCATAGGATCTCCTATTTAGTATATATTTGGTAAGTCTATACCTTAGCGTTAACATACTGTTATCATATATGCTTTTTTTAGTTTTGTCATTATTGTTTTATATTAATTCTTTGTGAATGGTCGTACAAGGCGATTCATTGAGAGAGAGGAGTTTATATGTTATTAGCTAGTGCAACGACTGAATCGGTTTCATCTACTGTTAAAACGCAGGTAGCTGATAGTGTAAGTTATTTAGATAAACTAATTAACTTCTTTGTAGATCATGGGCCAAGTATTATTGTGGCCATTATTATATTTTTAGTAGGTATGTACATTGCTCGTTTTATTCGTGATGTAGCGATGCGTATGATGACTCGAGCTAATTATGACCATACAGTTATTTCCTTTGTGAGTCAGATAATTTATTATGGCATTTTGGCGATTGTGTTATTGACAGCTCTTAATTCGGCGGGGTTCCCGACGAATTCCTTATTAGCAGCCTTTGGTGCGTTTGGCTTAGCTATTGGTCTATCCTTACAGAATAACCTATCTAACTTTGCATCGGGTCTATTGATATTAATTTTTAAACCCTTTAAAGCGGGCGATTTTATTACAGTAGGGACTACATCTGGGACAGTGCGAAGCATTCAATTTATGAATACGACAATTATGACGAAAGAAATGCGTACCGTATTTATTCCTAATTCGATATTGACGTCTCAGCAAGTAACGAATAGTACCTATTATGAAACACGAGTTGTGCCATTTGTTTTTGATATAGGCTACGACAATGATCATCATCAGGCTATTGATGTTATTCGTCGTGTATTTCAAGAGGATGACCGTATCGTTAACCGTGAAACGGTAGAAATTGGCATTAGCGAATTTGGTGATAATTCCGTCCGTATTTCCGCATACCCTGTAGTTAAAAATGGTGATTATATGGCTGTTTTTTATGACACTATGTCGTCTGTTAAAGACCGTTTTGATGAAGCGGGCATTGATATTCCATATCCACAACGAGTTGTTCATTTACAGCGGAGCGGAATAGATGAAACGGCTAAACCATTAGGTGATATGAGTCAGTATATGAAATAAGGATTTAGAATTATGAAGTGTTGTAAAAAATTCGTGTGGTCTATGATGCTCGGTGTATTACTAGGGGCTTTCAGCATAGCTGACACTCCTGTGTTGGCCGCATCAGAAGTTACTACAAATGTTGTGTCAAGCATGGTGCGACCAGTCCCCGCGTTTAGTGCAGAGGCGGCCGTATTGATTGAAGCAGAAACAGGCCGTATATTAGTGGCTCATAATGAAAATAAGCGTTTGCATCCGGCCAGTACAACCAAGATGGTTACGTTATTAACGGCTTTGAAAAAACAAGGAACTAGACTTGATGAGCTGGCCACGATCAGTCCTTATGCTGTGTCTATGGAAGAATCTAATTTAGGGGTGCGGACTACAGATCAATTACCACTACAAGCAGTTGCTGAAGGTATGATGGTTGCTAGTGGCAATGATGCGGCCGTTGTCGTCGCGGAAAATGTTAGTGGCTCGGTGTATCGCTTTTCATTAGCTATGAATGAGGTGGCAAAGGAAGCTGGGGCTACGAATAGTCACTTTTTGAATCCCCATGGACTCACTGAAGTGGGACATTATTCTACAGCGTTAGATTTAGCTAAAATAGCGGCCTATGGTATGCGTATTCCTATGTTTCGCGATTTTGTAGGTGATGATTTTTATAAAGTCCCCTATGAAAATCGTGATCCTAAGTGGGTACGTACTACCAATCATTTTATTCGCAGTAAATATAGAGGCGCCAATGGGCTAAAAACGGGCTATACTGAAGCGGCTGGTGAATGTTTGATTGCATCAGCGACTCGTGATGGGCATACATTGATAGTTGTCTTACTAAATGATGATAATCGATGGGTAGATGCACCGGCTTTATTGAATTATGGGTTTGCTGTTGTTAATGAGCCATCGTGATTGTATAAAGTTTATAGCTGTTCACAGTTCTCTATATATCTATAGATATATAATAAATATTGAAGGTTGAGATACGAGGGGGTTAGTTTGAAACTAACAAAGAAAAGAAGTGCATTTTTTGCCTTTCTTCATCGATTGCGATTTATTCGCCGTTGGGGCTTGATGCGCAATACAGAAGTAGAAAATAATCAAGAGCATAGTTTAGATGTGGCGTTTATTGTTCATAATTTAGGGGTGCTACACAATATAAACGGAGGCGCAGTGGATGTGAATCGTTTGGCCGTCTTCGCTATGTATCATGATGTAAGTGAAATTTTTACAGGTGATATGCCAACCCCAATTAAATATTTTCATCCTACCTTACGGTCCTTATATGGGGACGTAGAACGATTGGCCCAAGAAAAACTATTACGTACGTTGCCTAAGGAATTACAGGCTATTTATGAACCCATATTGCTAGGGCAGATGACAGAAGAAGAAGCGAAACTTGTAAAAGCCGCTGATACATTAGCTGCTTTTATGAAGTGTGCTATTGAAAAACAAGCGGGTAATGGTGAATTTAATGAAGCGTATGAAAGCATTCTAAAAAAACTCCACGCTATGGAATTACCAGCAGTGGAGCAGTTTTTAGATTTATATATGGAACCATTAACGGCTTCGTTAGATACGTTAAATTATTCGTCTTTAGAGGAATAATCCTTATCGATAATTTGGGCATTGCGCAGTAAGGTTGCCTTGCCACGCCAGGCAAAGGCACGGTGACCAAAGGCTGCTTTAAATGTTTTATTAGTTAGTGACTCTAAATCGATAGGATTAACATAGGGGTCAATTTGTTGAAATTCTGGAATCGGTGTTGTAGGAACGTTTCGATTGTGAGGACATACTTCTTGACAGATATCACAGCCCCAAATAAGTGATGATCGTTGTAAGGTGGCTATTTCACTGTCTGTAAGATGACCTTTCTTTTGGGTTAAATAGCTTTTGCAGGTGTCATAGCCGAAAACGGGCGTGCCTAGCGATTGACCAGGACAAGCTTTAATACAACTATGGCAATTGAGGCAGGTGCCTTCCATAGGTGTATCTGCTGGTATTTCACAAGAAGTCAGTAAGGTGCCGATGGAGGTATAACTGCCCCATGTAGGGTGGATGAGGGCACGATTTTTACCAAAGACACCAAGGCCGGCTAAATAGGCCATATATCGATCGGCTAAAGGTGATGTATCACAGTGAATTTCAAATTCCACTGTTTTATCTAAGGCTTGTAAGGCGTTACCAAAGCGGGTTAAGTAATTTGGTATGACTAAGTGATAGTCTGGGCCCCACGCATAACGGGGTAAGTTAATCTTTTGGTTAGCGGGCATGTCCTCAGGTCTTATGTAATAGGGAAAGAGGCAGACAATAGCACTTCGGGGGTTGATAAGTTGAGTATTACCAGTGAGGCGCTCTTCTAATGTGCCATTAATGAATGGGCAGGGCTTATTTGTGTCAATAAATTGCGACGCATTCTTAGGCAATGGCCAAGGGGCAATTCCTATGGCGGGGATATTTAATTGTTTAGCTATATTATTAATTATATTTCGTGTTATCATAATAAGGCTATTATTACAAATTTTGTAAAAAAAAGCGATACTTATTTTATAAAGGTATAGATGTAGGAGGCTTATCATGTTGATGTATCGGCAATTATTGCAACCAAAGACGGTAGCAGAAGCCTATGATTTAGCGATGAAACATCGCTTTATGCCACTATTGGCTGGTGGTGCGTGGATTGGCTTAGGGAGTTGGCGTTGGCCTATGGTTATTGATATGTCAGGATTAGGTCTTGATTATATTCGTGACCAAGAATCATATTATGCCATTGGTGCTATGGCGACACAAGGTGATGTGGAACGATTTGGACCATTTAAAACTTTTAGCAAGGGGGTTTTACCTAAGGTCGTTCATTCGGTGTTGGGTGTTCAATTTCGTAATATGGCAACATTAGGTGGATCGGTAGCAGCTAAATTTGGCTTTTCTGACATAATTCCATCCTTGTTGGCATTGCAGGCAGAAGTCGTGTTATATAAACACGGGGTTATGAGTCTCGTAGATTTCTTAGCGTTACGCGAACGGGATGTATTAGTGGAAATTCGAATTCCTAAAACCGACGCGCTCGTAGTGGCGGAAAATTTACGTAAGTCCGTATCTGATTTTCCGTATTTGACCGGAGCTTTGCGTAAAGATGAAACAGGGTATCATATATATATTGGTTGTCGGCCGGCTGTCGCTAAGGAAGCTGTACAAGCGGGTGAAATTTTAACGGCCAAAGGTGTAGCTGGACTACAGGAAGCTATGGAGGTAGCCGCTAATGAAATTCCGTTTCAAACGAACTCTCATGCATCGGCTAGTTATCGCCAGGCTATGACGAAAGTAATTGTGAAACGTTTAGTGCAGGAGGTAGAGCAGTGGACGTAACATTAACAGTAAATGGTAAAGTCTTAAAAACTTCAGTAGAACCAGATGAAATGTTATTAGCTACATTGCGTAAGCAAGGCTATTTTAGCATGCGTCGTGGTTGTGATACGATGAATTGTGGTTTATGTACCGTATGGCTTGATGGTAATACAATATTATCTTGTTCTTATCCTACATTTCGAGCGGATGGACATGAGGTGACGACCTTGGAAGGGTTAGCGGAAGAAGCTGCTTTGTTAGCTGATTGTTTAGCTGCTGAAGGTGCCGATCAATGTGGGTATTGTACAACGGGGATGATGATGAGTGCGATGGCTTTACGTCGTAAGAATCCAAACCCTACGGATGATGAAATTAGAGATTTCCTAGTAGGCAATTTATGCCGTTGTACTGGTTATGAGTCACATTTACGTGGCATTCGACGCTATTTAGCGGAGGTGGAAGCATAATGGAACAACAAAAGCGTAAGCATGTAGGGCGATCCTATAAAAAAGTAGATGCAAGTACGATTTTAAGTGGCCGTCCTGCCTATACAGAAGATTTTATCCCACCCCATGCATTGGTGATAAAAATTATGCGCAGTCCCTACGCTATGGCCAAAATTATTGACATCGATTTGAAAGCGGCCTTACGTATACCTGGGGTTGAAGCTATTTTTACCTATAAAGATGTGCCTAAAACACGGTTTACCTTAGCCGGGCAGAGTTACCCAGAACCATCGGCGTATGATTCTTTGATTTTAGACCAATATGTACGGTATGTGGGGGATGCTGTAGCGATTGTGGTGGCTAAAGATGAAAAGACGGCTATACAAGCGATGCAAGTAATCCATGTGAAGTATGATGTGATGGAGCCTGTATTAGATATTCATACGGCGCTAGATCATCCAACTGTGGTTCATCCTGAAGATGATTTACATTACAATATACCTGTTGGGGGTGACCCTAAACGCAATTTAGCTTGCTCTTATAGCCGTGTAGCTGGGGATTTAGAAGGAGAACTGGCTAAATGTGATTATGTAGTGGAAGAAACCTATTTCGATCAAGCTACGTTACAAACGGCGATGGAAACATTTAGAACTTTTTGTACGATTGATCAGTTTGGGCGTTTAGTATGTACTAGTTCAACGCAGATTCCATTTCATGTGCGTCGCCATATAGCACGCGCTTTAGAAATACCTGCTACGAAAATCCGTGTTATTAAACCACGTATTGGTGGTGGTTTTGGTTCCAAACAAACCGCTTGTACTGAATTGTATTGTGCATTTGTAACTTGGACATTAAAGAAACCAGCTGTTTTAGTATATACTCGTCACGAAGCGAGTAATTGTTCTACCAGCCGTCATGCTAGGGAATGGAAGGTTCGTCTAGGCGCTACGAAAGATGGCATTATTCAGGTCATTGATATGGTAGCGACATCCGATGCTGGCGCGTATGGAACACATGCCTTTACAACGTTTACCGCGGGCGAGCATAAGTCTGTGCCCCTCTATAATAAAGGTAAAGCCGTACGATATGAGTCTAATATTGTGTATACCAATCATATGGCTGGCGGTGCTTTCCGTGGGTATGGAGCAACAGAGGCTCTTTGGCCATTGGAATGTGCGGTGACTAAGTTGGCAAAGGCCATGGGGATGGATGAGAGTGAATTACGCTTAAAGAATTTGATTGGTGTTGGTGAAACATCCTTGGTCTATGAACCTGATGAAGTGTTAGAGTCGGGACTATTGAAAGAAGCCATTGCCAAAGCGAAAAAAATGGCTCGATGGGATGAACGACCTCATAGTTGGCAAATTGATGAAACACATCGTGGTGGTTTAGGAATGGCGCTGGCTTTTCAAGGTTCTGGTGTTGCGAAAATTGATACGGCTTCTGTAGAAATTAAATTACAAGATGACGGCTATTATACGTTATATACAGGCTCGACTGATATGGGCACAGGGGCTAATACTATTCTTATGCAGATGGCCTGCGAAGTATTAGGCTGTCCGCTAGATCATATGACTTGTTATGAAGCAGATACGGATGTAGTGCCTTTTGACCCAGGTTCTTATGCATCGAGTACGACCTATGTAACGGGGACTGCAGCTAAGTTAGCGGCTGAAGATTTGAAGGCAAAAATAATTCGTGCCTTTGCTAGGTATTTGGAAGTGCCCGAAGAAGAGATTGAATTTGATGGCGTCATGGCTAATACTAAAGATGGCCGCAAATCTATGACAACGCAGGAATTAGCGCCTAAATTGATGGTAAGTTTGGGGCATAGTCCTGAACAATTAGTTGGCTTTGCTACTTGGGGAAGTCATACATCACCACCACCATTTATGGTAGGCATTGCTGAAGTAAGTGTAGATATGGAAACGGGACAAGTGACACCACTTGATTTTTATGCGGTTGTAGATTGTGGAACCATTGTAAATCCAGCTTTAGCTAGAGTACAGGCAGAAGGTGGTATAGTACAAGGGATAGGAATGGCGTTAACTGAAGAAATTCGCTATTCGTCTTGCGGTTTATTGGAGACTAATAATTTTATGAGTTATAAAATTCCAACACGCCGTGATATGGGACGTATTCATGTAGATTTTGTGGAATCACATGAGCCAACAGGTGCCTTTGGGGTTAAGTCCATTGGTGAAGTGGTCATTAATACCTCTTGCCCCGCTATTCAGGGCGCTATCTTAAATGCATGTGGTGCAGAATTAACTACATTACCTATGATTTCAGAAAAGGTATTTCAGGCTTTGATGGCGAAAGAATAAAAGGTAGGCATTTAATTTCGAGCAGAATAGAAGGCTCATACTGAGGAGGAATAGCCATGACGATGCAAGCAAAACATTGGAGTTCGTTAATTCAGCCAGGGATTACGGCCATTGTAGGGGCCGGTGGTAAGACGACGGTACTCGCTAAATTAGTCGAGTATGGTGGTTTAGAAGGACAACCAACCTTAGTGACTACTACGACGAAATTATATGAGTCGCAAGTGGCCTTGTGGAACCCTTACTATGGGACTGACTTTAATGAGGCTGAAGAAGCTTGTCATAAAGCTATGCATCGTGGGCGTTGTGCAGCGTGGTTTAGTGGCGTAGACGGGACTAAGGTGACGTCTTTGCCTGCTAAAGCAATTGATGAGATGCACATGGTTCATCCAAAGTGGCAAATTCTAGTCGAAGCCGATGGGGCCAAAGAAAAATGGCTAAAAGCACCTAAAAATTCTGAACCTGTTATTCCTACGCAGACAAATACAACCATTGGTGTTGTTAATTTGCAAATGTTGGGGACTCAACTTACACCAGAGCATGTTCACAATATAGAGGAAGTTTCGGCGATTATGGAGCGCCCTGAAGGCGCGGTTGTTACACCGTCAATGTTAGCGCGTTTAGTCCTTCATCCACAGGGCCTATTTCAATATAGTCGAGGCCGTCGCATTTTATTCTGCACGGGCTATGATACGGTTCAACATCGGATTATTGATGATTTTTTGGATCGGTTAGCTGACAGTAAGCTGGCTATGATTGTACTGGCTGATGGTTATAAAGCAAGTTGTGAAATTGCTCGTGTATTACGGTGGCAATAGAGGTTCTACATGGCAGTGGATGTAGTTATTTTGGCTGCTGGTTTGAGCCGGCGGATGGGTACGTGTAAAGCCTTATTACCTTGGCGCCAAGGGACATTGCTAGATGTTGCTTGTGAGGCTTACAGCCAATTAGGTGGGCAACGAGTGGTAGTGGCTGGACAGTCTGTTGATGAGTTGGCATCCATTGCTAGTTCTCATGGATATGAAATCGTGTTTAATGACAAAGCATCTTTGGGTCAAGGGACCTCTTTGGCTTGTGGTATTCAGGCCTTAGGGACTTCGTCACGGGCTGTACTTTGTGCCGTGGTGGATCAACCATTGATGACGAAAGAAGTCGTAGCACAATTGGTAGAAGCGTATGAACTAATGCCTGAGTGCGCTAAGTCTATTATTTGTCCTTTATATGGTAGGGATCGCCAGCGTGGTAATCCAGTTATTTTTGGCCCTGATTGGAAGCAAGCGCTTCAAAGAATTACCGCTGATCATGGTGGTCGAGAAATTTTGCAGGGAATTGGTAAGCCCTATATTAGGTTCGTTGCTATTGAAGAGCCTGTGGGCGTAGATGTAGATACGCCTTTTGAATATGAACAGTTATATAATATGTGGGGTAAACTATGAAACCTTTAGTTTTGATGCGTGGCGGTGGTGATATAGCGTCAGGTTGTGTGTACCGCTTACGTCGCGCTGGTTTTCGTGTTGTAATTAATGAATTACCCATTCCTACGATGATTCGTCGCAAAGTCTGTTATGGCGCAGCGGTTCATCGTGGTGAAGTGTTATTAGAACGGTTAGCAGCTCGGCATGTCACGCTAACTGAAGCAGAATCTATGATTACTAGGGGCGATGAAATTATCCCTGTAGTTACGGAAGCCTATGAAACGGTATTAGCCGCTTTACAACCGGATATTGTAGTTGATGCCATTTTAGCTAAACGCAATGTTGGTACCCATAATGATGATGCCTCATTAGTTATTGCCTGTGGCCCTGGTTTTACGGCTGGTGATGACGTGGATGTGGTGGTAGAGACAATGCGTGGACATACATTAGGTCGATGTATTTATGAAGGGAGCGCTTTGCCTAATACAGGTGTTCCTGGTAGTGTAGGCGGCTATACGATTGAGCGAGTTATGCATGCTCCTTGTGATGGTTTATTTACAGCTAAACGCCATATTGGTGAAGAAGTAGAAGCTGATGAAACGATTGGCTTTGTGGATGATGTACCTGTAAAATCTCAGATAGCTGGTATTTTACGAGGTGTATTAGCTTCAGGCTTAATGGTGACCAAAGGGTTTAAACTGGCCGATGTTGATGCCCGTTGTGAAAAATTCCATTGCTACACGATTTCAGATAAAGCATTGGCAGTAGCTGGTGGAGTTTTAGAGGCGGTATTGGCCTTTTGTTATGAGCAAGAACAGAAGTAGTGACAAAATGAGGAGTTCTATGAATTTATATGATGTAATTGAGCAGCGCCTGGCTAAAGATAAAAAATCAATCATGGTGACAGTGCTGACAGGAAATCGTCAAGGGGATAAAGTAGTATATGGGGAAACCGGGGATGTAGTGTATGGGCAACCTATAGATGGGTTGTCGATAAAACCAGATCAACGACCTAGTATTTTGAATTTGGGGGCCATGGAATGCTTTGTACAACCGGTGGAAAAAGACCCTGAAGTCCTAGTGTTAGGTGCTGGTCATGTGAGTCGCTGTATTGCTGATATGCTTTTGTTTATTGGTTGTCATGTAACGGTTGTTGATGATCGCGCTGAATATTTGAGACCAGATTTCTTTGATGAACGGGTACGCCGTATGTGCCTAGATTTCAATGATTTAGCATCACAATTACCATTAAATAGCTATAAGGGAATTATTATTGTGACGCGTGCTCATGAATATGACAGTATTTGTCTCAATCAAGTGCGACATTTAGTAGATTCAACATATATGGGGGTTATGGGGAGCCATAAACGTGTATTCCATGCGTTTGAAGTCCTCAAAGAGAGTGGCTGGACCCAGGCGGAATTAGATAAAATCTATGCACCGATTGGCTTGTCCTTAGGGGCTGAAACGCCTGAAGAAATCGCCGTATCTATTGTAAGTGAGTTTTTAGCTGTTACCCGTGGGCGTAAAGCAGGTTTTCTATCGCGAGGAGGACAAGGTCGATGAAACGAGAATTTGTGCGTTATTTACAAGGCCGTGAAACCGATACATTAGCGGTAGCCACTATTTTACAGACCAAAGGATCTACACCGCGTAAAGCAGGGACTACGATGGTAGTCCATCCTGATGGTTCTATTTTTGGTACGATTGGTGGCGGCCGAGCAGAAAATGAAATTCGGCTTAATGCCTTAGAAGCCTTGCAGAAAAAAGAAGCACATCGTCGTATTTTAGTGGATTTAAATGATGATGTGGCCGTAAAAGAAGGCATGGTTTGTGGGGGCAATTTAGACGTTTGGATTGAGACTCAAAATGTGTAAAATAGGTCACACTCTTGGTTGACAATATTTTACAGCGAACTGAAAATAAGGTAAAATAAAAGAGTACCTGTGCATATACACAGTGTACTCTTATTTATTTATCGTACCCCTAGAGGAGTGGTTTAATATGATGACACAGCTGCAAGGCTTAATTGAAACATTCCGCTTTGGTGATTTAGTTGATATCTTATCCGTAGCGGTTTTAATATACTATTTATATAAACAGATTCGTGATACGAGGGCCATGGCTCTTTTAAAAGGTTTAGTTGTACTTGGCCTTATTAATGTGGCCAGTCGATTTTTTGATTTGCACGTGATTAGCTGGTTATTGCAACAGGGGATGACAGTCTTATTGGTAGCATTACCAGTTGTATTTCAACCTGAATTGCGCCGTGCGTTAGAACGATTGGGCCGGGGTCGTTTATTTTCAAAATCACAAGATGTTAGTGAAATGGAAATTGATAATTTAGTCAATGAAGTGATGGCATCAGCCAAAGTTATGTCGCGCGAAAAAATCGGGGCTCTAATTGTTTTTGAGAGGGAAGTAGGCCTTGGTGAAATCATTGATACAGGCATTGAAATTGATGGTAAAGTATCGCGTGAATTACTAAATAATATATTTATTCCTAACACGCCACTCCATGATGGTGCCGTTGTTATTCGCAATAATCGGGTTATGGCAGCAGCGTGTTTATTGCCGTTAACGCAAGATAGATCGTTAAGTACTGAACTGGGCACACGACATCGAGCGGCGATTGGCCTTAGTGAACAAGCGGATGCGGTTGTACTTGTAGTTAGTGAAGAAACTGGTAAAATATCCTATACTTATGGTGGTCATATTTATCGTCATTTACCAGAAGAACAGTTGCGTGAATCGTTACGTGCTTTCATGGAACGACCTAAGTCAGCTTTGTCCTTCCTTAAGAAATGGAGGGGTAAGAAATGATGCAATTTTTCCATAAAATTCAAGGCCATTGGATGGCCAAAATTCTATCTTTACTAGGCGCTATTTTATTGTGGTTCTTTGTCATGAAAGAACAAAACCCTATTGTAGATATTAATTATACGGTGCCTGTACAAGTGCAGAATTTAAATTCTCAATACGTAGTAGATAATATTCCGTCAGAAGTTCATGTCCATTTGCGTGGGCCTCGAAATTCTATACTAGCCATTAATCAGAGCGCTTTGAAAGCCCATTTGGATATGGGCGATGTGTCACCGGGCCAGCAGAGTTTACCAATTCTGTTTACGCCTCCAGCGGGGATTACGGTAGTAAGTATGACGCCAGATACAGTCAATGTAAATGTAGATGAGTATATGCTTAAAGAAGTGCCGGTAGAAGTGCAACAATTAGGCAAAGTACCTGATGATATTGCGATTAAATCGGTTAATACAGTGCCTAAGGTTGTCACGATTAGTGGTGCTAAACAAGAAGTAGACAGTGTGGCTCATGTTATACTACGGATTAAGATGAATGACCGTCGTTCTAATTTTACGGCTTCAGGTATGATGGTCGCTGTTGATGGAGCTGGTAAAACAGTTGATAATGTAACCATTACGCCACGTCAAGGACAAGCTCAGATTGAGTTAGAACAGATTCGTTTTGAAAAGAATTTACCAGTTGTTGCCAATGTGACGGGTTCTTTAGGTAATGAATATGCTATTAAGAGTATTACTGTAGAGCCACAACAAGTACTCGTTAGTGGCAAAGAAGGGGATATTAAGAATTTATCAGAAATTCGAACAGTCGATATTCCATTAAATGGTCAAATTGCAAATCTTGAAGGCGACTATGATGTAGTTGCTGGTGATACCTATGCAGTGACCCCTACAAAAGTACATGTGATTGTGGAAATTGTAAAAAAATATTTAGGAGACACTAATGCTAAGAATAATTAATTTTCGAGTGGATGTAAAAACTAAGGATCCATTAGAAGCCTTACTTGTTCATAAATTTCCTGTTTTGAAAGGCCAGATAGAGCAAATTCACGTAGTTCGCAGAGCTGTGGATGCGCGTAAGAAACCACACATTACTTTTGTATATACCTTATTTGTGGCAGTTCGTGATGAAGGCCACATCATGAAGCGCTTAGGCCGTGATAAAAATGTGAGCACCATGGAGCCTATTGAACCAGAAACTATTGTGCATGGTGAGCAGCGGTTAGTGCATCGGCCGGTGGTCGTTGGTTTCGGACCGGCCGGTATGTTGGCGGCCTTTTACTTGGCCCGAGAGGGATATCGCCCAATTGTACTGGAACGAGGGCAAGATGTGGATCAACGAGCCAAAGATGTGGAAGAATTTTGGTCAACTGGTCATTTTAAGCCCGAATCGAATGTACAATTTGGCGAAGGTGGCGCAGGAACCTTTTCTGATGGGAAATTAACAACACGAGTTACCCATCCACGACTCCACGAGATTGCTAAGTATTTTGTTCAGTTTGGGGCGCCGGAAGAAATTTTGTATAAACATAAGCCCCATGTGGGTACGGATGTGCTCCGTGGTATGGTAAAAGCCATGCGTGAGCAGATTATTGCTTGGGGCGGTGACGTTCGTTTTGGTGCTAAAGTCACTAATTTAATACTTGAAAAAAGTCAGGTGACAGGCGTAGTTGTTAATGATACTGAAACGATTTCAACTAATTTAGTGTTTGCTGGTATTGGTCATAGTGCGCGCGATACCTATGAAATGATGTATCATGCGGGCATTCCCATGGAGAGTAAACCATTTGCCGTTGGCGTGCGTATCGAGCATCCACAAGCGATGATTGATATTTCTCAATATGGGATTGAGCCGGCTGAACTAGGTCTTGGGGCAGCCGAATATTCGGTAGTATACCATGATAAAGAGACAGGACGCACGGCGTACAGTTTCTGTATGTGTCCTGGTGGCGAAGTGGTAGCGTCGGCTTCTGAAACAGGTCATGTAGTAACAAATGGTATGAGTTTATATGCGCGTGCTAGTGGCGTTGCGAATAGTGCGTTAGTTGTTACTGTTGGGCCAGATGATTTTGGCACACATCCATTGGGGGGCGTAGCTTTTCAACGGGAGTGGGAAGCGAAAGCCTATGAATTGGGCGGCCGTGATTATAAGGCTCCATTACAAACGGTGGGCGACTTCTTAGCACATCAGGTAGGAACCGTACCTGTGGGACAGCCTGAAGCTCCTCATTCGTATCGGCCTGGTGTAGTGGCCGCGGATTTACATGAGTGCTTGCCTACGTATGTGACTGATGTTATGGAGCGGGCATTACCGTATTTTGGTCGTCGAATTAAGGGGTTTGATGAGCCACAAATTTGTATGACTGGTGTAGAAACTCGAACGTCCTCACCTTTGCGTATTTTACGGGATGACGATAGAGAGTCACCTACAATTAAAGGATTATATCCTATGGGAGAAGGCGCCGGCTATGCGGGTGGCATCATGAGTGCCGCTTTGGATGGTGCGGAAACAGCCATTCGTGTTATGGTCGCGTATAAGCCGTTAACGGCACAGGAAGGAGAAGCATAATGTCTAGATTGTTCGGTACTGATGGTGTACGTGGGGTAGTTAATGCCTTTTTAACACCGGAGTTAGCCTATCACTTAGGTCGTGCGGCGGCTGCTTATTTCGGTCGTCAAAAGAAACGCCCTGTATTTTTAATTGGTCGTGACACTCGTATTTCTGGTGCCATGTTAGAAAATGCATTGGCTGCAGGTATTTGTTCTGTTGGCGGTGATGTAGTGGTAGCTGGTGTGGTACCAACGCCAGCAGTGGCTTATTTAGTGCGTAAACATGGTTGGGATGCGGGTGTTGTGATTTCAGCTTCGCACAATAAATTCCCTGACAATGGAATTAAATTCTTTGATGGACAAGGGTTTAAACTCCCTGATGCAGTGGAAGATGAATTGGAAATATTATGTCAAAAGAGTAGTGAAAATGATTTAGAACGCCCCACAGGTGCTGATATTGGGCGCATTTTGCATAGTCGTGAATTAGCTCATGAATATGCGGCTTTTGTAGAGAGCACAGTTGATGTATCCTTAGAAGGATTGACCGTTGTATATGATGGTGCTAATGGAGCTGCTTCAGCAGTAGGTCCTGAAGTATTTGAAAAATTAGGGGCTAAGGTTATTGCTATTAATGTAGATCCTGATGGTGTTAATATTAATGAAAATGCTGGCTCTACTCATATGGAAGGGTTACAAGCTGCCGTTCTTAAGTATGGGGCTGATGTAGGTATTGCCAATGATGGGGATGCCGATCGTTGTCTATTAGTCGATGAAAAAGGACAAACCTTAGATGGCGACCAAATTATGTTGCTTTGTGCTAAACAGTTGAAAGAGCAAGGCCGTTTAAAAGATGATATGATTGTAGGCACCGTTATGAGTAATATAGGTTTTCATAAAGCGGCGCACGAATTAGGTATGAAAACGTATTCTACCGCTGTAGGTGATCGTTATGTATTGGAAAAAATGCGAGAAGCCGGCTATTCTATTGGTGGTGAACAGTCCGGTCATGTCATTTTCTTAGATTATAATAGTACGGGCGATGGTTTATTGACAGCGGTGCAAATGTTGGCGCTTATAAAAAAATCTGGCCAGCCATTGTCTGAATTAGCTAAAGTTATGGTTAAATACCCACAATTATTAGTAAATGTTCATGTAGTCACTAAAACTGGTTGGGATGAAAATCCACTTATTAAAGCAGAAATTTCAGAAGCGGCTCGTGAACTTGGTGAAAATGGCCGGGTATTAGTTCGTCCGTCTGGTACCGAAGCATTAATTCGCGTTATGGCAGAAGGACCCGATCAAGAACAATTGGAACGACTTTGTAATACTATTGCTGAGACCATTGGTCGTGAACAAGGTTTGGTTGAAGAGTAACGGCTATAGTTGTTGAAAAAGCAGTAAAGAAGGGGCCTTAGGGCCCCTTCTTTACAATATATAGGTCTATGCCGTATAATATACTGTAACGTAGTCTGTCTATGAGACAAAAACTATGTAGACTGTCGGACCTTAAGTAAAGGAGAGTACCAAATTCGTAAAGGCGAATAGCGCAAGCACTGAGCGGGGACAGCCGTTTCAGTAGACGAGGTAGAGGAGTATCGAAGAATCAGCGGATGCCTCTCGGCCAGCTTCAGTCGTTATATAAATTACAAAGTCCTGTGGTGACAGAGGAACAAAGGGTTTATAGGAAGCTATGAAGTAAGTCTATTTTAGGAGGAAACAACCATGTGTGGTATTGTAGGATATATTGGATTTGAGGACGCGTCCACGTTTATGTTAGACGGTTTGTCTAAGCTTGAATATCGTGGTTACGATTCTGCTGGGATTGCTGTATTAGGCCCAGATAATGTAATTAAAGTACAGAAAAAAGTAGGTCGTTTGGCTAATTTGGAAGGTGTTGTTAAAGCAGATCCAAACCCTGGTTTTATGGGGATTGGTCATACGCGTTGGGCAACGCATGGCCGTCCATCGGACATGAATGCCCACCCTCATACAGATGCTAAGGGATTATTTGCTGTTGTACATAATGGCATTGTAGAAAATTACTTGCCTATTAAAGAAGAACTACTTAAAAAAGGCTATGAATTTAAGTCAGAAACAGATACAGAAGTAGTGGCTCATCTATTAGCTGATATGTACGATGGTGACTTTGAAGGTACGGTTCGTCGTATGTTAGATCGTATTGAAGGGTCTTACTCTTTAGTTATTATGTGTGCAGATGATCCTAGCCGTATTATTTGTACAAAACAGGATAATCCATTAGTTATTGGTCTTGGTAAAGGGGAAAACTTTATTGCCTCTGATATTCCAGCCATTATTAATCATACGCGTGATACATACATCTTAAATGATGGCGAAGTGGCGATTGTGACTAAAGATTCGGTTAGCGTCAGTGATCGCGCTGGTAATCCAATTAATAAAAAAGTATTCCATGTGACCTGGAATGCGGAAGCTGCAGAGAAAGGTGGTTTTGAGCATTTCATGTTAAAAGAAATCTACGAACAGCCTAAAGCGATTCGTGATACTTTAACCGGCCGCATTTCTAAAGATAATAAAGAAGTTATCTATGAAGAACTTGGTTGGGAACCAGCGGATGTAGCGTCTATTGATCGCATTTTGATTACCGCTTGTGGTACTGCTTATCATGCCGGTTTAGTGGCTAAATACTATATTGAACAATTAGCGCGTATTCCGGTAGAAGTTGATATTGCCTCTGAATATCGCTATCGTAATCCATTAACTGATAAAAATACATTGGCTATCGTAATTAGCCAATCGGGTGAAACAAGTGATACATTGGCTGCTTTAAAAGAAGCTAAACGCTTAGGTGCTCGTTCATTGGCCGTAACGAATGTAGTAGGATCTTCTATTTCTCGTGAAGCGGATCAAGTGATTTATACTTGGGCTGGCCCTGAAATTGCAGTAGCTTCTACTAAAGCGTATACAACTCAATTAGTAGCCTTGTTATTATTGGCCGTATATCTTGGCCAATTAAATGGTAAGTTAGATGCTTCCTTGCGGGAACAAATTTTAACGGATTTACATGAATTGCCTAATTTATGCAATGAAATTTTTGAATCCGTAGATGATATTAAAGCGTTTGCACGTAATTATGGCTTCCGCGAAGATGCATTCTTCTTAGGTCGCTCCATCGATTATGCAGTAGCTATGGAAGGATCTTTAAAATTAAAAGAAATTTCCTATATCCATGCAGAAGCTTATGCTGGTGGGGAATTAAAACATGGTACTTTGGCTTTGATTGAAGAAGGCGTACCAGTGATTGCTCTTGCGACACAAGATGATGTACGCGAAAAAATGATGAGCAACGTCAAAGAAGTTAAAGCTCGTGATGCTGTTGTTATTGGCCTTGGTTTAGCAGGTGATACAGAGCTTGAAAAGTATGTGGATCATACGATTTTTGTGCCTCGTGCTGATAAATATGCGGCTCCAATTTTAGCAGTTGTACCTTTACAATTATTGGCGTATTATGCAGCGATTACTCGTGGCGCTGATGTAGATAAACCAAGAAACTTGGCTAAATCTGTGACCGTAGAATAATCAAACTCTTTACACCGTGGCTACATTTTTGTAGCCACGGTTATTTTTCATGTACAGAATGACATATTCGGGGTACAATAGTAAATGAATATAAAAGATATGCTTTCTGGCAGAACATATATCTATTGTCAGAAACTATTATAGGAGGAATTTTTCATGGCAGTTATTTTTTCAGGGATTCAACCAAGTGGTGAATTAACTTTAGGTAATTATTTAGGGGCACTGCGCAATTTTTTAGATTATCAAGATAGTGATGAATGTTATTATTGTATCGTTAATCAACATGCGATTACGGTGCCACAAGATCCTAAAGAATTATTTACGAATACGCGTCGTTTAGCCGCTTTATATTTAGCGGTAGGCTTAGATCCTAAGAAAGTGACTTTATTTGTACAATCTGAAGTACCTGAACATGCTCGTTTAGGTTGGGTTATGACTACAATTAGCTATGTAGGCGAATTAGAACGGATGACGCAATATAAAGATAAATCTCAAAAACGTGGTGATTCCATCCCGGCTGGTTTATTGACATATCCTCCTTTGATGGCGGCTGATATATTGCTATATCAAACTAATTATGTGCCAGTAGGGGAAGACCAAAAACAGCATATGGAATTAACCCGTGATTTAGCGCAACGCTTTAATCGTGTATATGGTGAAGTATTTACTATACCTGAAATTAAAATGGGTGTTGGTGGTGCTCGTGTTATGAGCTTACAAGAGCCAACGAAGAAAATGAGTAAATCCGATGATAATCAGATGGCCACCATCCGTTTACTTGATGATGAGGCGACGATTGTTAAAAAGATTAAACGGGCGCAGACTGACTCTGATAATTCCGTTCATTTTGACAAAGAAAATAAACCAGGCATCTCTAATTTAATGGGAATTTATGCGGCGATTACGAAGGAATCCTATGATACAATTGAACAGCGCTATGCTGGGCAAGGTTATGGCACCTTTAAAAAAGATGTAGCTGAATTATTAGTAGATACGTTAAAACCAATTCATGAACGTTATAATGAATTAATTGATAGTCCAGAACTGGATCGTATTTTGGATGAAGGCGCATTAAAAGCTCGTGAAACAGCAAGTAAGACATATCGTGAAGTAGAATTAGCTATGGGGCTTCATCGTAAATAAAAGGGTGTCTTGGGGTTGGAGGTGTGGCTATGGATGAAAAAGAAGTAGCCAAACGCTTTCCTTGTGGCGAAGTTGAGGGAACGTTTGCCGATTATATAGTAGTGTCTTGGGTAATGTGGTTGTTTTTTGGGGCCGTAGCCACATGGGCCATGTGGCATGCGGAACGTGGTGATGTGTGGAATCAGATTGCCCTTGATTATATCATTGTAGGCTTTTGCGTGTGGCGTATGACAAGACAGCGACGGCCTTTAGTTTACGTGTGCCAAAATGGGATTGTTATACGGCGCCGGCCAGCCAGTTTGTGGGAACGGATTGATATGTTGTGGAATGGTGATAACTATTACACCTTTATTCCGTATAGTCAAATTATGGGGTTTACAGCAAACTGGGAAGAAATTCATATGGTAACAGACAGTGGTGGTATTCTGATTGTTATGGTTGATTTGCAATTTGTTCAGTACAATCAGAAACTAGAACTACTAACATTGATTGATGAACGAAGCCATCGAGCTTGATAATTAGGTCCAACTTAGGTTGGGCCTTTTTTAGTATTGAGGTTAAAAAGTTTGGCGTGTTTTAAAAATTTTGAAGACTTTGAGGATTTATATGTATGCGTTTTAGTTTAGTGTAATATGAAAAATAAGACTTAAAAATTAAAATTTAATACTTTACAACTTTAGTTAGATGAAGTAAAATAAACTCATAAATTTTAAGAGCATTGGCTATAAGAAAGAGGGGACTTAGTATGAATATTAAAAAATTAGCCGCTTTAGGTATGACAATGTTGGCCATGGTAGTGTTTACGGCGGGGTGTGGTTCTGATACAAGTAGTAATGGTGCAAATGAACTCCCTAAAAAAATGGTCATTGGTTTAGACGATAATTTCCCACCTATGGGCTTCCGTGATGATAAAGGTGAGATTGTGGGTTTTGATATTGATTTAGCTAAAGAAGCGGCTAAACGGGCTGGTATGGACGTTGAATTTAAAGCGATTGATTGGGACAGTAAAGAAGCTGAACTTAAGAGTAAACGAATTGATGCTTTATGGAATGGTGTGACAGTTACACCAGATCGTGAAAAGAATATTTTATTTTCTACGCCATATATTCAAGATAAACAAATCATTGTAGTACGTAATGATTCGGATATTCAAGGTAAAGAGGATTTAAAAGGTAAAATCGTAGGTACCCAACAGGGGAGTAATGTAGAGCCAATTTTAGAAAAAGATGCACAAGAACGGGGTATCAAAGAAGTTAAGAAATATGGTGATTTCGTTAATGCATTTATGGACTTAGAATTAGGCCGGATTGACGCTTTAGTCGTTGATGGCATTGTAGGACAATACACAATGACCCAGAAACCAGGTACATTCCGTGTAGCTAATGGCGATTATGGTGCTGACAAAATGGCGGTAGGCTTCCGTTTAGAGGATAAAGCATTACAAGCTAAAATGAATGAAGTCCTTAAAGACATGATGAACGATGGTACGGCTGAGAAAATTGCTGATAAATGGTTTGGCAATGGTAATTTGTTAAATAAAGATGGTTTTAAATAATATCCTTTGTGTATAACGGCGTAAGTGCTGTAAGCATTTACTGGGATATGTAAATAAAACAGTGATAGAAGGGAGGTATACCTTACCTCCTTTCTTTCTTTGAAAGGAGTCAGTTACATGGACTATTTATTAAAGATTACGCCAGTTATTGCTAATGGATTAGGCGTAACGATTTCATTATTCGTAGTTGTTTTAGTATTATCCCTGCCTGGCGGTATTTTGGCAGCTCTATTACGTTTATCACCGATTGGAATTGTACGTAAAATTATGGCTTTTTATGTATATGTAATGCGTGGGACCCCTCTTATGTTACAGATCTTATTTATTTATTATGGGCTACCATTCATTCCCTATGTGGGTGTGCAATTAGATGATACGACAGCAGCGGTTATTTCTTTTGTTCTTAATTATGCAGCTTATTTATGTGAAATTTTCCGTGGCGGTATTCAATCGATTCCTAAAGGGCAATATGAAGGGGCTAAAGTTTTAGGCTTTACCTATATACAAACTATGCGTAAAATTATTTTGCCACAAGTTATTAAGCGTGTATTGCCACCACTATCTAATGAAACTATTAATTTATTAAAAGACACGTCCTTAGTGTATATTTTAGCGATGAATGATGTACTTCGTATTACTCGTGGTATTGTACAACGTGATTTTGATACATCGGCTTTTATTGTTGCTGGTGTGTTTTATCTAATCATGACTTTTATATTAACTAACATTTTTAATTATTTAGAAAAGCGTTATGCTGTGTATGATGAATAGGAGCGAAACATTATGAGCTTTATTGAAATGAAACAGATAGAAAAAAGCTTTGAGGGCTTACCTGTTCTGAAAAATGTAAGTTTATCTATGGCAAAAGGCGAGGTTGTGGCGATTATTGGCCCCTCTGGATCAGGAAAATCTACTTTTTTACGTTGTTTAGGTCAGCTAGAAATGATAGACCGTGGTACAATAGTAGTAGATGGTACACCTTTGGTACAAACGACAGGGGAAGGTCCTGCTGTATATAGTGATAAAAAAACACAGCAACAGCTATTGTTACAAATGGGGATGGTATTTCAGCAATTTAATCTATTTCCACATATGACTGTATGGGATAATATTTTAATCGCGCCTCAAATGGTAAAAGGCATGAAGAGTTCTGAAATAGCACCTGTAGCGGAACAATTGCTTAAAAAAGTGGGTTTATGGGAAAAACGAGATGTATATCCAGCTAAGTTATCTGGTGGACAAAAACAGCGAGTAGCGATTGCCCGTGCATTGGCGATGAATCCAAGTATTATGCTGTTTGATGAACCTACATCGGCTCTTGATCCTGAATTGACAGGTGAAGTGCTTCGGACCATTCAACAATTAGCTGAAGAGCATATGACCATGATTATCGTAACGCATGAAATGGCCTTTGCGCGACAAGTGGCTGATCGTATTATTTTTATGGCCGATGGAATTATCCAAGAAGAGGGTGAACCAGAAGCTATTTTCGCCAACCCTAAGTCGCCACGTACCAAAGCATTTTTAGATTCTATGCTATAAAAAGGAGACTTATATTATGAAGCAACATTGGCAAGCAAAACTGGCTACGTTAGCCGTAGGGGCTCTATTAGGTGTAGTGGGAACGGCGTATGCAAAGAGTTTACCTGCTTATGATACAACGAAGGCAACAGCTCAAGCACAGACCTTTGAAGCACGTGGCGTACACAGTGAAGCTAGTTTACCAGCCGCCTATCAGTCATATGCGACAACTGTTACGACAGAAGTGCGTGATTACCATGAGGGCTTTACATTTACAGTACCATGGCGTTTAACAAATGGGCGTTATGAATCACAAGGCAAGGAAGATGGCAGTACTGAACGCGGTTACTTCTTTAATTTAGCTGAAAGCTCGATTGCAGAACCATTTCTTGTATCATTTACGAAACGAGATAATATTGTAACCGGCAATGTGAGCTTAGCTGATTGGAATTCGACTTGGTATAATGAACCAGTAGCAGACATGACCAAAGACCGCTATTTGACATTATGGCGTGAAAATCGTCCGGACCTTAAGGGCTATGTACTAGACGGGGATTTATTTGATTATAAAGGAGCAACTACAGCTCGTTGGGATTCTTTTGTACGTAGCGATGCCGGTGAAACTGGTTCTACTTTCTTTGATGCAGAATTTATTATGGCGCAGGACCCTACGCAGCGTTATACATTGACTATGATGTATCCAAGTAAATATACAGATTATATGACACAGGGAATTGTGAAAACCATTGTTCCGTCCTTCAAACTTCTTAAAGAGAAATACCGCAATGTAGGGGATTTAGTATTAAATGATGAAATCAGTTTTGTAAAACCAAAAGGCTTTAAGGTATTAACTAAGGGCAATACAGGGGCTGTATTGTCTAAAGATAGCTATCGCATTGAAGTGGGTTTATTCCCTATGGAAAAAACAGTAACGCTCGATTCGACAACAGCGTATCCAACGATGACGGCGCGTCAAGAAATGGCGGATTATTATGTAGAAGAGTTAGTGAATAATTATGGGGCTACGATTGAAGTATACAAAACCTTGATTGATAATCATAATACAGGCAGTTTAATTGCGGGCACTTTACAACGAGGGGACAGTAGTGCTATTAAGTTTGCTTCTTATATTACATTGACTGATAAAGGACAAGCTGTAGTAGCTCGCGTTATGACACCGGATAATGGGCAACCTCTTGATGAATTAATGAAGCTTGTAGAAGGAGTTCGTATTCAACATAAAGGTCTTATGACTAGTGGGACGATTGTGTTATAAAATTTTAAAATTTTTTTCAAAAGAAAAAAGGACTTTTATATATTGGTAGAGAATACTTAAATATAGAAGAAGTCATAGTGAATGAGGAAAGCTCATTCGCCAGTGGGAGGGATTCATATGAAAGTAGAATACAAAACAATTGTAGTACCAGCTGATGGTTCTGAAAACTCGAAACGTGCATTACAACATGCGATTTCTATTTGCGAACGCAATGAAGCTCAGCTTATCATTGTACATGTAGCTAATATTGTTTCTGCTATCTCTAATTTTGACCAAACCCCAATTAGTGGTGGCTATGTGTCCGAACAAATTGCAGAAGATATGGAAGAAACAGGTAAGAAAATCCTTGAAGAAGTGGCTAAAGATGTACCTGCTGATATTGCTGTGAAAAATGTATTTGAAGTCGGTTCACCTGGCCCAGCTGTTTTGGCCGTTGCCAAAAAATTTAATGCTGATTTAATTGTTATGGGTAGCCGTGGCTTAGGACCTTTGAAAGGCTTATTCATGGGCAGTGTAAGTAGTTATGTAACGAGTCATTCTACTTGTCCAGTGCTCGTTGTAAAATAAGATTGTCATATAAGAGGCTTTGCTCGCCATAGGGCAAAGCCTCTTTTTGGAATGGAGGCGCTATGAATAAACAACGCATTGTTTGGCTTCATGAACAATTACCTACATGGGAAGAAAAAGGATGGATTAGTAAAGAACATGCCGCCCAGATGCGTGTTTTTTATGGTACCATTGAAACGAAGAACGGCCCTTCTTGGCGCCGATTATTGGTATTACTTTTAGGGTTGCTGTTAATTAGTTTAGGTTTATTTTTATTGTTTGCTGGTTATTGGTATAGTTTTTCACCAGCAGGCCGTATGGATTGGTGTATTGCGCTTTTATTAGTGGCTGTTGTTGCTCTGGGGCTTGGCGTGTGGAAAACACCACGAAGTAGTTTATATGCTGAATGTGTAGGCTTATTTTATGCCTTAGCGCTGATTCTATCTACGTGGCTTATGGCTGATACCTATTATACGGGTGAAGGCATGGGCTTTTATGCACTCATTTGCATGGTTTTATTGTTGCCCGTTGTCTATTTACTCGGCTCTAATTTTACTATGATAGTTTATTTGTTGATTGCCCTTTGTTGGAGTGTATCGGCTCATGATGTGACTATTTGGGGCGAGCCTATTTGGTTATGGCTCTTATTAGCCGCTGGCAGTCCTTTCTTTGCCGAGCAATTACGTAAACGGACACAGTCTTACTTGTCTGTGTTATGGTTATCTTGGGTGTATGTAGGGGCTATTTTTGGCGCTATTTTCTTTACAATTAATTCATATCAATTATCATTAGGTTTATTCTTTGTTGCTGCTTTATCGGCCGCTACCTATGCACTGGGGAGTTTATCACGAGAACAAGGTATTTGGTCGTTGCCGTTCCGTGGTGTTGGTGTATTGGGGCTCATGTATGTAGTGGTATATGGTACTTTTTTGCGCACCTGGCAAGAAGAAGCTGTAGCTAATGTAGGCTGGTTGAGTATTGTGTTAGCTATATTAGCTTTGGCACTCGTGGTAGGTGGCCTACATGCTTTATGGCAGAAACGGCAGGGGCCTGAATTATTGATTACGTTATGTCCCCTTGTAGTGGGGATACTTATGGGCCTGGCTCATGGCGGTGTTGCACCATTAACAGTGTCTATTATTTTTAATCTTTATGTGATTTGTTTAGCAATTGTCCTATTGTGGCAGGGCACCATGGCTAAGCGTGTTGCCTTGGTGAATGGTTGTATTTTTACTTTCTTAGCTATCATTGGGGCCCGCTTCTTTGATCCTGCATTTACCTTTGTAGAACGAGGCTTTACCTTTATTATTGTGGGGGCGGCTATATTTGTAGTCAATCTCTTCTATATGTGGCGTAAACAAGCACAGCAGGGACGGATTAACTCGTCGGTGGCAAATGCTTCACGACGTATGCGTCGTAAGAAGGCTAGTGAAATCATGGTTGAGGAGGCAGCTGATACTAAAACGGAGACTACGTCATTGGCAGATAAGACGGCTGAAACCACCGTGACGGCTAATGAAGTGGGTGAAAGTGTGAGTACTTCTTCTATCCCTTCCAGTGAAATAAAACTAAATGATCCTAACCGTTTAGTACGAAAGGAGGACTCATCAGATGCTAAATAAAGTATATGTGAAATGGCTACTCTTTTTAGTAGTGGCAGCGATTACGTTAGTGTCTCCTTTCTTTATTCAACAACGGTCTACTTCTTTATTGCAAGGTGGTGGCGAATATCAGTGGCCTGTTACTTTGTCGCGGACGGCGAGTTGGATTCCGTCTGATTATTTAGAAGTAAAATTTTTAGGAAGTCGAGCCTCTTGGCAAGGTGGTCGTTTACCAGCCATTAATCAAGAAGTATATGTGTGGGTTAGCCCTAAAGCCAATGGTATTTTGGAAGTAAAAGGAGTAGCGGATACAAAACCAGCTACCGGAGATTATATTTTAGCTAGAGTCACTAAAATTGATGGTACTGAGGTAGAATTTCAATTGCTGTTCAACCGTGTAACGCTAGATTTAAATAAAGTAAATCCTCAATTTTACACGACGTATAAAGGAACCTTATTGGCTACGTTGAAAATTAAAGATGGTTATGGAATTGTAACCGGTGTATATTCACGAGGCGTAGCGTTAGAAATGGCAACACCTGAAAGTGAATCGCAACAAGAACTTGATAGTCGTACGCCTGTAGAACAAATTGGAGAGCCGACTACTATGGGTATGGTGGCGATTGCTGGTGAATAAAATAAGACTGGCTTATATTATATGTTTAGGTATATAATAAAAGATAAGTCAAATTCGTAGAAAATAGGAGTGGGGTCATGGATGTAAGTCAAGCGCAAGTAGATGTGCAACAATTGGCTGATTTATTTAAAGTGTTGGGCGATTCAACACGGTTGCGTATTGTACAACAGTTATTGAATAAGGAGATGTGTGTGACTGATATTGCAGAAGCAATGGGCATGGGACAGTCTGCCATATCTCATCAGTTACGAGTGTTGCGCCAAGCGCGTTTAGTTACTTTCCGCAAAGAAGGTAAAACAGCTTTATATAGTTTAAATGATGACCATGTCGTGGTACTGTTAAGTCAAGGGATTGAACACGTTTCGCATCAGTAAAGACAATTGTATATATTAGATAAACCGCCTATAGAGGCGGTTTTCTTTTAGTCCGTGACAGTGGTATAATAAGTTGTTAACAAAGTTTACTAATGAGGATTTTTATGAAATATACAATTTTTCCAACAGAGGTAACCAATCCTTTAGCTGTATGGCAACAGTTTGAAGGGTCAGAGCGCGTATACTGGCATGATACGCAGGTCAATCGTGTGATTGTGGCGGCTGGTCGGGTGAAACGAATTACAGAAGCCGAATTACCCGAGTACCCTTGGGCTTGGTATAGTCAAAGTTTTTTTGATACGATGAATGATTCTACTTGGCAGGATATGGGGAATGAGCTAGTAGTATTTACTTATTACTATGTGAAAGAAGAAGGCAAGGCGTATTGGGTGACCGCAGATAGTATAGCACCGGTTATAACAGAGACAGTCGTGCCTCACATAAAACATACATATGAAATGGTAACCACTGGTGATTACCCTGCTTGGGAACGTTTATTTGAAGGCATTCAAAAGTCGATTCAGAGCGGTGAAGTCAAAAAGGTTGTAGCGTCTCGCAAAGTGGCCTTTCATAGTGATAGGCCTTTCCAGGTAACTTCTATTATTCATAATTTAGTTGAACAGAATCAAGGAGCCTTTATTTTTGCGTATGCAAAAGGTGAGGCTGTCTTTTTAGGGGCTTCGCCAGAAGTATTGGTTCGTAAACGCGGTCAGGACTTTATGAGTTATGCTCTAGCGGGGACGCTTAAAAAAGATGATATTCAAGATGGTGGTGAACGATTACTTACGGATGCTAAGAATTTACGTGAACACCAGATTGTCATTGATCGGATTCGCCAAACTATGCTTACTTTATGTGATAAGGTAGACGTACAGGATACGCATATTATGGAATTACCTAATTTGTATCATTTGCGCACGTTGTTATATGGTCATGATACAAACGATTCCATCTTAACGATGGCCAAAGCATTGCATCCAACGCCAGCTATGGGTGGTGAACCTAGAGAAAAAGCCTTACAAGTATTAAAAACGTATGAGCCCTATGAACGGGGGTTATATGCTTCGCCCGTAGGCTGGGTATGTGGCAATACACCTTTATTTCGTGAAGCAGGGGATGGCTTATTAATTGTAGGTATTCGCTCTGCGTTAATTCATGGCCAGGATTTATATGCCTATGCTGGCTGTGGTGTAGTAGCTGAGTCAGATTGTGAAGCGGAATATACAGAAACCGCGACTAAATTACAAACCATTTTAAAAGCATTATAATGTTGAGGTATGACTATGAATGAATATATAGCAGCTGCTGTAGATGAACTGTACCAACTAGGAGCCCGTCAAGTGGTTTTTAGCGGTGGTTCAAGGTCAACGACCATGGCCATGCTGTTTATGGCTCATGGACAATACAAAACATATATGAATATTGATGAACGGTCAGCCGCTTTTTTTGCTTTAGGCATTGCAAAGCGTTCGCAAACACCAGTAGTTCTAGTGTGCACGTCTGGTTCAGCAGGGGCCCATTACTATCCAGCTCTTATTGAGGCGTATTATAGTCGTGTACCCTTGATTGTATTAACGGCCGATCGACCACCAGAAGCACAGTTTATAGGGGCTCCGCAGACGATGGATCAAGTTAAGCTTTTTGGGTCCTATGTGCGATATTTTGAAACGTTAAGTCCGCAGGCGGATGATTTTATATATCCGCGGCAAGTGATGAATCGGGCCTATATGGCAGCTACTGATGTAGTACCTGGTCCTGTTCATATTAACGTGCCATTGCGAGAACCGTTAGTACCTGAGTTGAGTGCTACACATTTTGAAAAGGGACGTCAAAAAGTACCCTTTAAAAAAGTATTAGGTCAAGGACAACTCACAATAGAGGTTTGCGAAAGTCTTGCTAAGGATCTTATGGGGAAACGTGGCATTATGGTATGTGGTCCGTTGACTGGCTATGAATCGTGGTCAGTTAATTATAGGGACAGTCTATTAAAATTAGCTCAGCAGTTACACATGCCTATTGTAGCGGATCCCTTATCGCCTATGCGGGCTATTGATGATGAAATTGTGATAGACAGCTATGATGCCTTTTTGAGTGATTCAGAGTGGCAAGCGGAACTGACTCCGGAGTATATTTTATTAGTGGGGCAAATTCCTGTATCAAAACGACTACAACAATTTGTAAAAGCGCAACATGAGGCTATTTGCTATCAGATAGATCCAGGGGCAATGTATCGTAATGGCGCATTGACGACGAATGTAGTACTTCAGGTCGATCCTATGGCCTGGGCTACTCAAATGGTGAGTGTATTAGATACGGTAAGACAAGACATGAATCCATCAACCGCGCCTACCTATCTAAAGCGTTGGCAACGGGCGCAAGCGTTAATGCGTAAGCAATTAAATAAAGTGGCTACCGAGCCTACTTTATTCGAGGGGCGTTTTGTCCATAGCTTACAGCAATGTGTTACTGCAGGCACAAATGTAGTAGTGTCTAATAGTATGCCAATTCGTGATTTTGATTATTTCTGGCAACGAGGCACGTCTTCGATTTCCGTATATGGAAATCGTGGGATTAATGGCATCGATGGTATAGAATCTACGGCTTTAGGGATTGGTGCTGCTTATGGTGAACCGACTATATTAGTTACTGGTGATTTATCCTTTTTTCATGATATGAATGGCCTTGTTATGGGGAAGACAGAAGGTCTAAATCTTGTTATAGTGCTCTTTAATAATGATGGTGGTGGTATTTTTGAATATTTGCCACAAAAAGGAGTAACTCATTTTGAGTATTTATTTGGAACGCCTCAAGGCCTTACATATAGTGCTTTGGCTGACCTTATGGGAATACATTATCAAGTCGTTACGGCGTACGAATCCTTTCCTAGTCTCTTACAAGAGGCGCAACAGGAGGGTGGCATCCATATATTAGAAGTGAAAACAAATCGTGAAGTTAGTCGTGAACTTCACAGAAAGTATACGGTAAGTGTGTATGAAGCATGAATTTGATACAGACGAAACACGCGTATATGACCAAGGTGAACGGTCAGAAGTAGAAGCGGTATTAGAGGCTGCAGATGATGTGTACATTAACATTGATAATGTTTCTTATCATGTGGCATTGCGTGGTGAAGGTATGCCTTTAATCTGTCTTCATGGTTTTGCAGAAGCCGGTGATACATGGGATAAATTAACAATTCCTGGCTTTAGGCTGTATTGTGTTGATTTTTTAGGCCATGGTGTATCGGACCGTTCGAATGACCCTGTCATGTACCAGTTAGATACGGTGCTACGGCATTTATATACCTTGATTCATACATTGGTAGGGCGCGAACCCTATGGCATATTAGGGTATTCAATGGGTGGCCGCATAGCGTTACAATATGCGGCTATGTATGAGCCTGAACGATTGTTGTTTTTATTATTGGAATCGGCGTCGCCCGGTATAGAAGATATGAAGGCTCGTCAAGAACGGGCTAAGGCTGATGAAGCCTTAGCGCATAAAATAGAAAACCATTCGATTGAATGGTTTGAAGCCATGTGGTCTCAGTTGCCTATTTTTGAAACACAAAAATTAATATCTTCAGCGGTGCAACAGACGATTAAAGATCGCCGATTGAGTAATACGCCAGAGGTATTAGCACATACATTGCGTGGTACAGGGCAAGGCCAGACGGTCTATGTGGGCCATGCGATTTCGGAGTTACCAATAGAAATACTGTATGTGTCAGGCGAATTAGATACGAAATATACGGACATCGGTCAAATGATATTTGGGGTTTGTGAAAATGTATCTC
Source organism: Veillonella criceti (assembly GCF_900460315.1). Classification (NCBI taxonomy): domain Bacteria; kingdom Bacillati; phylum Bacillota; class Negativicutes; order Veillonellales; family Veillonellaceae; genus Veillonella; species Veillonella criceti. The sequence goes on along the minus strand of NZ_UHIO01000001.1, from coordinate 1,272,022 downwards.
ATGTAATTGTACCTAATGTAGGTCATAATGTGCATGTAGAGGCACCTCAAGCGTTTAATGAGATTGTAAATCTATTTTTATCTGATTATAATGATAAAAAAATCAGTTAATACTATGAGCTATTATTAAATAGTGGTTACATAGTGGCTATATAGTGATTATATAGCGATATAGCAGCTAGTTTAGTTGATATAGTAAAATTTTATTGAATATATAGAGTATATAGTTTAGAAGGAGGCTTATTATGAGCAAATTTGATTGGCAAGTACTCGATCGTGGTTATGAAGATGTTATTTATGAAACATATAATGGTATTGCTAAAATTACCATTAATCGACCTGAAATTCGTAATGCATTTCGTCCTAAAACAGTAGTGGAATTGATTGATGCATTTACAATTGCCCGTGACGACACAGAAGTAGGCGTTATTATTTTGACAGGCGCTAACCATGGTGGCGATGTTAATAAAGAAGCCTTTTGCTCCGGTGGTGACCAAAGTGTGCGCGGTAATGGTGGCTATGTTGGGGAAGATCGTATTCCTCGTTTAAACGTTCTTGATTTACAGCATTTAATTCGTATTACGCCAAAACCAGTTATTGCTATGGTTAATGGTTATGCTATTGGTGGTGGCCATGTACTTCACATCGTGTGTGACCTTTCCATTGCCTCTGATAATGCTAAATTTGGTCAGACTGGTCCGCGCGTAGGTTCTTTTGACGCAGGCTATGGAGCAGGCTATTTAGCTCGTTTAGTCGGTCATAAAAAAGCTCGTGAAATTTGGTTCTTATGTCGTCAATACACGGCCCAAGAAGCTCTCGATATGGGCCTTGTTAATACAGTAGTACCATTTGATCAATTAGAAGAAGAAACTGTGAAATGGTGTGAAGAAATTCTTCAATTATCGCCAATGGCGCTTCGTTTCTTAAAAGCATCTTTCAATGCTGATACCGACGGATTAGCAGGTTTACAGCAATTTGGTGGTGATGCAACGCTTATGTTCTATACTACGGATGAAGCTAAAGAAGGCCGTGATGCATTTAAAGAAAAACGTAAACCTGATTTCAAGCAATTCCCTAAATTCCCTTGATAGGAGGCCTTTAGTATATGCGATGGTTACGCGAGCGGGCGCAAGCAACTCCCAATCAGCCCTTTCTTGATGGCTATTCTTATAAAACAATTTATGAATGTACCGTATTGCAAGCGGGCTTTTTAGAATCCGTCGTGCGTGACGATGCGCGCTTAGGTCTTTGTAGTGAAAATTCAGTCAACATGGCGATTACATTATTTGCTCTTTGGTCGCTAGGCAAGGAAATCTTTTTAATCAATCCTCATTTAACGGTGGCAGAGCAAGAAGCACAGGCGCAGGCCTTAGGTGTCAAGTTGATTTTTGCATCCCCTACCGTACAAGAGAAGGTAGAGACTACATGTAATGGCCGTTTTTGTCGTCCTCATCATAGTGCAGTGAATGAAGTAGCTTGGCGTGTTTGGCCTAAGATTCCTCCTATGGACGAAGCAACAAGGACTCGTTTGGTCCAAAGTTTTGAAGGTTTATTAGTGCCTCCTTTAATGGACCAAGCCATTGCCGCTATTATGAATACGAGTGCGACTACAGGGACTGTAAAATCGGTTCCTTTGCGCTGGGGACAAATAGAAGCCCATGTAAAAGCATCTGCTAAAGTACTAGGCGTAGATTCTACCGATAATTGGCTGGTCGTATTACCTATGTTTCATGTATCAGGCTTATCTATTATTATGCGCACTTTGTATAATGGTACAGCCGCTACCATTATGTCCTCTTTTGAGGAAGACCGAGTAGTTGAGGCCATTACATCAGGGCAATTGACGATGGTGTCCTTAGTGCCCACCGTATTGCAACGCATTGTAGATCGTATTACGACACATGCTTTGCGTGTTGTACTATTAGGTGGCGAGTTTATTCCTAATGCCTTAGTGGACACTTGTCTTGCTAAGAATATGCCAATTTTTAAAACTTATGGCATGACGGAAACGTTTGCGCAAAGTGCTACGGTTAATGTATTGGCACATCCTGCAAAACGGGACGCTGTCGGTAAACCCTTGCCAGGTGTAGTCATTGAAGTACGCAATCCTGATGAAACAGGGATTGGGGAGATTTGGTTACAATCCCCTATGCTAATGACAGGTTATTTGGGGCGGCCACCTATTGTAGGCTTTTTTAATACGGATGATATGGGCTATTTGGATGCAGAAGGGTATTTGTATATTGTAAATCGCCGACAAGATATTATTATTTCTGGTGGTGAAAATATTTATCCCAAAGAGTTGGAAGATTGTTTATATCGGTTAGATGGTGTTATAGAATGTGCCGTTGTGCCAAAAGCCGATGACCGGTGGGGACAAGTGCCTATTCTATATTATGCTGGCGAGGCCCCCGTTAAGGCCGTAAAAGAACATTTAGCAAATCATCTAGGTCGTTATAAACAACCTAAGGCAATTTGTCGTTTGGCTAAATTGCCACGGAATAATTCTGGCAAAATAATGCGCCGCACTTTGATTGAAGAAGCGGCTGATATGTAATTAGTTCCATACATCTATATACTTATGTACTGATTTATGGTATATATGTAAGGAATATGTAGGACCTACAGTGTAATTATATGATGTTATCGATAAAGTAGGAGGTGCGAGGCGATGAAGAGGACTAGCTTAACTACTGGTAATCAAAATGAAATAGCCACAAATGATTCGTCGATTACCATAGCGGCCATTAAGCTATGGCATATCGCCTTGCCCTTGCGTTTTACCTTTAAAACTGCACAGGGAAGTGTAACAAATCGAGAAAGTTTAATCGTGGAAGTGACAACCACCACAGGCTATACAAGCTATGGCGAAGTGGTGGCTTTCACTGACCCTTTTTATACGGCAGAAACGTTGTCCGACAGTAAAAAAATACTACAGACTGCGTGGCTGCCATTTTTTGTAGGTAAAACGCTGGCAGAGCCTTGGGACTGTTATCGTTTATTAATAAGCGGTGCTAGCAAGCATAGTTCATTTGCTTTGACTGAAAAGAGTCGTTTACAATATCCTATGGCTTGGGCAGGGCTAGAAAATGCATTACTCCATGCCTATTATGGGGAACGAGGTATATCGACCATGGATACCTTAGTGGCTGGTAGTAAAAAACAGCAGATTGAGTCTGGTGTTGTTCTTGGGGATATGCCAATTCCTGAGTTATTACAAGCCGTTGCTACTCATGTCAAGCAAGGTTGCAGGCGTATCAAATTAAAGCTGACACCTCGTGATGCGCTTAAGCGAGTAGAAGCCGTTCGACAAGCCTTTCCGCAGATTACATTAGCAGGCGATGCAAATTGTAGTTTTCCTGTAACTCAGGCTGAGGATCTTGTGGCTTTGAACGCATACAACCTGAAATCCTTGGAAGAACCCTTTCAGGTGCCTCAGGGACAGTCTGGGGTAGCTGTATACAAAGATTTACCCTTGACGCTACGTCAAGCAATCAAAACCCCTTTATGTTTTGATGAGAGTGTACAGTCTTTAGCTGATTTAGTAGCTATGCATAAAACAGGTTGGTTAGATTTGCTCAATATTAAAGTAGGGCGCTTAGGGGGGCTGCGTGAAACCTTACGCTGTTTATCCTATTGTCGTCGAGAGCATATTGGGTTTTGGATAGGCAGTATGGTAGAAAGTGGCGTTTCAAAATATATGCATGTACAGTTAGCGGCCTTGGCTGATACCTGGATGGCTGGGGACCTATCGAATATGAGTCGTTACTTTGAACGGGATATTATTACTACGCCTATTGAGTTTAAAAATGGGCATATGGATGTTACTTTTGAAGCGGGCTTGGGAACTACAGTTAATAGAAGTTTGTTACAGGCCTATGCGATAGATTGCCAAGAATTTAATAGAGAGTAAAAGGATAGTCATATGAATTTAGTAGATCAATTACAGATACAATATGTGAATTTGACAGATACAGGCTTTGAAAGTGCTATGGAACTGTCTGCGTTTCACGCACAGCCATTTGGTTATTTAAATGGTGGTGCCACGATTGCTTTTTGTGAAGCGATTGCAGGGATGGCAAGCAATCGTATGGGGCAGGGGGCGTATGTAGGTGTGGGGCAAACTGTAACGGCTCATCATTTACAAGCTATGAAAGCTGAAGGTGTACTAAAAGCAACAGGCACTTTATTGCATGGTGGAAAACGAAATCATGTATGGGAGATTGTATTGACTAATGAAGCGGGACAACGAATTTCACAGGTGACAGTCGTTAATGCCCTAATTAATATGGCAAAAAAAGATTGAGTACAGGAGTTTAGTTAGTATGCTAGAGCGTAAAATATTTGGTTTAGTTGTCTTAGTAGGCATATTTGCAGGGATAGTCGGAATTTTATTTACTAATTTATTACATGTCATACAACATGTAATGTATAGCTATAGTACGGCTGATGGTTATAGTTTTGGTATGGGGGTTGCTCAAGTGAGTGGCTTACATCGTTTAGGCGCACTACTAGCTTGTGGTTTAGTGGCTGGTGTAGGCTGGTTTTTGATACATCGCTATGGGGGCAAATTGGTAGAAGTGAAAACGGCGGTTACTGATGTAACTAAAGAAATGCCCCCTATAACTACCTTATTGCATGCTACCTTACAGATTATTACTGTAGGGATGGGCTCTCCTTTAGGACGAGAAGTGGCACCACGAGAGGCGACGTCAGCACTTATTACGTGGGTGATGCGCTATGTAGACGTGACAAAAGAGAATAAAGCCTTATTAATCGCCTGTGCTTCTGGGGCGGGCTTAGCGGCCGTATATAATTCGCCAGTGTCGGCTACTATTTTTGTTTTGGAAACGCTGTTATTGACGTGGAATGTGCGCGCGTTAAGCTCTGCCTTTATAGCTTGTGGTATCGCGACTTTTATAGTTCGTTTGGGGCTTGGTGATACGATTCAGTATGATATGCCACAACCAGCTATCGTTGGTTCGTTTGCAGAATTTGCTGTCATATTGGGGATTATAATTGGGATTGCGGTTGTTTTTTTTGATAAAACGCAGGCTAAATTACCTAAGTTTAATCGTCAAAGTCCTAAGATAATTCTTTTAGCTGTAGTAGCATTTGGTTTAGTGGGTGTTATGGCTATGTATTTTCCTGCTATTTTAGGCAATGGTAAGCCGGGGAATCAACTTACATTTGCAGAGTTAGTATCTTGGCAGTATGCGTTAGGTTTATTTGCTTCTAAATGGATAGCGGTATTGCTAGCTTTGGCTGTGGGGGCCTATGGTGGTAAAATTACCCCATCCATGATGTTAGGGAGTACCTTAGCGTTAGCGATGGCTGTAGCCTGGAGTGCAATAGTAGGACCTATTTCCATTGGTTTAGCTGCTTTTTTAGGGGCCGTTGTATTTCTGGGTTTGGCACAAAAAATGCCACTTACGTCAGCTATATTTATGTTAGAATTATCTCGGTTTTCCGTAGAGTTATTATTTCCTATCGCACTAGCCATGGGGATGGGTATGTTGACACAACAGTGGTTGAAAACACGAGTATAAGGAGTTTGGCGATGCATATTAACAGATTAGATCACTTAGTAATTACTACACAAGATTTGAAATCATGTCTGCATTTTTATGGTGAAATTTTAGGTATGACTGTGAAAGAAAACAATGGCCGTTATGCTTTGCATTTTGGTAATCAAAAATTTAACATTCATACGAAAAAAGCAGAATTTTTACCAGCGGCCCAATATCCAACCTATGGAAGTTTGGACTTGTGCTTAGTTGTAGATGGCACTATTGAAGCAGTTGTAAAGGAGATTACAGCGAAGGGATATCCGATTGAACTAGGTCCTGTAAATAGAAATGGTGCGTTAGGACCTATGAAAAGCGTGTACCTGCGTGATGGTGATGGGAATTTAGTGGAATTGTGTTGTTATGAGTGATGTATTGTTATCATGGCGTATTAATGATTAGATACGGTGTTATTCATGGCCTAATGACCTTGATTTATAATTTTAAGATGTGCGTAAGAAAAAACTTAAAAATTTTCAAAAAAGTACTTGCGCACATTTTTTAAGTGTGATAAAATAACTTTGTTGTTGCGAAAGAGTAAATAAAAAGCACGACGAAAAGAATACATTTCTTTTAAATCGGGGCATAGCGCAGTTTGGTAGCGCACCTGGCTTGGGACCAGGGGGTCGCAGGTTCGAATCCTGCTGCTCCGACCATTTTTTTAATTGCGGGTGTAGCTCAATGGTAGAGCCCCAGCCTTCCAAGCTGGTCGCGAGGGTTCGATTCCCTTCACCCGCTCCATTTTTTTATGTGGATTTTTTTCTGTGTAATATACTGAGATTATAGGAATACGAATTGACTTGAATTGCATTTTCTATAATAGTTAGTGTATAATATATACGGTGAAAAATTCTTTTTTTAATTTCATATGGTTCAGTAGCTCAGTTGGATAGAGCAACGGCCTTCTAAGCCGTGGGTCGGGGGTTCGAATCCCTCCTGGATCACCATACTAAAAAATAAGGAGTCGCTTCAGATTTGAAGCGGCTCCTTTTGCATGGGATTATTATGTTGATTAAATTTTATTAGTTTAATTTAATTTCTTAATAATCTTCGCTTTTATAGCGTAGTTCAAATTGTTTTGATTTTGGATAAAATCGATGCCTCTACATGTGCCATCTAGCATAGCATTTGTGTAACGATATTTTTCGGCTTTGTCCCAATCAAAGGTAGTTTCAATTTCACTTTCACGACCAGATTCGATTAATTGAACAAGATTAGGATTTAGCATGACAGATTTACCGATGGCTAAGGAATCTACATAACCTGTGTTGTAGGCATTGAGCATATCGTCAGCCGTATAGAGATTACTAACGCCGATAAATGGTACTCGGTTGTTAATACGTTTGTGGAGTGCTTCTATACGTAGTTGTGTAGTGTCTGCACCACGACGAATTTTTTTGTAAAAATCCCAAAGAGATACATGTAAGTATTGAATTGGTTTTTCCAAAAGAGCATCGACTAGGGCAAAGGTTTCCTTAATAGTGAGGCCGTATTCCCCAGGTTCTTCAGGCGAAAAACGGTAGCCAATAATAAAGTCTGGTCGATTATATTTTTTCTCATTTCATCAATAGCATCTACGATAGCGAGTGGAAAACGTAAACGATTTTCTAGTGATCCACCCCATTCATCATTACGTTGATTGTAAGTTTCAGAGAAAAATTGTTGAATTAACCAGCCATTAGCTCCATGGATTTCAACACCATCATGACCTGCTTTGAGAGCTAGTTCAGCTGCATAGGCAAAGTGTTGAACCATTTCGTAGACTTCTTCTGTGCTCATGGCACGAGCGCCACTAAATAATTCCGCACTGGGACCTACTACATCGAAGCCTTGGGTTAGCGGGCGTTGGGCCCGAATCCCTGAATGGGCAATTTGGACAATTGATTTTGCACCTTGTGCATGAGCTAAGTATACTAATTAGGAAAGAAAAATACGAGTACGCAGTATTTTCTGCCTTAAAATTGTTTAGGGAAGTTAAGTATCGTCATGTGATATTTTACTGTAATCATCGAACTGAAATGTATTATAGGCATAATATTTAATTGGTTCTTTAGCAAAAATAGTTTGGGCAAACATTTCAAATGGTTTCAAACTATCTCGTAAATTAAATTGGTAGCTAAGTTCTTCGGTCACGTTCATAGAATAGATAAAGGCAGATGGCATAGTTTTACCAAGCATAACAGCATCGGCTTTTTTGATTTTTTTTTCTAAAACGGGGCTTAAATCATCGCGAATGATACAGGTTCCATGTTCTTTATCTTTTCGTTTACAGTAAAAACAGCTGACACAGCCACGATATTGAAGTGGGTATAAAGAAATTAATTCAGTGTCAGCACCTGTTACAACATAATTATTTATGAAAGTTATCAATTATAGTTATAAGTGATAGAAGATAAGCAAAAACTGCCTTGCTTAGTGGAGAAATTTTGAATAAATAAAAAAGAGATAGGAATATATCGATATTTTCTCTTAAGTCTATTTTGAGCCTAGAGAAGCTTTTGAATATATTCCTATCTCTTATTATTTTTTATAATTGTAATTTAGAAGTTTTATTTTTTCTTTTGGTTATTATATGTATCTAAAATCATTTGTAACTTTGTCCAATAAATAGAATATTCAAGGTTATTTGGTACGTCTATTTTGGCACTACTAGAAGGTAAATTAGTAAAAGTTTTACCATTTTCATAGAATTCTTTTATATCGAGCTCTTGGTGAGTTCGTTTTCCTGTTTTTTTATTGTATGTACCAATAACGACAGATGTTACATATTTAATTTGATTGGGATTTACATGTCCATTTACTAATTGAACTCTTGCAGACAAAACAAGAGTGTCTTTGGTCTCAGATATTAAAGTAACAGGTTCTTTTGAAATAAAGTAGCCTATATACGGTGTAGATTGATACCAAGTCCACACTCGTGAATCTGGTTCATATGTAGCTAGAGAAATGGTTGGAATGATAATGAGTGCAAATACGGCAAGTAGTTTCTTTAACATAGAGATTCCTCCTAACTTAATATAGAGACAGAACAAAATGATAATAAATAGATAATGAAATTATCTTAAGTATAGCAAAAATTCTATAAAATGAGAATATTGTGAAAGCTATTTGTTTTTATCTTATATAGAGCGCTTAATTCTGTTCCATTTAGTATATTCTAATGTTTTTTTATAGTTGAATTATCTTATAAGAGTAAGAGACGTTGATTATGGTTGATTGCAATGCTTCAACTTGAAATTAATATTGACAAGATTCCTAAGAAGGCATATAATCAAATCAATAAAATTTGATTTGAGGTAATGGCTATGGCAAAAGCGGACACGAATGATTTAGCAAGCGCAGCTAAAATATTTAAAGCCTTTAGTGATGAGAAACGATTAGCAATTCTTGCGTTGTTACAATATGGCGAAGAATGTTCTTGTGTACTTTTAGAACAGCTTAATTTGACACAATCTGGTCTATCGTATCATATGAAGATATTGAGTGAGACGGGGATAGTGCTAGGTAGGCCAGAAGGAAAATGGACATTTTATCGTATTTCACCAGAAGGCCGTCAACAGATTGCTGATTTATTCATGGCAGTTACAATGATTCAATAATTTAGTCACCCCTAAGGGTGGCTAAAAAAATGGATTTCAAATCAAAATTTTTTGATTTGACAGAAGGAAGGTGAGACTATGGAAACGATTCTTTATATGTATGAACCAGCGATGTGTTGTGAAACAGGGGTATGTGGTGTGGCGACAGATCCAGAGTTATTGAGGATTTCTACGGTCATTAATCAGTTAGCTAAAAAGGGCTGTATAGTTAAACGATTTAATTTAGCCAGTCATCCGATGGAATTTGCTAATAATGAACTAGTTAAAGATTGGTTGAATTCTCATGAAATTTCAGCGCTACCAATTTCTATTTGGCATGGTGAAATTATTGCTGAAGGACGCTATTTGACGAATGATGAATTGAGTCAATTATTTAATGTGCCTTTAGAAGCTACATCTAATATGGGAAGTTCTTGTTGTGATTGTGAAAGTTGTTAATTGAGTTACTGTTTATATAGGGGTAAAAATTATGAATGAGAAAGTCCTAGATTATGATGTTTTAAAAATAGAGTTAACAAAATACTTATTTTTTACTGGTAAAGGGGGCGTCGGTAAAACCTCGCTTGCTTGTGCTACCGCTGTACGATTAGCTGATAATGGTTATAAAGTATATTTGATTAGTACGGATCCTGCTTCTAATTTGCAAGATATTTTTGAGCGACCATTAGCCAATGAAGGGACTATCATTGATGAAATTCCTTTATTGACAGTAGCTAATTTAGATCCTATTGAAGCAGCTAGTGAATACCGTGAAAGTATTGTGGCCCCTTATCGTGGCATTTTACCTGACAGCGCTATTAAGAATATGGAAGAGCAGTTGTCTGGTTCTTGTACAGTTGAAATTGCTGCTTTTAATGCATTTGCTAATTTTATTACTAATACAGACATTGCCAGTCAGTATGATTATGTTATTTTTGATACGGCTCCAACAGGGCATACATTGCGCATGTTGCAATTACCGTCTGCTTGGTCTAATTTTATTAGTAATAGCACTCATGGCGCTTCCTGCTTAGGACAGCTATCTGGAGTGGGAGATAAAAGAGCTATGTATGAAGAGGCTGTTCGCGTATTGGCAGATCCAAAGCGAACTACTTTAATGTTAGTGACGAGACCAGAAGAGAGCCCTTTATTAGAAGTGAGCCGTGCCGCTAATGAACTAGCCGAGTTGGGGGTAACGCATCAGATTTTGTTAATTAATGGTGTATTAATAGATGCTGATGACGATATATCACAGGCGTTTCAAAATAAACAAGTTCGTGCTATGGTACAGAAAGCCTCTTCATTAGAGGATTTAGATACCTATATAATTCCATTGCAAGCATACACAGTTTCTGGCATTGACAGTATACGAAAGCTTTTAAGTGGTGAGACTTCATTTTCTAATTGTAAAAAAGAGGAATCTGTTGAGTTTAATGATATTCATACGATTGATGCGATGGTTAATGATTTTATAGCTAATCAACGTAAAGTTATTTTTACTATGGGTAAAGGTGGCGTTGGTAAAACGACTATGGCTGCGAGTATAGCTTTAAAGCTGGTAGTTAAAGGATTTAACGTTCATGTGACGACGACTGACCCTGCTGCGCATTTAGAACAAGTCGTTTCAGGTACAAAAAATTTAACGGTAAGTCATATTGATGAGCAAGCAGAATTGAAACGTTATCAAGAAGATGTATTAGCTAAAGCTAAAGCGCAGGGTCTTTCAGAGGATGATATAGCATATATTGCTGAAGATTTACGATCCCCTTGTACGCAGGAAATTGCAGTTTTTAGAGCTTTTGCAGAAATTGTTGAACGAGCTGATAATGAGATTGTAGTTATTGATACAGCACCAACAGGACATACATTGTTATTATTGGATTCGACATTAAGCTATCATCGGGAAGTGGCTAGAACTAGTGGAGATATTCCAAAATCAGTTCAAAATATCTTACCAAGGCTAACAGGGGAAGAAACAGAAGTTGTCATTGTTACATTACCAGAAACAACCCCTGTTTTTGAGGCTAAGCGACTGGCTGATGATTTAGCACGGGCACATATAAAGACTAAGTGGTGGATTGTAAATAATTCCTTCTGGAAAACAAAGAGCACAAATCATTTGTTGGCTTATAAAGGCAAGAATGAAATTCATTGGTTAAATAAAGTGGCTCAATATGCAGCAGGTCATATTGTTGTATTACCTTGGCATGGGGCGTCTATAAAAGGCGATGTTTTACAGAAGTTATAATTTGTTGAGATACTTGGAGGTATAGAATGAAATCAGAGGATATTTCATTTTTTGAGAAAAACTTAACCACCTGGGTATTAGTCTGTATGGTATTAGGCGTAATGATTGGTAAATTTATACCTAGTGTGCCACTCTTATTAGGGCAATGGGAGTTTTACAATGTATCATTGCCGGCGACCATTTTATTATGGATTATGATATATCCTATGATGCTCAAAATTGATTTCACAAGCATTAAAAATATTGGTAAAAATCCAAAAGGATTATTTTTAACTTGGTTTATTAACTGGTTAGTTAAACCGTTTACTATGTATGCCATAGCATATCTATTTTTCTTTGTTTTTTACGAATCCATTCTAACAACGGAACGGGCTATGGAATACTTAATTGGAGCTGTGTTATTGGGGGCGGCCCCTTGTACCGCAATGGTCTTTGTTTGGAGTAAAATGACTCGTGGTGATGGAGCGTATACATTAGTACAAGTAGCGACAAATGATTTAATTATATTGTTAGCTTATGTTCCTATTGTTAGTTTTTTATTGAATCGGGGGAATATTTCAATTCCTTGGGAAACGTTGGTTTTATCTGTTGTTTTATTTATTGTAGTGCCTCTAGTAATTAGTTATTTGAGTAGACAGTATTTAATACGAACTCGAGGGTTTGCGTATTTAGAAAATGTATTTATTCCTAAATTTGATCCGTATGTTATGATTGGCTTATTGTTAACCTTGGTTATTATTTTTACGTTTCAAGGGCAAACAATTTTGAATCAGCCATTAGACATCGTGTTAATAGCGACTCCACTTATTATTCAAACCTTTGCCATTTTTGGGATTACACTGGGCCTTGCTTATTATTTTAAACTGCCGTTTAATATTGCCGCTCCTTGTTCGATGATTGGTAGCTCTAATTTTTTTGAATTGTCAGTGGCAGTTGCTATTGCACTATTTGGGTTATCCTCAGGCGCTACATTAGCGACTGTAGTGGGAGTGCTAGTAGAAGTACCTGTTATGCTATTGCTTGTAAAAATTGCAAATAGCTTAGAGAGTAAATTTAAGTGAGGTGTCTTATGAAACCAAAAGTTGCCTTTGTATGTGTTCATAATTCTTGTCGAAGTCAGATTGCCGAAGCGCTAATGAAACATTTTTCTAGGGAGAGTATAGAGGCCTATTCAGCAGGAACAACGTTGAAAGCGTCTATTAATGCTGATGCGGTTGCTTATGTAAAAGAACTATATGGGATTGATATGGAGGTGTCTCAATATCCTAAATTATTAGATGACATTCCGCCTGTAGATTATATTGTTACTATGGGGTGTAATGTAGGTTGTCCCGTATTACCTTATTCTTGTGAAAAAGAAGACTGGGGTTTGGAAGATCCTACCGGAACATCAGAAGTAGAGTTTAAGAATACGATTCATAAAATTGAAATAAAAGTTAAGGCCTTTATAGAACGTACTTTAAAAAAGGATAACATGTAAGTTACGATGTATAAATTGTGTATTTTATGATGGACAGATTGTGTATGTACTGATTTTCATGAGTAGATTTTGTACGGTTACTAGGCTATATTTCAATAATTTATAAGAATTACATATAAAATTCATGTGCATATTGTGAATTATAGATATAGTTTCTTAGAAAGCGAGGATTACATATGAAAATAAATAATCGTTTTAAAGGTACTTTATTAGAGGTAGGACTTTTCAGTGTATTGGCGCTATGCCAATGATGTCGAATGTCGTTGGGGCCACTGATCAAGGAAAGCATTTAGGCCATTATAAATCACATGTTTACGATGGTCGTGATAAGCTTAAAGTTGTGAATTCAGACATTATTGCACAGTTGTTACGTGGCAAACTTGACTCAACTAATGAAGAGATTGATGATAAACTTCAAAAAGATACTAAAGAAAAATCTAAAAAGCAAATTTCAGAACGAGCGTTACCAGTTATTTTGGCGATGAAAGCTAATTTGCCGGTTTCGTATTTTAAAGCATATATTAAAAATAATTTTACCGATGTATCTCGTTATGTGTTGTATACAGGTTTGGTAAATTCAGCATTTAAGTCATATGTACAGCCAAATTGTGTTGAAAAAGGATTGTTAGAATTAGCGAGTTATGGCTTTATGAATGAGGATACTTCCGATGCGTTTACACGTTATATGGTGTATGATTTAAATACAGATAAAATTTATTATAGTAAATGTCGCGTTTACTATGATACTAATTCTTTAAAAACATCTGAAGTGGAAGCTTTTGATGGAGGAGAAGTAGCGGATTTATCAATGGTACATGATGTTATGGAAGAATTGGCACAACGAGTAGGATATAGAAATTAGAATAGAATTAAATAGAGATATTGATACAGTGTTTTGATACAGTGTATTCGTATAGTTTAGTCAGCGTTTCACCTAATTTATAGTTATTGGGTGGGAGCTGATATAAAGTAATGCACCACAGATTAAGCCAATCTGTGGTGCATTTTAGTATGTGAATTTATAAATAAAAAGATATACTGTATACATGTTGAGTTAAACGCTGATTTTATTGTAATTCTATAGTTTTTGTGTTATCGTATAGAAATACAAATGTATATTGTTGGTGGAGGGAGGTGGTTTGGTGTCAGACCATAGGATTAGAGATTTTCCCGTGTCATTAGGTTGCTTGCCAATAGGGGCTCGGAATTCTATTACTGATGTAGCTGGAGTTAGGGTAGGTCATAAAACACTCAATGAAGGAACGGTTCGGACTGGTGTGACTGTGGTTATTCCAGGTGAAGGGAATCCATTTACTACTAAATATACAGCAGCTGCTTTTGTGCAAAATGGCTTCGGTAAGAGTGTTGGGTTAATGCAAATTGAGGAATTGGGGACTCTTGAAACGCCTATTGCCTTAACAAATACATTGAATGTAGGGAAAGTTAGTGATGCTCTTAATGAGTACATTATTGGACAATCTAAAAATGAGGGACTTGTTGTAGGCTCTATCAATCCAGTGGTGGGGGAATGTAATGATAGTGTATTACATGATATTCAGCAACGTTGCATTGGTTATGCTGAAGTTATGGAGGCAATTGAGACGGCAAACAAGGATTTTATTCAAGGTGATGTAGGAGCTGGACGTAGTACTATTTGTTTTGGCTTTAAAGGAGGGATTGGTTCTGCTTCACGGATAATTACGGTGAGGGGAGTTGAGAATAAAATAGGGACCTCATCTTCAGAGTGTGAACAGTCATATACTATTGGGGTCCTAGTGCAGAGTAATTTTGGAGCTACAAAAGACTTTATTCTTAATGGTAAACCATTAGGGCGTTGGTGGCTCGAACAATATCAGCGCATTCAAGCAGGTCAAAATCTTGAGACGTCTCAGGCTGATGCTGATTTGTGTAAATATGGTGAGTTTGCATATAGTGAAAGTGATCAAGGCTCTATTATTGTAATTGTGGCTACGGATTTACCTGTTAATGATCGGCAACTTAAACGTATTATAAAGCGAGCTGGTGTAGGTATTATGCGTACTGGTGCTTATATAGGGCATGGCAGTGGTGAAGTTATGATTGGCTTTACTACTGCAAATCGTGTGCCTTATGATGGGCCTTTATTTAATACACAACAGATTATACGTGATAGTGCGTTAAATCCTGCTTTTTTAGGGGTGGCTGAGGCAACTTATGAGGCGATTCTAAATTCTTTAGTAGCTGCAGAAGCAGCAACGAGCAAAGATGGTTATAAGTATGAAAGCTTATATGAAGTGCTTAAGCAGTATGAGGATTTGATAGCCAAGATATAAGTAATGAATATTAGTAGTCTAGTAGTCAGGATTAGATTATAGGTTGTGAGTAAAGGGGATGGAAAAGCATGAAGAAATTTAAGTGGATGAGCTTATGTAGTCTGTTGTTAGTCGCTACACTTTTTATGGCGGGATGCGGTAGTGATTCAAATTCAGGGGCAACTACTATTCCAGAGGGAAAATCCATATCGCAATCTAAGGATGTAGTAGCTGCTATTCCTGTAGACATTACAACTATGGATCCGATGGATACAAGTGATACTCTTTCTGGTGGGATTCAACGTTTAGTAATGGACGGTTTGTATAGTTTTGAAGATGATATGAAATTAAAGCCTATGCTAGCCACTGGCTATACAGCTAATAAGGAAGCTACTGAATATACCTTTACTTTGCGTAAAGGCGTAAAGTTTACTGATGGCACTGATTGGAATGCTGATGCAGCTATTGCCAATGTAAATAAATGGGTGGATAAGAGTTTAGGCCTAAAACGCACTAACTTTATTTCAGGCGTTATTCAAAAGGTTGAAAAAATAGATGATTATACTATTAAGTTTACTCTTAATAAGCCATTTGGTGCTTTTGTAAATAATATGGCACATCCAGCTATGGTTATGATGAGTCCGAAGCAATTAGCACAAGGTGTAGATGTTACGGCTAAACACCCTGTAGGTACAGGGCAGTATAAATTTGTAGAATGGGTACCTGGAGATCACATTAAGCTGGAACTAAATAAGGAATGGTGGGGCTATAATAAAGACGTTTCTGGCGGCAAAGCCATTGTTGAAGCTGATGCAGGATTTAAGTCTATTAGTTTTAAACCTGTTATTGAAAGTGCTAGCCGTGTAGCTATGCTTCAATCCGGTGATGCACAGATGGTCTTCGATGTACCAACGGAAGGTTTTGCGGCACTTAAAGAAGATTCCAATATTAAAGCAGAAGAAATTGAAAGTATCGTAGTTCGTTATTTATTTATAAATACACAAAAACCAACACTTAGTGATATTCGTGTACGTCAAGCCATAGCTCATGGTATTGATAAACAAGCTTTTTTAAATGTAGTACGGAATGGATTAGGTAGTGTAGCAACATCTGTAATTGGTCCTAATGTACAGTTCTACAAAGGAAATGATCCTGTTCCTTATGACGTTACAAAAGCAAAAAGTCTTCTTAAAGAAGCGGGTTATGAAAATGGGTTAACTTTAAAACTACTTATTTTTAATACTACGTCTAGTTTAAAACAAGCTGAATTTTACAAACAACAATTAGCTGAAATTGGTATTAATGTAGAGATTGTTTCTATGGAAAGCGCTATTGTTAACCAAAAAGTACAAGGTTTTAGAGGTGAAGGGAAAGATGCTGAGTATGACTTATATATTGCTGGTTGGTC
Organism: Veillonella criceti; assembly: GCF_900460315.1. Lineage (NCBI taxonomy): Bacteria > Bacillati > Bacillota > Negativicutes > Veillonellales > Veillonellaceae > Veillonella > Veillonella criceti. The sequence continues at coordinate 1,255,451 of NZ_UHIO01000001.1, read as the reverse complement.
TCCATCTACAGGGGATGCGGATTGGGGTATTCGTCCATTGTTAGCATCGGAATCAATTCCACCACTTAATTATAATTTGTCATACTACCAAAATCCTGAAATGGATTCTTATATTCAGGCAGCTCTAACCACATCTGATAATGAAGTTCGTAAAGAGGCATATGCTAAGGCTCAAGACTTATTCTGGAAAGATATTCCGATGATTGCTGTATCCAATGAACCAGCTACATGGGCTACATCAAATAAAATCGTAAATGTTCGTCTATATCCAGATAATGGTATTAATATGTCTAAGGCACGCATGGCTGAATAAGAGGGAGCTGTGTATCGGGTATTTGGGAAAATATAATAGAGAAGGACCACCAGTACGGCTGGTGGTCTACTCGTTTATAAGGTCTAATTATTAAAAAAGAGAGAGGTGTAAGGACGTTTGTTATTCGAAAGGAGAAGGTCCTATGATTAAATATACATCACGTCGCTTACTGGGTATGGTGTTGACCTTATTTTTAGTGACGACCTGCGTATTTTTCTTTGTACGATTAATACCAGGGGATCCGGCTCGTTTAGTAGCTGGTGAACAAGCTACTGAAGCAGATGTATTGGCTGTACGTGCTCAATTAGGGCTTGATGAACCGGTGACGGCCCAATATTTAAAATATATTACTGGTGTAGTACAGGGGGATTTGGGAACCTCTTTGCGTACAAAACGTCCGGTAGCTGAAGAAGTGGGGTATCGTTATGGCAATACATTAAAATTGACATTTTTGAGCCTTGGATGGGGGACTGTAGCAGGTGTGTTATTAGGTGTGTGGTCAGGCCGAAATCGTGGTAAGTGGCAAGATTATACAGGTATGGCTACCGCTGTGTCAGGAATATCTATCCCTTCATTTTGGATGGGGTTTTTACTCATTATGATATTTAGTGTTAAACTACATTGGTTACCATCTACAGGGGCGACGGGATTTAAAAGTTATATTTTGCCAGCTATAACTTTAGGGACTAGTATTGCAGCAATTATTGCTCGCTTTACTCGATCATCTATTGTGGAAACTCTGAAGGAAGACTATATTCGCACAGCTCGCGCTAAGGGGCTCACTGAAAAGGTAGTGGTATGGAAACATGCTTTTCGCAATTCTATGCTTTCTGTAGTGACGGTTGTAGGCCTGCAATTTGGCTTCTTGTTAGGGGGCGCTGTTGTTGTAGAAGCTGTATTTGCTTTTCCAGGTTTAGGGTCCTTATTGATTCAATCAGTAAATTATCGTGACTATCCAGCAATTCAATCTTTGATTCTGATATTTTCAGCTCAGTTTATCATTATAAATACATTGGTGGATATGTTGTATGCTACTTTGAATCCTGAAATTAAATTATCCTAGGAGGTTCCTTATGAGTGAAAAATTACAAGCCATTCAACCGGGAACACCTGGTATGATGGATATGCATGAAGAGATTAAAAGTCCGACTAAGGTTATGACGCAACGATTTTTTAAACAGCGTAATTCAGTTATTGCTTTGTTTTTTATCTTTTTCTTAGTTGTACTCTCCTTTGTGGGACCTTGGATTGTACCTTTTGATGTGAATGAATATGATTATTCTGCGATTTTACAAGGGCCAAACAGTATACATTGGTTTGGTACGGATGAGTTTGGGCGTGACCTATTTTCTCGTGTTATTTTGGGTACCCCCATTTCTTTGGCAGTTGGTTTATCAGCGGTAACCATTGGTGCTGTGACAGGCACTGTACTTGGTTTACTTAGTGGTTATTATAGAGGTTGGCTTGATGCCGTAGTAATGCGTATTTGTGATACTTTATTTGCCTTTCCAGGAATTATTTTAGCCATTGCTATTGTAGCTATTTTAGGTAGTGGTCTATACAATGTTGTCATCGCTGTAGCCGTTTTTTCTACACCTACTTTTGCACGTATTGTAAGAAGTCGTACGATGGCTATTAAAGAAGCGGTTTTTGTAAAGGCGGCTATAAATTTAGGCGCTTCCGATGCGCGTATATTATTTAAACATATTTTACCTGGGGCGATTCCAGATATTATCGTGCAATATACAATGTCTATTGGTACGTCTATTTTAACGGCATCGAGCCTTAGTTTCCTTGGCATGGGGGCTCAGCCACCAACACCTGAATGGGGGCTTTTGTTATCTAATGGGCGTCAATATATAGCTACCAATATTTATACTACAATTTTTCCAGGGTTGGCGATTTTCTTTACTGTATTAAGTTTTAACACTTTAGGTGATGGTCTTCGTGATGCGCTAGATCCAAAATTGACTGAATAGGAGGGTTGCATGATGAGTGAACAAAAGAAGATTTTAGAAATAAAACATCTGCATACCCACTTTTTTACTGATGATGTGGTGGTAAAGGCCGTAGATGATGTGTCATTAGTTCTTGAAGAAGGATCTACTCTTGGTATTGTAGGAGAATCAGGGAGTGGTAAAAGTGTAACAGCTTTATCGGTTATGAATTTGCTTATGGGAACGAAAGGTAAAGTTGTGGAAGGTGAAATTCTCCTTAATGGTGATGATATTGTTCACATTCCTGAAGAGAAGAAACGGGAACTTAGAGGCGGACGAATCTCTATGATTTTCCAAGAACCTATGACAAGTTTAAATCCAGTTATGACTATTGGAAATCAACTTATCGAATGTATTAAAAATCACGAAAGTTTGTCCAAAAAGGAAGCTTATGATAGAGCTCGTAATATTTTAGAAATGACTGGAGTACCTCGAGTAGATAAAATGATGAAAGAATATCCATTTCAACTATCGGGTGGACAACGTCAACGTGTTATGATTGCAATGGCTTTAATTTGTGAACCAGAGGTGCTCATTGCTGATGAACCAACGACGGCTCTTGATGTGACAATTCAGGCACAGATTTTAGACTTAATGAATCGACTAAAAGAAAAAATTGGCACGTCTATTTTATTTATTACTCATGATCTTGGCGTAGTAGCTGAAATTTGTGACCATGTAGCTGTTATGTATTGTGGACGCGTGGTAGAAACGGCTGATGTGTATTCTTTATTTGGCAATACAGCTCATCCTTATACACAGGGGTTATTGGCATCCATTCCTAAATTAGGAGAAAAAGTAGAAGAATTAACAGTGATTCCTGGTAATGTGCCTAATCCTAGACATATGCCGATAGGTTGCAAATTTTCACCGCGTTGTTCGTATGCATTTGAGCGTTGTTTTCAGGAAGAGCCGAGATTTTTTGAAGTGGCACCAGGTCATCTTAGCCGCTGTTGGTTAAATGAGCCTAACAGATTAAAGCCATGCGAGGAAGTTTTGCCACAGCCCATAATGTTTCATGGGGATACTTATGAAGAGGTTACTCAGACTCTTATGAGAAACCAAGAGGTTCAATATAAATTAAGTCATGAAGGAGCTGAGGCATGATGGGAGGAAAAAATGTTACTTTACAGAATGAAGTAAAGAAAGACATACTCACAGTAGAGAATTTAAAAATCTATTATCCCTTAGCTAGCGAAAGTTTTTTTGGCAAAGGGGGTGTTGTAAAGGCTGTTGATGGTGTAAGTTTTACTATTCGAGAGAATGAAGTCTTTGGTATTGTAGGCGAGTCTGGTTGTGGGAAATCTACTCTAGGGCGTGGTTTGTGTCGTTTAGATCCTATTACAGAGGGCCATGTAGTGCTTGATAGTCAAGATATTTCTAATTTTGATCGTAAGCGAATGCGACCTATTCGTAAGACAATTCAAATGATTTTTCAAGATCCGTATGCTTCGTTGAATCCCCGGATGAGTGTATTTGATATTATTGCTGAACCAATTCGTATTTATAACTTGGCTAAAGATGATAAAGAGTTAGAGCAGCGCGTAATTGATTTATTACGTCGTGTAGGCCTTGATTCCTATCATGCGAATCGGTATCCTCATGAGTTTTCTGGAGGACAGCGCCAACGTATTGGAATTGCCCGCGCGTTGGCAGTGGAACCAAAACTTATTATTGCAGATGAACCTGTATCAGCCCTTGATGTATCGATTCAAGCACAAGTGTTGAATCTCTTGAATGAATTGAAAAAGGATTTAAATCTTACTTATATTTTTATAGCTCATGATTTAAGTGTAGTAGAATATATCAGTGATCGTATTGGGGTTATGTATTTGGGTACTTTTGTAGAAGCGGGAGATAAAAATAAGATTTATAAGAATCCGCTTCATCCTTATACACAAGCTTTACTATCTGCTGTTCCAATTGCAGATCCAACATTAAAGAGGAAACGTATTATTTTAGAAGGAAGCATTCCATCAGCGACGAATCCACCATCGGGTTGTAAATTTCATACACGTTGTCCTAAATGTATGTCTATTTGTGAAACTGTTGTTCCAGAACGATATGAACCAAGCCCTGATCATTATGTATATTGTCATTTGTATGATGATAAAATGGGATATAAAAATGATTAAGGAGCGATATATATGAAATTATTTATTAGTGCTGATATAGAGGGATGTGCTGGTTGGGCATTTCGTGAAGAGGGGCATGTGGGTGAATTTGGTTATGACAATTTGCGTAGACAAATGACACGAGAAGTTCGCCTTGCTTGTGAGGTTGCACATGCAACAGGAGCTAAAGAAATTGTTGTAAAAGATGGGCATGGCGGGGCCAATAATATTGATCCCTTGAAGATGCCTCATTATGTGACATTGATTCGAGGCAAAAGTGGACATCCTTATAATATGATGGTTGGTCTGGATAGTAGCTTTGATGCAGTAGCATATATAGGCTATCATGCTGCATCAGGGGATGTAGGGTTTAGTGGGAGTCATACTTCTACAGGACAGAGTTTGTATATTCGACTCAATGGAGCAGTGCTCAGTGAATGCATGCTTAATTCTTATACCGCTTTGAGTATGGGGGTACCACCTATATTTCTTGCAGGGGATAGAGCTATATGCGAGCAAGCTACTAGGTTTTTGCCCTTTATAGAAACAGCGGAAACAAAACATGGTGTGGGTGGTGCTACCTATTGTGAATCACCGGTTATTGTTGAAGAGCGCATTAAAGACCGGTTAAGTCGTGCTATTAGGAAGTGGCAGGAAATATATAAAAAGCAGAGCTATAAAATTCAATGGCCAGAATCATTTACTTATGAAGTGACTTTTAAAGATTGGCAGCGAGCCTATAAAATGTCTTTTTATCCAGGTATGGAACAAGTTGATGATTTTACAATTCGTTTAATCAGTAAATCTTGGCTTGATATTATTACGGCTCATAGCTTTATTGTGTATTAAGGCTAGGACGTGAATAGAAAAGTGCGATATGTAGGACTAATATTGTGAACGGAGGGAGATTTATGAAGGTAGAGCTGGTTCGTGATTTAAGCAATGCTTTTGGTCCTAGTGGCTTTGAGGAAGATGTAGTGCGTGTTATAGCAAAATATACTAAAGATTATTCAATTACTCATGATGCTATGCTTAATACGTATATTAAAAGACCTAAAGATAAAGGAAAGAATATAGTTGTTCAATTAGATGCTCATTTAGATGAATGTGGATTTATGGTTCAGTCTATATGTGATGATGGGACCTTATCTATTGTTACTCTAGGTGGTTTTCATCCGACTAATTTACCAGCTCATACGGTATTAGTACGTAATAGAAAAGGCGAACTTCATCGAGGTATTATTGCGGCAAAGCCAGTTCATTTCATGACGGAGCAGGAACGAATATCTCAACAAGTTGTTGTTGAAAATTTGAGGGTTGATGTGGGGACAACAAGTCGAGAGGAAACTGAAAGAACTTTCAGTATTGCGCCTGGCGATCCTATAGTACCAGAAGTCATATTTGATTATAATGAACATACGGGTGTTTGTTTTGGTAAAGCTTTTGATAATCGTGTTGGTTGCGCCTGTATCATTGATACTATGGATAAAGTATTTACAGGGGGAGCAGAGCCACAAGTAGTGACTGTTGTAGGTGCTTTTGCAGCACAAGAGGAAGTTGGCATGCGTGGGGCCAAGGTCACGGCCCAAGTAGTAAAGCCTGATTTAGCCATTGTGTTTGAAGGATCTCCAGCAGATGATTTCTTTGTGGCACCATTGCAAGCACAAGGGCAAATGAAAAAAGGCGCACAAATTCGCTTATTTGATAAAAGTTATATTTCTAATATTGCTTTTGTAGAAGTGGCTGAGAAAGTTGCAAAAGAGTTACAGATTCCTATACAAAAAGCGGTGCGTCGTGGTGGTAGTACCAATGCAGGGGTTATTAGTTTGACTGAAAAAGCGGTGCCAACCTTAGTTATTGGAGTGCCATCACGTTATGTGCATTCTCATTATAATTATTGTGCTCTTAGTGATTTAGAGGCTGCTTCTAATTTAGCCACCGCTGTAATTAAGGCACTTGATGAAGATACAGTTCGACATATTTTACGGCAGGATGTATTAGGTTAAGAGATTATAATGTAAGATTAAAATAAGAGTATAAGCATTAGAGCATTATATTATTAATAGTCTTGGTTATGAAAATACAGAAGTGATAGTTTCTATAATTATTGAATATTTTTGGAGTGCTGAAGTGATATTTTTGTTGTACATATGGTATCCATGATTTCTTCATAACTATATCGTAAAATATAAATATAGTTAGTTAACAAAGGGAGGAATTACCATATGAAAATAAATACAATTTTAAAACGTGGTTTTATAGCCACTAGTTTATTAGCTGTAGTAGGTACTCCATTATTGAATGATACAGCGAAAGCAGCACCGAATGCTAATGCGAATAGTAATGCAAAATACCATGCAAATTATAATTCTGGTAATGATAAACAGAATCTTGAATGGCAAGCGCTTATTATTGAGCAATTGTTGCGTGGTAATTTAGATTCTATTAATGAACAGATTAATAATCAATTACAAATACAAAATGAAAAAGCAGATAAAAAGCAACAAGCTGATGTAAAGGAAAAAGAGGTTAAGGGTGAATTACCAATGACTTTGACATCTAAAGCTAATTTACCAGCTTCATATAAGAAAGCTTATATTCAAGATAATTTTACTGATGTATCTCGTTATGTGTTGGATACAGGGCTCGTTAATTCAGCCTTTAAGTTATATGTTCAACCGATTCGGGTAGATAATGACACTCTTGAGTTGGTTAGTTATGGCTTCTTAACGGATGATACGTCTGATGTATTTGCTCGTTATATGGCATATGATTTAAATACAGATACAGTATATTATAGTAAATATCGTTTATATTATGATGCTAATACGTTGAAAACGACAGATGTAGAATCTTTTGATACGGTAGAAGTAGAACATTTACCTGTTGTTCATGATGTAATGGAACGGTTAGCGACTGAAGTAGGCTATCGTAAATAGTAAATTGAAATTAATAAAAAATCCTTGGATAACCAAATGATAGGAGGTAGTCCAAGGATTTTTTTATTTAGTTAGAGTTTCACTTAATTTAAAATTTGACTATTTATAGACTTTAGCAGAGTAAACTGGACATAACATATCAAGTATAGTGTAGTAGAGTGATTGTACTTGCTATGAAAAGTAGTAACAAAATGTTTATATTTGTAGTGAAGAAAGGATTTTTAATGTAATGTTTAATACTTAAGGGTGATGATTATGAAAAAGTATTCGATGGAACATGTAATGAGGTTTGTTGTTTTTAGTATTCTTGGTATTATTATATTTTTCATACCTATAACGATTGGTGGTAAGTCCACAATTCCCTTGGATCATGTGGTTTCTTACATCTTGAAAATTCCGTATTTTCAGGAGATATATGGCGGACTTTTAGTCGTCATCGGTGCAGTGCTTCCTTTTATTACTAGAACGTGGAACAAAAATACCACAACGACTATTTTTTCAGTGTTAAATATTTTAGCCATTCCCTTTGTCTATATGGCGTTGATGAAAACCGGGCCAGATTTTCTGATGAATAAAGATGTAATTCCATTTATTTACTCTAAAATCGTAGTTCCTGTAGTTACTATCGTGCCTATTGGGGCTGCCTTTCTTGCACTTTTAATTAATTATGGTCTTATGGAATTTGTCGGTGTATTTATGAGACCGATTATGCGGCCGTTATGGAAAACGCCAGGACGTTCGGCGATTGATGCGGTGGCTTCTTTTGTAGGTAGTTACTCGGTGGCTTTATTAATTACGAATCGTGTATTTAAAGAAGGCAAGTATACAGCTAAAGAAGCTGTAGTTATAGCAACAGGTTTTTCAACGGTATCGGCAACGTTTATGATTATTGTGGCGAAGACTCTAAATTTGGTGGATATATGGAATCTATATTTCTGGGCTACAGTTATAGTTACTTTTTTAGTAACAGCTGTAACAGCTCGTATATATCCAATTAGTAAAAAGGCGGATGCATATTATCAAGGGGTACAAGGTAATGTAGAAAAAGCCGTGATACATGATAAATTTAAAGTGGCCTTTGAAGAAGCGATGGAAACGGCGTCTCAAGCAGAAGGTATTTTTATTGGCACTTACCATCATCTGCGCGATGGTCTCAATTTAGCATTTAAGATTGCGCCGTCTTTGATGGCGATTGGTGTTCTTGGCATTGTTATTGCGAACCATACGCCTGTATTTAATATATTAGCTTATTTATTATATCCTTTTACTTTTGTGACTGGATTTGAAGAACCATTTTTAGTGGCAAAAGCGTTATCCTTAGGGATTGCTGAAATGTTCTTGCCAGCGGTCCTAGTTACAAAATTAAGTTTTGAAGTTAGAATGCTAGTTGCTATTACTTGCGTTTCAGAAGTATTATTTTTTTCGGCATCTATTCCTTGTATGATGGCTACGGAAATTCCTATTAAATTAAGTGATTATTTTATTATTTGGTTTGAACGGGTCGCTTTGTCTATATTAATTTCTATACCAGTGATATATGCTGTTAAACTAATTATGTAGTATTATTTCAAAAGAGGATTAAAAGAGAATCGGTAAAAGAAACTAAACCGCACCATAGAATTTGGCTCTATGGTGCGGTTTGTTTAATTCATTATATGTAATCTTGGGATTGAGCAATCTAGGTGTTTATTTTGAAAAATCAACCGTAATGCCAAGAGCTTTTGCAATACCTTCGCCATAGGCTGGATCACATTGATAACAATGTTTAGCATGGCGTTCTTTGATGAAGTCAGGTACACCATTCATGGCGCGTGCTGTATTTTCAAATAAAAGTTGTTGCTGTTCTGGTTTCATGAGACGGAATAATTTGCCTGGTTGTGTATAAAAATCGGAATCATCTTCATAGAAGTCATATTGATAAGCTGGTCCAGTCACATCAAGAGGAGGCTCTTTAAATTCTGGTTGATTAGCCCATTCGCCATGGCTATTTGGTGCATAACCAATAGTGCTACCGTGATTTCCATCTACACGGCCTTGTCCATCACGGTGGTACATGTTAACAGGGCATTTAGCAGCATTAACGGGAATTTGATGATAGTTAGTACCTAGGCGATAACGTTGGGCATCAGCATAAGAGAATAAGCGACCTTGTAACATTCTATCTGGTGAGAAACTGATACCAGGTACGATGGTAGATGGTGCAAAAGCCGATTGTTCTACATCTTGGAAATAGTTTTCTGGATTGCGATTTAATTCCATAACACCGACTTCGATGAGCGGGAATTCATCATGATACCAAACTTTGGTTAAATCAAATGGATTGTATGGCATTTGTTTAGCTTGCTCTTCGGTCATAACTTGAATACAAAGTTTCCATTTTGGAAAATCGCCTTTTTCAATGGCTTCGAATAAATCGCGTTGATGACTTTCACGGTCGTTAGCTACTAATTTAGCCGCTTCTTCGTCGGTTAGATTTTCAATGCCTTGTTGGCAAATCCAATGGAATTTTACCCATACACGTTCATCATTGGCATTGATTAGGCTATACGTATGGCTACCAAATCCGTGCATATGACGATAGGAGGATGGAATGCCACGGTCACTCATGACAATGGTGACTTGATGAATGGCTTCAGGTAGGCTCGTCCAGAAATCCCAGTTTGCAGCGGCATCACGAAGATTAGTTTTTGGATTGCGTTTTACAGCACGATTTAAGTCTGGGAATTGTAATGGATCACGAATAAAGAATACCGGTGTGTTATTTCCTACTAAATCCCAGTTACCTTCTTCCGTATAGAATTTAACAGCAAAGCCACGAATATCACGTTCTGCATCGGCGGCCCCACGTTCACCGGCTACAGTAGAGAAACGAACAAATAAATCCGTCTTTTTACCGATTTCTGAAAAAATCTTAGCTTTTGTGTACTTAGTAATGTCATGAGTTACGGTAAATGTACCAAAAGCACCAGAACCTTTAGCATGCATGCGACGTTCAGGGATAACTTCACGAGCAAAGTGACCTAGCTTTTCCATAAGCCAAACATCTTGCATTAATACAGGGCCTCGTTTACCAGCCGTCATACTGTTGTTATTATCCGGTACGGGTGCCCCAAAGGCAGTGGTTAATTTTTTCTTGTCACTCATTTTGTCTGTCCTCCTTAGTACTTACTAGATTTTTTGTACACTTATAATGGATAATTATTATCCGTTGTTTAGATTTATTATATCACTAAAATTTTCAATGTACAATGGATTATGCAAAATAAGTAATGAGAAGGTGATTGATTTAAAATTTGAAATTAAATTCGGTGCGATAATAGTTTCCTAATGATTTGCCATCTTTTGTTTTACTATTAAAGCCATAAAACGCAGAAATACCAAAATTCTTTTCAATAGCATAATTAGTTGATACTAACCAGCCTTTATAATCTCGTAACCAAGCTTGAGCATATCGTGATGTAAATATAGGAGAATTAATATCTTCATTGAAATATTGTAATTTTAAATCCCAAGAATCTTGTTTTAATATATTGTAGTTGCCATAGGTTATTCCTGCAACCCAAGCCGAACTATTATCAAAATCTTTTGCTGTAAGCCATTCGCCATCTACTGCAAGGAATTTATTTATACCTATTTTAGTGGCAATTCCATAGAAGTCAGTATTAATATTTTTATTCCCAAAAAGATAGTAAGCTGAAAGGTTGACTTTTTTAGCAACACTTTTTCGTAGTTGTAAGATGGTTAGTGTAGGATTTTCATCGGAGGATAAATTCGGTATAATTTTAGTTCGTTTATCATTTCGTGTAGCAGGGAATGTACTAGCATAGAAGGAGGTTAGTGCACCATATCCTACTTCGAATTGAAGATCCTTATCGGTATAGGAACTTAGTATACCATCAAATGGTTCATTGCTATATGCAAGTCCTTCGCCTAAGCGTAATCCTGTTCTGCCTAATGCCAGTTGAAAATTCTTAGTAAATGAATGGGTAATAGCTATTCTGTCAAAGTCTATATCTGAGTTGTTTGCATTTCCAAATTCTGGGTCTCCTTTGGTGTTACCGGTTCGTAAACGGATAATAGCAGTGGTATTTTTATTAATTTTTGAATCAAATTGAATACGGGCGCGATAATCAAATTTTGATTTGTAGTTATTTTTGAAGACCCCTTTATTTTCACTACCTCTGTAACGGATGCGCATATCACCAGATATTTTGGTATTGCCAATATTTGACTCTAAGTTTTGAATTTTAATACCTAGATTATTTAGCTCTGAATTAAATTCAGCTGATAATTTATTAATTATAGATAATTGTTCTGCATTTGCTTTTTCTTGATGTGCTAAGGCCTTAGCAATCATTTGAGCCATTTCATAGCGAGTAATTTTTACATCACCTTTGAAGGTTTGATTTGGATAACCTGTTATGATACCTTCTTTTGCAAGTTGAGTTATAGCTTGATAAGACCAATTATTAGGATGTATATCGGTAAAAGGATTTGTGGCTGAACTAGTGGTAGTGGTTAATATAGCAGTTAATAGGGTTGTCGTAAATAAATTTTTCTTCATGGCGGTTACTCCCTTTTAATCAAAGTATTAGAATTTAGTATTAATTAGAAGGTAGTAACAGTAAGTAGTTATAGTTGGAGTATAGCATTAATTACTGATTATGAAAATAAAATAATAGATATTATAATTTTTTTGAATTATTATGATTAAAAGTAAAGGATAACGTTTTCCATACTATCGCGTTTTGTAAGGTATAGTGAATAAAAAATAAATAAATAATTCATTAACTATGAGTATAAAGCATGATAAAAATGATTGACATATATCGTTTGAAGGTGTATCTTGTAATTAAGGATTACGGAAAACGTTTTCCGTAATGTGATAAGTAAAAACCGGTTTTAAGTAGTAATAGTAAGTAGAAATTGTTTTCATAAGAAAGAAAAGGGCGTGTAAATTATGTTAAATGACAACTGGAAAGGTTTAAATCCTGCAATTATGATTCCTCTTAATGATGATTATTCTATTAATGAGAAAGAACTTCGCAACTATGTAGAATGGTTAATTTCTCATGAACATATTACAGGTCTTGTTACTAATGGACATACTGGTGAAATTGGTGGCTTTACTCGTGAAGAACGCGCTCGTATTACTAAAATCGTTGCTGATCAAGCAAAAGGTCGTGTTCGAGTTATCTCTGGTGTTAGTGCTGAAGGTACGATTGATGCGATTGAAGATGCTAAAGCTGCACAAGAAGCTGGTGCTGATGGAATTTTATTAATGCCTCCTCATGTATGGTTACGCTTTAGTATGAAACAAGAATCAGCAATTCAGTTTATTAAGGATGTAGCTGATGCGATTGATATTGGCATTGTAATTCATTTATATCCTGCTAACTCTAAAGGTTTTTATCCTGTGCAAACATTATTAGAAATGTGTAAAATTCCTAATGTTAAAGCTATTAAAATGGGTACTCGTGATGAAGCCCTTTATGAACGAGATATTCGAATTCTACGTGAAAAGGCACCTCATGTAATGTTGTGGACTTGCCATGATGAATATATTTGTACGTCATTATTGAACCCAGGTATGGATGGTGCTCTAATTGGTTTCTGTGGTTGTGTACCAGAAGCTATTAATAATATGTATCAAAAAGTATTAGAAGGTAACTTGGCTGAAATTCGTAAAGCAAATGAACCAGTTCAGCGCATGTCTGCCGCTATTTATGGTACTGGTGAACCTACAGGTGAAGCGCATGCACGTATGAAAGAAGCTTTATATCAACGCAAAGTATTTAGCTCTCCATTAATGCGTAAACCATTGGTTCCATTATCTCAAGAAGAAAAAGATAGTGTAGCAGAAGCTATTAGACTTGGGAATGTAAAAACTGTTGATTTAGTATAAGACAACATTAGAGTATTCACCAAGTGACTTTCATAATTTTATAGTATATTAGTAAACATGCAAGCAATAGTTAGAGGAGATAACTGAATAGAGTCTATCTCCTCTATTTTTGTAAGTCCATATGGTGAATGTATTCATTAAAATATGGAGAGATAATATGGCTAATGTAATCGTAGATGGGAAAGAAGTTAGAAAGTTAAGCTTTTTTGAATTGTTGAAAAAAGTAGGGCCGGGAATCATTCTTACGGGAGTTGTTATTGGTCCTGGGAATATAACCATGTCAGCAATGTTAGGTGCGAATTATGGTTATAGTATGGTTTGGTTAATTTTACCAATTATGTTCATGGGAATAGCATTTATGATTACCTCTTATAGAATTGGAATGTTAACTGGAATGCCTATTATTCATGCTATACGACATTATTATGGCAAATGGGCAGCTATTGTGGCTGGTGTAGCTACGTTTTTATCTTGTTTTTTCTTTACTCTTGGAAATATTACTGGTACAGGTGCAGGCATGCAGTTAATTTTTAATATCAATTGGAAATTAGGTGCATTGATTATGCTAGCTGTTTTAATGTATTGTTATTTTTCTAAAGGGGTGTATAGTAAAGTTGAAAAGGGCATATTAATCTGCATTTTAGCTATGATTGTTGCCTTCTTTGCTACTTTAGGAGCTGTAGGGGGGCCTGATTGGGGCGAATTTGGTTATGGTTTATCCCATTGGACCATTGCAACAGGAAGTTTAGCAACTGCTTTAGGTTATATTAGCACTAATGCATCTGTAACTGCAGGGGTGTATGGTACTTATTTAGGCCTTGAAAAGAAATGGAAAAAAGAAGATTTATTTAATGGTACAATGTTGGCTGATTCAGTGGTTCATGTTGTAAGTGTCATTTTGATTTCTGGCGCAATTGTGTTAGTTGGTGCCATTGTATTACATCCGCAAGGCCTAACTATTAAGCAGCCAGCACAACTTGCAGAATTATTAACGCCTTTTATGGGAGAAGCGGCTAAATATATGATGGGGGTAGCATTGTTAGGAGCCGGCTTTTCATCTTTATTAGGTAATACTCAACGAGGTATGGTATTATTAAATGCTGGATTTGATAAAGCTGTAGGCTTGGAAAGTAAACCAATTAAATGGGGCTGTTTTATTTGTATTGTTATTGCGACAATAATTTGTTTCTTGTATGATGGCTCACCAACACAACTAATTTTTATTGCTAATGTTGCAACTGCTATTGCTACGCCATTTGCAGGTTTTTTTATGACATTGATGATTTTTAGAAAAGATGTAAATGCAGGGTATGGGATACCACGGCTTCTTCAATTTTCTATGTTAATTAGTTATCTTTTTGTTTTAGTTATTACAGGATTTGCAATAGCAAAAATGTTTTAAATTTTTTTACTTCGGGTTATAATAATTATATATAGTTGTTATTAGAAACTTTGTTATTCATTGGATTCTAAGCAGTTTATAATAAAATACACTCATTAGAGTGTATTTTATGCTATTACAGAATTGAGGTAAAATTATGGCTTATTCCATAGAAGATGTTGCTAGAGAAGCAGGTGTGTCGATTACTACAGTATCTCGAGTTATTAATAATTCAAGTCACGCTGTTTCAGAACAAACTCGAAAAAAAGTTGAAAAAGCAATAAAGAAGTTGGATTATAAGCCTAATATTTCAGCTCAGACTTTACGTCAACCATATACAAATGTTATTGCCTTTATTGCTCGAGATTTATCAGATGCATATTATGGAGAAATGGCAAGAGGAATTACAGAAGCGGCTATAAAACAAGGTGTTTTATCTTTTGTATGCAATACAGGACGTAAAACAGATGATGAAATGCGTTATCATGAGTTATTTAATCAGTATCGTATTCGAGGACTAATATTAGGTGGTGGGGGCTTTAATACGGAACAGTATCGCAAGACTTTGAGTGAAGAAATTGAAAAATATAAATCTCGAGATTTGAGAATTATTGCGTTGGCTCCACAAGGTGTTGATATTGACTCAGTTATGATTGATAATGTTGATACTGCAAGGAGAATGACGGATTATTTATTATCTTTGGGGCATCAAACTATTTTATATGTAGGTGGACCTGCTAATGTATGTACGGTACAAGAGCGTTTAAAGGGGTATAAACAAGCATTAGAACATCATAATATTAAGATTAATGAAAATTTAATTGTTCATACAGATAATACTTGGTCTGGTAGTTATGAAGTAGTTCAAAAGGTATTAGCAAAACCTTCATTTACTGCTATATTTTGTGATAATGATAATGTAGCATTGAGCGTTATGAGAGCTGTTAAAGATCATGGATTAAGAGTGCCGGAAGATATATCGGTTGTAGGTATTGGAGGATTGCCTAATAGTCAATATTCTTCACCTATATTAACGACTATGAAAATTCCTTTATATGAAATTGGTGTAAAGGCAGTAGAAAGATTATTAACACCCAAAGAAATGCCAAACGTTATTGAAAGGTTTGAGTTTCCTACAGAGCTTCAAAAGGGAAATAGTGTAAAAGCAATAAAGTAATAGTAATTTAGTAGAATAAGGCTGTAGTAAGTATATGACATATATTTACTACAGTTTTAATTTTTGTTAGCGATATATAAAGAACTTAAAATATGATTGATTATATATCGCTTTTATCATTTACATTTTATTTTTATATAGTATGATTAAGTTATAATTATTTTTGATTTGAATGTAGGAGTATAGAAAATAAGATGCGGTATAAAAAATATATTTTTAGTGTTTTATTAACCGTTTGGTGTTTTATGATACCTAGTTTAGTTCAAGGGGAAACTGAACAGATTACTATTTTTGGTGATCATGGACAGTTGGCTGCTGTAGTACAAACACCTGATAATCGCGAAACCTATCCGATGGTCATTCTTATGCATGGATTTTCTGCTAACAAAGATTATAAACTATTAGAGCTAATTGCGAATGATTTAGAAAAAGAAGGCATTGCCTCTATTCGTTTTGATTTTAATGGTCATGGTGATAGTGAAGGCCGTTTTCAAGATATGACGGTACTTAATGAAATTGAAGATGCAAAGCAGGTATATGCATATGTAAAACAATTACCTAATGTGACGAATATATCTTTGATTGGTCACTCGCAAGGTGGCGTAGTAGCTAGTATGTTGGCTGGTGAATTGAGTCAAAAGGAAGGTTCAACAGCTATTCAGAGTTTAGTTTTATTAGCGCCAGCAAGTAATATTAAAGATGGAGTATTAGGAAGTGGTACTTTTGGAATTCAATTTAATGTTGAGACCATGCCAGAATATATTGAATTACCTAGCGGACTTCGAGTAGGTCGTAATTATTTTAAAGCGGCGTATAATTTACCAATTTATGAAACGGCAAAGCAGTATACAGGTCCTGTAAAAATTATTCATGGTACTCAAGATGAAATGGTACCTACGCGCTATGGTAAACAGTTTGCAAACATTTATAATAATGTAGAGTTAGAAATTCTTGAGGGTTATGACCATGAATTTACACAAAATATGCCCGCAGTGGCAGATAAAGTGACTAAGTTTATTGTAAATTCGCACGTCGCAAAGGAAAATAATGTAGTTACTAATAATCAATTGATTTCTTGGTGGGAGATATTGAAGCAGTGGGTGTATGACTTAATAATAACTGGTATATAAATTATTAAATTTAGAAATAGAGAGTTTAAAAATGAGTGATAAAAATAAGAAGATAGAAAATGCTGTTCGAGAATATCTTGATAAGAAGGATACAAAATATTCTATTTTAATCCATGGGGAGTGGGGAAGTGGAAAAACGTATTATTGGTTTAACCATTTAAAACCCTTGATAGAAGATCATTATATTAGATTGTCTTCTGCTGATCATAATCCTATAGTTGAAGGTAAGAATAAGTATAATCGAATTTATTATGTATCATTAAATGGATTAAAGTCGGTAGAAGATATTCAAGAGAAGTTGTTTTTTTCATTTTTTAAATCGTACTCTAAAATAATTGAAAAAGGTAATCAGTTTATAAAGCTTTTTACGAATATAATTGGAAAGGCGAAAAGTTTGGTGCCTTATGGAGAGATTTTAGGAGAAGTGTTGAGTTTTAGTCCCAGTCAAATTATGGAGATTGTTGATTTTAAAGATACGATTATACTTTTTGATGATTTAGAAAGATATAGGGATGTAGTTGGGGTTTTAGGATTTATAAATAATTTGGTCGAGCATAAAGGATGTAAAGTAATTATTTTAGGAAATGAAAATGAAGTTAGGGACACCGATAAAACCTCAGAAAAGGATTTTTATTATAGAATTAAAGAAAAGACTATTGGAAAAACGTTGTTTTTTTATCCTGATGAGGATATGATTTTAGCCAATTTAATCGTAAAACAAGATGCTGATGTACAAGTTTTTTTAAATAAATATAAAAAATTTATAGAAGAATGTATGATTAGAGGCGCTAAGAAAAATTTTAGAATTTTGGATAATATTTTTTCTGATTTTAGTTATATTTATAAAAGTATAAACGATGAAGAGCTGAAAGATTCTGCTCTAGAAGCTCTTTTTAAATATTTATATTCTATTAGTATGGAAATTAACACGGCGGGTGAAGTTTCTAAAGAATTAAGATATTCTTATTTAAAGGAATTATTGAATGAACCATTAGGTGTGCGTTTAATTGAAGAACAGTTTAGAAAAGAGACGAATGGTCAGCAGGAAATTCAACATGATAATTATAAAAAAAAGTTTGAGAGAATATATTATCCATATGGATTAGATTTAAAGGAGCAATTTCAATCAATATATAATTATTTGGCAGAAGGGATTTTGGATGAAGAGCTATTAAGAGTTGAGCTTTCTAGATATAAAGATGAGTTAGTGTCAGGCCAAAATATTTTGTTATATGGCTCATATTGGGAGTTATCCGATTCAAAGTTCAAAGAATTAATAGAAGTGCAGTTAATTACTGACATAGAAAATGGTAAGATTGGTTTAGGAATAATATTGTCTATATTATCGTATATTATATTTTTTCAATTTAGAGGATTGTTGGGAAAATCTAGTGAAGAAATGGAAAAAATATTTACTACTGGATTAAATAATATAGAGGCGTCGATTGAATCGAAAGATTATAATGGGGGGATTTATTTTGATAGAAGAATAAATAAACCTGAAAGTATACTTAAAGAGCGAAGTGATTTAAATAGTTTATATATTACAGTAGAAGCTAGAGTAAAAAAACTAATAAGAAAAGCTATATTGAGTCAAGTAGAAAGTAATAATGAAAGATTTTTAGTATTGTTAGATTCTGATGTAAATGAAGCATTTAAGATATTATACAAAAATTTTGAATTGTTAAGTAGCTCTATTGAAATGAGAAATGAATTGTTCTATAAGTTGAAAAAAGAAGAGTTATGTGAAACATTATTAAGATTAAAGAATGTTGAGTTAAATAGGTTTAATAGATATTTAAAAAATTATTTTGAACAATATATAGCTGATGAAAAACTCCAAAGTTATATATTTTTGAAAGAATTTGCTGAATATATTCTGAGGCAAGTTGAGGAGAGGGAGGAAAATAAATTATCTTCATTTTTATTAAAACAATTGGCACAAGATATATTAGATAAATGGAGCAGATTTTATTGAAATAATTTAAATCTAATATTCATTATTCTCTTTCTCGCCTTTGATGCTATAATATATCTACCGTACACAAACGGATATTTACGTAATCAAGTAAGCATAGAGAAAAGAGGAGAGACTATGAGTTTACATTTATGGGAACAGGTGGCGGCTTGGAAGTCGTCAAAATATCGTTTTGTTGATTTAACACATGAGTTAAGTCCTGAAACGCCACATTGGTGGGGCTTTCAACCATTAAAAGAGACTGTGCTTTATGATTATCCAGAGAATAAAAAAGAAGGTGATACTTGGACCGCAGCACCTATGCAGATTAAGGAATATACAGTAGTGGGGCAATATGGAACCCATGTTGATGCACCGATTCATTTTGATCCTAAGGGGCGGACCCAGGATCAACTTCGCGTTGAAGAAATGGTATATCCTTTAGTTGTTATCGATAAGTCGCATGAGGTAGCACAAAATCCTGATTATGAATTATCAATTGAAGATATTTTAGCTTTTGAAGCTAAATATGGCCGTATTCCTGAAGGTGCTTTTGTAGCTTTCCGGACTGATTGGTATAAACGGCCTGCTAATGATTTTGAGAATAAAGATGCTGAAGGAAAGCCACATTCTCCTGGTTGGCCGATTCCTACCTTAGAGTTTTTGGTAAAAGAGCGTAATATTGGGGCCATTGGTCATGAGACCGCAGATACAGATGCAGCGATTCGAGCGTTTCAACCTGACAGCCATCCTTTGCCGGCTGAACAATATATTTTATCGCAAGATAGGATTCAAGTTGAAGTGTTAGCTCATTTAGATGAGTTGCCACCAGTAGGAGCGATTATTTTCGTAACTTTTCCACGATTAAAAAATGGTACAGGCTCTACAGCGAGAGTATTTGCGTTAGTTGAAAATTAATAATTTGTAATCAAACAGCCCCCACGGCCTAAGCCGTGGGGGCTGTTACTAATAGCGAGCAATGCATACAACGGTTACACTTGCTCATTGGCTATATTATCTTATTTCTTTTCAGGTTGAGCTGCTTCCGTATCAGTGTTTTCGATGATTACATCAGTTTTCTGGAATTCGTTAGCACTTTTTACTTTAGCATTCTGCCAAGTAGCCGCAATTTTAGCATCTTCTACTTTTTTCTGTTGTGCTTCAACAGGTGTGATAGCGATGTCAGGTTTGTTCTTTAATTGGTAATTGCGGTTAGCAAGGTTAGCGACTACGTTTTCTAGGGCAGCATCAGCTGTGTTAGGTTGGATTGCATGACCAGCGCCATTTGCATTGGTTGTACTCTGAATGGTTTCAGAGTTGTTAGGGTATACATCTTTCTGATAGGTATACATGGTGTTGTTAGTAAAGTCTAATTTATAATTAACAACATCAGTAAGACCTGTGTTAGGGTTTACAGCCGCAGCCTGGAAGTTTGCTGTATCAGTATTTACATCATAGTTGATGGACTGTACATTTACGCGAGTTGTGTAATCTTTATCAGAATGTACCCAGTACCATTGATCAGCTGGCAATGTTTTAGCAGAAGCGACACCTGCTACTGTTGCGAATGCTAAACCTAAAAGTAATGTTTTCTGTAATTTCATAATATCTATTCTCCCTTCAAAATGAACATCAAATTGAATATCGATTTTTATCTATATTTAGATTATAGCACAAAAAGGACAGAAATTTCAAGGGAATGGACGAAAAAAATAATTTTTAACAATTTAATTGTTATATTTATTAGTAGTTAACAGAGTTGATTATAATAAATTTATGTGAGTGTAAGAGAAAATATCTAAAAATTTTTATAATAAAATTCTTAAATTGAATACTCATTTCCTTTGCTATTCTAAAAATGTATAGCGTATATGATTTAAATGATATTTACTCTAGCGCATATTAAATTTTACTGTTATTATAAAATATGGAAGAATATCTATCATATGGAAGTTTCTCTTTGCGATACTTATAGAGTTATAAAATGATGGCTTAATAATAGTAATATATATATTTACATTTTTATTTTTAGCTATTCTGATATATATACTTATTTATGTAGCATGTATTAACAAAGAGAGTATTATTCTTGCCTTGTATTTTTAATATATTAATTAAAAGGATTGAATGTAGATTTTGATAATTAGAATAAAAGGAAGATTTCAACAGACTGGCGATGTTGATAGAAAGGATGTGTAGAATGCGAGAATTTCGTTGTGATTCAGAGGCTATGAGAAAAGGGTATTTGGCATTAGCTGCGCAAGTAAGCAAAGCCATTGAAAAAGGGACGTTGTCCGTATATGATACACTTCAACTCGTAGTCATCGATGATGTAGTTGTTAATTGGTATGGTAAGGATCCATTTCACGGGCGATATTATGAAAAACCAGATGATGTGTTATTGCAGATGGTGGGACAGGCTCGTTATGAATTTGAAAAGCCTTATTTTGAAGAACATAGTGCGAGTACTTTAGCTGAATTAGCAATTAAGAAACCTACGCCTAAAAAGGCAAAACCTGTAGTGGACCAAGTATTTACGGATAGTGAAGCAGCCAAATTATGGGAAGTTGGTTTGACGGCTGTTATTAAAGCTTGCCAAGGAACAGGGCTTAATTGCTTTAATGAAACGGAATGTAGGGAAAGCGATGGTACTTTCTTGATTAGTGAAGCGGGGATGACACGCCTTTTTGGCGAACGTTTAGACGATCAAGGGATGAGTATCGTTTTCATGCATATTGGCTCTGAAGAAGCTATGTTGGTACGTTCCAAGTTGCGTAAGATTTATGAGGCTAAAGTTGGTAGTAAAGCCGAGTCGGCATTACATATACGACTAGGTGAGATTGTTACCTCCTCTGTAAAAGCGATTGCTAATGGGCATACGGTAGAGTTGTTGCGCATTATCGAAGACGCTGCTAAAGAAGTAGGTATCACATCGAAAGTAGCGCGTGTGGTTACTGATTTTAGACGACATAATCGAATTGTCTGGGCTTATCTTTTTACATTAATAGATAGTGATGAACTTGAAGTATGGCGTAATATTGGTGAAATTACAGATACCAGTGCTTTGGTACAGGCTTTACAAGAGGCTGGTGTTACTGCAACTGATAGTACTGCTGATAAAACGGCGCAACCTATAGCGGCGGTTACTTCACAAACCATAGCTGAGCGATCACGGCACAATCCGTTACTTACCAGTTATGATGATGAAATATTAGATGAACATGGTTTAAAAGCAGAACGTCGCGAATGGGATCAATCTAATAATGAATATGGGCAAGTAAATGAAGCGGCATTAACTGAAGATATATCGTATGAAGATTTAATGGCTAATGTCATTGAAACAGATTTGACAGATTTAATTAGCAAAGAACAGAAGAAATAATAGGAATCGTTAGAGATAGTATTCAATCGAAGTTTATATATGTTTTTAGGTTATACTTAATTAAATAATTAAGTAATTAATACTGTTTTTAAGGGTATTCATAATATAAAAGAAGATAAGAGGTTATAAAGTAGTAGCTACAATGCGACTTTATGACCTCTTTTTTGATTATTTGAGTGGTATGTGAAATTGGTATGAGGGATTGTCATTTGTAGCTTGAAAAAAAGAGTAACATATGAAAGAATATATTTATAATATATTTTCTTAAGTAGTTTATTAAGTGCGAGGAGCGGATAATATGTCAGAATTAAGATGGAATCCATTGCTCGGCACATGGACGATGGTCGCATCAAACCGTAAATTGCGTCCCAATATGCCAAAAGATTGGTGTCCGTTTTGCCCTGGTGAAGGGAAAAAGGTGCCTTCAGAGTTTACTGTGTATGCCTATGATAATGATTTTCCGGCGTTGACCCAACATCCAGAAGCACCTTATTGGGATGGTGGTTTTTATAAGAGCGCAGAAAATTATGGCAAGTGCGAAGTTATTTTATATTCACCACGACATAATGTGAAGTTTTATGACTTATCGGTCGCTCATATTGTGGAATTACTCGATTTGATTGCTGATCGTTGTACAGCACTGAGTGCTGATAAACGAATTAAATATGTGTATCCTTTTGAAAATAAAGGGGAAGCGGTGGGCGTGACGATGCCACATCCACATGGCCAAATTTATGGGTATCCATTTGTGCCACAGAAAATCGAGACAGAACTTCACAATTGTAAAGCTCATTATGAAAAGCGGAAACGTTGTTTGCTTTGCCAGATGACTGAAGAAGAGAAAGATTCGGGCAAACGCATTGTAGCAGAAAATGATAGCTTTGTAGCGTATATTCCATTCTTTACAGATTATCCATATGGTGTATTTGTTGTTTCTAAACGCCATCTGGGGATGCTTTCTGATTGTACGGCAAAAGAACGGGAAGACTTAGCACGTATTTTAAAAGTGGTAACGCAAGCGTTTGATGAATTATTTAAAGCTCCTTTCCCGTATATGATGGTGTATCATCAGAGGCCTGTGAATAGTCCTGAATATAACAAAGCGAAAGATTATTATCATTTCCATATTGAGTTTTACCCACCATTTAGAGAAGCGAATAAGATTAAATATTATGCTTCGTCTGAAATGGGCGCTTGGGCCGCTGCGAATACTAGTGCTGTAGAAGAAACGGCACCGGTACTGCGCCAGTTAGTTAATCAAATTTTAGAAAAGGAAGATATGAATAATGAATAAAGAGGAACTAATAGCTAAATTTATTGAGCAATTCGGAGATACTGGAAAGCCCATTGATTGCTATTTTGCCCCGGGGCGTGTGAATATTATTGGTGAACATCAAGATTATAATGGTGGTCATGTCTTTCCCGCAGCCTTAACCTGTGGGATTTGGGGAGCTATGCGTCTACGGGACGATTCAAAGGTTCGTCTCTATTCGGAGAATATGGAAACGACGGTTGTCGTTGATGTTAATGATGAATTAGTCTATGATGTGGCTCGTGATTGGGCCAACTATCCATTAGGCATTATTGATTTTCTAAAAAAAGAAGGTCATCATTTACCAGGTATGGATCTATTTTTCTCTGGTAATTTACCTGCTGGGGCTGGCTTGTCTTCGTCTGCTTGCATTTTAGATTTAACGGGCTATATGCTATGGAGCCATTTAGGACTCACACCAATTGACCGTACGAAGCTGGCTGAAATGGCACAACAGGTCGAATATAATTTTGTTGGTGTTAAGGTTGGCATTATGGATCAATTTGCTATTAGTCATGGTAAAGAAGGTCATGGTGTATTGTTAGATTGTACGGGCATGGAATTTAAGCATGTGCCACTTAATTGGGGTGATTATCACCTTATTATTATGAATACGAATAAAAAGCGTGGGTTGGTAGATTCTAAGTTTAATGAACGTAAAGCGGAATGTGATGCTGCTTTAGCAGAGATTCAAAAACATCATCCGCTGACAGGTTTATCGCTTGGTACAGAAGCTGACTTAGAACTGATAGCTGATGATGTATTACGTCGCCGTGCTCGTCATGCGATTACTGAAAACCTTAGAGTGTTAGCTTTTATAGAAGCCTTGCAGGTCGGTGATACAGCGAAGATTGCCGAGATTATTACGGCGTCTCATACATCTTTGCGCAATGACTATGAAGTTAGTGGGGTAGAGTTAGATACTATTGTGGAGATTGCACGGAAACAGCCTGGCTGTTTGGCTTCTCGCATGACTGGTGCGGGCTTTGGCGGTTGCGCTATTGCTTTAGTTGCCAGTGAAAATGTGGCCGCTTTTAAAGCGAATGTGCCTAAATTATATGAAACAGCCATTGGGACAGAGCCTACTTTATATGATGCTGAAATTGGTGATGGCGTATATACTTTGTAAATACCTGAGGAGGTGAAGGGATGCAATCTAAGCAGGTATTGAGTAATGATGAAATTATATTAAATTACATACGCCGTAATGGGTCGGTTTCCAAGGCTATTATTGCGAGAAATACGGGGATAACGCCACCGACGGTGACGAATATTTGCAATACCTTAGCAGATAAAGGATTAATCTATGAAGATCGACAAGAACGCAGTGCTTTGGGCCGCCCCTCTATGCTCTTGAAATTTAATGAGCAAAAAGAGATGCTTCTTATCATTCATGTACGGACTCACAATGTAGTTTGTTATGTTGTGCAATCTGGTGGTGTGATTCTACATCAAATGAAGCAATCTATTATTGGCTTAACCGTAGAAGCAATTTTGAATACTATTTATCGTTGTGCAGAAGATATTATTGAAGATATGCGCTGGACTATTGCTGCTATTGGCTTAATTTTGCGAGGCCCCGTAGATTCAAAGAAGGGTATTTCTATTTATTCCCCTAATGGTAAGTGGACTAATATTCCTTTTAAATATATTTTAGAAGAACGTTTTCAGTTACCTACCTATGTAGAAAATGATGTGCGATGCTTGTCGACTGGCGAATATTATTATGGCAGTGGTAAGGGCATTGAAAATTTATTAGTATTAAAGTTTAGCTATGGTTTAGGGGCATCGTTAATTTATCATGGTTCCTTATATCGTGGGTATAATGATTATGCTGGCGAAATTGGCTATTCGGTGATTGATATTGATGAAGCTAAAAGTAATGTATTCACTCGTTTAGAAGAGGTGGCTTCAGAAACAGCGATTCGTGAATATGTATTGGCTGAGATTAAGAAAGGGCGTTTATCAAAAGTAGCGACTAATCAAGACATCTTGGCGGATGCGTTTCGTGTAGAGCCTATTTATGAAGCGGCTGTGGAAGGCGATGAAATTTGTCTAGAAGCATTAAACCGAGTGGGTAAATATTTAGGGATTACTTTAGCTAATTTATATAATATGATTAATCCGCAACGGATTATATTAAGTAGTGCAATGGGGAATGCGGTAGGCACTATGGATCCTATATTACGGACTGTATTAGAGAAGAATTTACATCGCGCGCAGGCGGTGGATTTAGTTTACTCTGGTAATGGTAGTTATTATACCTTGTTGGGAATGGTAGATATTGTAAGTAGTCGACGCGCCAGTGAAGTATGGCTTAGTGGTGGTCGTTGAGGTGTATGACTGATGTTCTTAGGTGGGCATTTAGTTATGTGTGAAGTATGGTATTAGGTAGAACCGCTAATTGATAGCGAAATATAGAGTCTACAGTTTCATCTTAAAGGAGGAATTTCTTGTGAAAAAGGCATGGAAAGCAGCAATGTTAGCAACCTTCGCAGTAGGGGCTTTGGTAGTGAGTGGTTGTGGCAGTGATTCTGGTAGTTCTGGTGGTGGCGATTTACCACAAGTAGGGGTAGCCATTTACAAATTTGACGATACCTTCATGAGTGGTGTACGTGCTCGTATCGATGCAGATGCTAAAGGCAAAGCAAAAGTAGATATCGTAGATAGTCAGAATTCCCAACCAACACAGAATGAAAAAGTTGATTTATTCCTTAACAAAAAGTACAAAGCCATTGGTGTTAACATTGTTGACCGTCCAGCAGCTGGTGGTATCATAGAAAAAGCTAAAGCAGCGAATGTGCCAGTTGTATTCATGAACCGTGAACCATTAACTGAAGATATGGCTAAATGGGACAAAGTATACTATGTAGGGGCTAAAGCTGAACAAAGCGGTGAAATGCAAGGTAAAATCTTAGCTGATTACTTCAAAAAACATCCAGAAGCTTACAAGAGCAAAGACAATGTATTACACTATGTATTAATTAAAGGTGAACCAGGCCATCAAGATGCTGAACTTCGCTCCAAATATGTTATTGAATCCCTCAAAAAAGAAGGCATTCAAGTTGATGAAATTGCACAAGATACAGCTATGTGGGATCGTGTAAAAGGTCAGGAAAAAATGGCAGCTTTCTTATCTAGCTATGGCGATAGAATTGATGCTGTAATTTCTAACAATGATGATATGGCGCTTGGCGCTATTGAAGCATTAAAAGCAGCAGGCTACTTCAAAGATGGTAAATATATGCCAGTAGTAGGGGTAGATGCTACGGCACCAGCTGTTCAAGCCTTGAAAGATGGTACATTATTAGGTACGGTGCTTAATAATGCGAAGAAACAAGGGGATGCTGTATTTAACTTAATGCTAGTATTATCCAAAGGTGAAACGCCAACAAAAGACAATGTAGGCTTTGAAATTATTGACAAACAATATATTTGGGTTCCTTATGAAATCGTAACAAAGGACAATGCAGATCAAATCTTAGGTGATAAATAAGTCATACAGTAAGGTGGGGAGGCTTGTTGCAGGCCTCCCTTACTTACTATAACTGGTAGGAGGGCAAGCATGAGTGAGTATATTTTAGAGATGCAACATATAACCAAATCATTTCCCGGCGTAAAAGCACTAAATGATGTATCTCTGCGGCTCCGTCCAGGTTCGGTACATGCGCTGATGGGTGAAAATGGTGCTGGGAAATCGACCTTGATGAAATGCTTATTTGGCATATACAAACAGGATGAAGGACAAATTATACTTAATGGTGAACCAGTAGAAATCGCTGATTCACGAACCGCATTGGAATTAGGTATTTCTATGATTCATCAGGAATTATATCCAGTGCTACAACGAAATGTAATGGAAAATTTATGGTTGGGACGATTCCCAACTAAACAGTATGGTCCTCTTAAGTTAGTGGACCATAAAAAAATGAAAGACGATACATTAGCTTTATTCAAAGAAATTGATGTAGATATTGATCCTGAAGAACTAGCAGGGCATCTGTCTGTTTCAAAATTACAGAGTATTGAAATTGCTAAAGCCGTGTCTCATAGTTCACGGATTATTGTAATGGATGAACCAACCTCGTCGCTGACAAGTGATGAAGTAGAGCACTTATTTAAAATTATAGAAAGCTTGAAAGCAAAAGGCGTGGCCATCATTTACATTTCTCATAAAATGGAAGAAATCCTCCGCATATCGGACGAAGTAACGATTATGCGTGATGGTAATTATATAGGCACTTGGCCCTCCGAAGAATTGACGACGGATCTTATAATTAAGCGGATGGTTGGCCGTGAAATGACTCAATTATTCCCAGAGAAAACGAATGAACCGGGCGAAGAAGTATTACGTGTAGAAGGCATGACCTCGATTCGCGATCATTCCTTTAAAGATGTTAATTTTTCTCTCCATAAAGGTGAAGTTCTCGGCATTGGCGGTCTCGTAGGGGCCCAGCGAACAGAAGTGATTGAAGCCTTATTTGGTCTTCGCCATTTAGCTTCTGGTAAGATTTTTATTCATGGTAAGGAAGTAAAGATTAAGAGTCCTCGAGATGCTAAGAAACATCATATCGCTTTATTGACAGAAGAACGGCGGGCGACAGGCATTTTCCCAATGCTTAATATTGTGGATAATAACACCATCGCTTGTATGCCTAAATATCGTAATAAAGCGGGTCTATTAAATGATAAATTGCGTGAAATTGATACGCAAGAAGGAGTCACTTCCCTGCGTATTAAAACTCCTGATACACAGACTCGCATTCAATCGTTGTCTGGTGGTAATCAGCAAAAAGTATTGATTTCTAGATGGCTAAATACCAATCCTGAAATTTTACTGCTTGATGAGCCGACTCGTGGTATTGATGTGGGTGCTAAATATGAAATTTATACGATTATTAATCGCCTAGCTTCGCAAGGGAAAAGTGTAATCATGATTTCTTCGGAAATGTCAGAGCTATTAGGTATGAGTGACCGTATTATGGTTATGAGCAATGGCATTATGGAAGGTATTATTGATGCTAAGGAAGCAACCGAAGAAAAAATCATGGAACTTGCTACAGCAGGTTTAGTATAGGAGGACATAATGATGAGTGGATCACGCATTAGCAAGTTTATGACGCAAAATGCTATTTATATTGTACTAGTTGTTTTAGTAGCAGCGATTTCTATTTATAGCCCTAACTTTTTATCGATGACGAGTTTTCGTGATATTTTAATTCAATCTTCACCACGTGTTATCATTGCCTTAGGGTCGGCTATGATTTTGATTACGGCGGGGTGTGACTTATCAGCAGGGCGTGTGGTTGGTTTGACGGCTGTTGTATCAGCCTCTTTATCTCAAATGCCTAATTATCCGCATCCATTTTTTGAACAAGTGCCACAATTACCAACCTTTTTGCCGATTATTATTGCCATTGCTGTAGGGGCCTTAGTTGGTCTTATTTCGGGCTTAATTGTAGCGTATTTAAAGATTGTTCCTTTTATTGCTACATTAGGGACTATGGTTATGACTTATGGTGTATGTTCTTTGTATTTTGACATGGAGCCAAATAACTCACAACCAATTGGCGGTCTACGTCCTGAATTTACTGTATTTGGGTCTGGTTCGCTCGATTTAGGGGTTATTACAATACCCTATATTGTCATTATTGCAGCAGTGATTGCGTTTGTAATGTGGATTGTATATAACAAGACTGTTCTTGGTAAAAATATGTTTGCCATTGGTGGCAATCCGCAAGCGGCCGTTGTATCAGGGATTAATGTAGCGACTACTTTAATTGCTATTTATGTTATTGCTGGGGCTCTATATGGTGTAGGTGGTATTTTAGAAGCGGCTCGTACTGGTGGGGCAACGAATAACTATGGTAACATGTACGAATTGGATGCTATCGCAGCGGCTGTAGTAGGGGGCGTATCTGTTACTGGTGGTATTGGTACTGTGCCAGGCATCATTGCTGGGGTACTTATTTTTACAGTTATTAACTATGGTTTAACCTTCGTTGGTATGGGTCCATATTGGCAGTTAATTATTAAAGGGTTAATCATTGTTATTGCCGTAGCTGTAGACGTTCGTAAATATTTAGCACGCAAATAAAAAATGAATAAGAGCTGATTTGATTTAATTTGCACTAAAATGTTTAAAAAAGAGAAATCAATGAATAATTTTTCGATTCGTTGATTTCTCTTTTCTTGTGTATGTAGTAAAAATAAGGTCTATTTATAATGAATTTGTCCTTGTGGATAGTAATTATCGTATATTAGCGTATAGATATGTAATTAATGAAAGTTTATTATAAATCTTGCGTTATATATAATTAATGATATATAATGATAGTAGTGTATAGTATGATAGAGATATTTAAATGTATATATAGATATGTATATTGTAGGGTGAAATAATATGTATATTTATGTATGTGTTGTGGTGGCGGTAAAAAATATATAGAAGTGGAGTACAAGAGATTATGAAGCGTGCGGGCCTAACCGTAAGCGCCATTTTTGTGTGTCTTGTGATGACTTTTGTATGGTGGAGTCATGATGAGGTAGATGGAAAGGACGCGGGCATTTGGCAAGACTTAGTGGCGGGATACCACAAATATATGCCAATTCCTAATAGTAAGCCATTACATATACGTCAACTGGTAACCCCAGATATGAGTACGCGACGTATTATTTTATGGGAAACGAAAGAATTACAGGCAAATTCAATTATTAAATATAAAATAAAAGGTAGTAGTGATGATACGATTCAGACAGTGTATGCAGTGTCTGAAATGTTTGAGGATGACAAAGAGAAGCGATATATATATCGTGTAGATTTGCGCGATTTAGAACCTAATCAAGACTATGTGTATCAAGTAGGCCGTGAAGGATACACGGATGATGAGTGGCATTCATTAAGTACAAAAGCAAGTAAGCAATTTTCAGCCCTTATTTTTCCAGACTCACAGTCAAAGGATTATAGCCAATGGGCGAATTTAGTGAAAACAGCATATAGTCAAAACCCTAATGTGCAGTTTTTTGCCAATTTAGGCGATTTAGTAGATAATGGCGAATCGGCCTCGCAGTGGAATGCATGGTTTAATGCAGTCAATCCTATGATTGCTAATGTTCCTTTTGCCGGTGTGATTGGCTATCATGAGTTATATGCACATGATTCAAAATTACGTGCTCCTTTGGCTTATGCACATTTTTTCCCTTTTGTACAGGCCAATTCATCGTTGCGGCGTGAGCCGTATTACTCCTTTGATTATGGGGATGTTCATTTTATAGTAATCGATACTGAATTTGATGCTGTGCCTGAACTGTTACGGCAAGACATGATAACGATGGAACTTATTTGGCTGACTAATGATTTGGAACAGTCTAAGGGAACTTGGAACGTTGTGCTTATGCATCGTGATGTATTAGCGTATGAAGAAGTTCAGAACCCGTTTAGTAAGTCGGGATTCTCTGATATTGGCAAAACCTTTATGCCTATTTTTGAAAAGTATAAGGTTGATTTGGTATTATCTGGACATTATCATATGTATCGAAGGCATGGGCATATTAGTGAGTTTAAGCGCAGTGAAACAGGGCCTTATTACATAGTGAGTGGTGTTGCTGGTGATATATATTATAATGAGCATTGGAAACCTCACCCATTAGATGTATATGCACCAGCTAGGGATGATAAATCTAATTATTTAGTATTAAGTCGTCAAGGCGAGACCTTAATGGTAAAGGCCTTTTGGTTTGATGGTACTTTGTTTGATGAGGTGGTCTTACGTAAATAGGGACGGTACTACTCATTAAAATAGGTGTACAATATTAATAACAAAATATTCAAGGTAAATTTAAAACGAGCCTCTAAAAGAGAAGGCTCGTTTTGTGTTATTGTGGGTTTATTTTAGTTGAAGTTTTAACTCGTTTAAAAATAAATGGGCTACATTACTAAAGGTATGTTGTTTGCGCCATAAACAAAACATGGCGGAGGCATTGACATCGACTAAGGGAACAAAGGTCAGTTTACTATCTAAGGCGGTATTTGTAATTTTATCATAAGTTAGGGCGTAGCCCACGTTTTCACGAACCATAATGGCTGCATTATAGAGCAGATTATAGGTAGCGATGATTTGCAATTTATTAGCTTGGTTACCAAACCAACGGGGGAAATCAATCATCATATTTTGACGTGAGCAAATAAGGGGCAGTCCGAATAGGTCGTCTAAACAAAGGGAGTCTCTTTGGCTAAGGGCATCTTTTTTAGGGATGAGTAAGCCCCAATGGTCGACAGTAGGTATTTTAAGACTGTCGTATTTAGTTGATTCTTCGTAGTCCATGATGAACGCGAAATCGAGAATGCCCTTATCTAATTGTTCTAGGACATCTTGAATATTACCGCTAAAAAGATGTAGATGGATACCCGGATAGGTAATACGAAGGTTTTTAATGGTTTTAGCTACAAAGCTAAAGGATTCTGATTCGGCACTCCCTACATAGATTGTTCCTTCCGCTAAGGTCGCATAATTTTTAAATTCTAAGACTGTCTTATCGACTAAGTCGACAATATCATGAGCTCGTTTTTCTAATAGATGGCCAGCTTCGGTTAATTCAATATTGTAATTGGTTCGAGCGTATAGTTTGACCCCTAATTCAGATTCTAGGTCGCGCAATTGTTTTGACATAGTTGGTTGTGTGATGTGGAGTTTTTTAGCAGCTCGAGACATATTGCCTTCGCGCGCCATTTCTAAAAAGTAGCGTAATACACGAGTTTCCATAGCTTATATCCTTTTATATATGTTTTCTTGTAAAGTTTGTCAAATGGATTAAAACAATACTATTTGCCAGTAATCAGTATCTTAACTTACTTATAGTATATACAAAATAGAAATAGATTAAAAGAATATCTAGGTATAAATTATAAATAATTGTTATATTTATGGAATTGAATATAATAGAGTTACTGGGGTCACTATATAGACCATCTGTATGGTGATAC
The DNA here is from genome assembly GCF_900460315.1 of Veillonella criceti. Taxonomy (NCBI): domain Bacteria; kingdom Bacillati; phylum Bacillota; class Negativicutes; order Veillonellales; family Veillonellaceae; genus Veillonella; species Veillonella criceti. The sequence continues at coordinate 1,222,861 of NZ_UHIO01000001.1, read as the reverse complement.
TTAAGCGTAGATTATCTGGGTTAGGTACAAGATAATCTTAGATGAAGGAGCTGTGATAATGAATTCATCAAAATTAGTTTATATTTTAGCAATTGGTGTATTTGGTATATTAAATACGGAAATGGGCATTATAGGTGTTTTACCCTATATTGCTGAGCAGTATAATGTATCGTTGATTCAAGCGGGTACTTTATTAAGTATATTTGCTTTTGGGGTAGCCATAGCCGGACCAACGATGCCCTTATTGTTATCTAAATTACCAAGAAAACCGCTAATGCTATTAATATTAGCTGTGTTTACCATAGCTAGTATAGTGGCTGCGTGGGCGACGACTTTTGAAGTGTTATTTTTAGCTCGTTTAATTCCTGCTTTATTACATCCAGTATATTGCGCTATGGGCTTTTCATTAGCTGCGAGTGTGGTAGGTAAGGAAAATGCCCCTAAAGCTGTGGCTAAGATTAATATGGGCGTAGCGGCAGGGATGGTAGTAGGAATTCCAGTGAGCAATTTCTTAGCCGTTCATGTAGATTTAAGTGCTGCTTTTTTATTTTCAGCAATTATTACAGCACTGGTATTTATTATGACCCTTTTGTATGTGCCCGCTAATTTGCCTGTGGAAGCTATTTCCTATGGCAAACAGTTACGGGTATTGCGTAAACCCACGTTATGGATGGCTATTTTATTTGTTATGGCCTTAAATGGTTCTATTTATGGTGTTTACAATTATTTTGTTGAATATGCATTAACGGTTAGTGGCTTAACAGCCAACATAGTAAGTGTTACGCTTTTATTATATGGTGTAATGAATATGGTAGGGAGTGCGTTAGCTGGTCGCTTATTGAGCCAACAAGCTATGTGGACGATACAAATTGTTTTGTTATTAATCATAAGCACGTATGTGGGATTTATTGTAGGCGGCGAGAATGCATGGTTAGCGATTAGCTTAGTCCTCTTTTGGGGGATTATCGCTGGTATATGTGCTAATATCACTCAATATTGGATTACCCGAGCTGCGTATGAAGCACTCAATTTTGCCAATGGCTTATTTCTTACAGCCGCTAACATTGGTGTTGTCGTAGGAACTACCTTATGTGGGCTATGGATTGGTCAACTGGGGGTAGGCTCCACTATGTATGGCGGAATTATTTTGGTTATTATAGCTACTGTTATGTATGGACTTCAACGTATCTATGAAGCCCGCAGTATACAGCAACTATAATTAAATAAATAACAGTAATAGTATTAGTTATATTTTAGTTTTTTATGAAACTTTTTAAACTAAAGCTAAAGAGTAAATTACTATTGAGTTAGAGGAGGAAGTAGTATGAAATTTCGTAAAACAATTTTAAAACAAGCTGTGTTAGCAGCTACTGTGGCAGCGGTGTATGGATTCGGTGTTAATACTGTGGATGCAGCTAATGTAGCGTATGTGCCAATTCCAAGTAATGCAAAACATATAGCAGAAGCACAGCAGCAGGTAATACCAACAACAAATGCACAAGATAAAATCAATTCCCCTATGAATCAACCAGAAGCATTAAAATTAGAAAGCAAATGGGATAAAATTTTCCCTAAAAGTGATAAAGTAGATCATCGTAAAGTTACTTTTGTTAACCGTTATGGGATTACTTTAGTTGGTGATTTATATACACCAAAAGCTGGTACTGGTAAAATGGCCGCTATTGCGGTAGCAGGACCATTTGGGGCAGTTAAAGAACAAACCTCTGGTTTGTATGCCCAGTCCTTAGCTGAACAAGGTTTTGTGACAATTGCCTTTGACCCATCCTATACTGGTGAAAGTGGTGGTACGCCACGCAATATGGCCTCTCCAGATATTAATACGGAAGACTTCAGTGCAGCTATTGACTTTTTAGGTTCCTTAGATAATGTAGACCGTGATAATATTGGTCTTATGGGGATTTGTGGTTTTGGCGGCATGGCTTTATCTGATGCGGCTATGGATAAACGTGTAAAAGCAGTGGCTACGTCTGTTCTTTATGATATGTCCCGTTCTATTGGTCAGGGCTTAAATGATTATTATACGGCTGAAGATCGTGATAAAGTATTACATTATTTAGCTGATAAACGTTGGGAAATGGTTGATCGTGGTACAACGGCGCCAGGGTATCATGAAGTGCCAATTGTAAATGGTGAACTTATTACGTTGACTGATGGACATTTATTACCAGAAGTAGCGTCTCCTGATATGGATCCAGTGGGTAAACAATTCTTTGATTTCTATCGTACTGGTCGTGGCTATCACCCACGTTCCATTAACTCCACAACAGCTTGGGTCGATGTTATGCCATATGGTTTTATGAATTTCAGTATGTCTGCACATTTAGATGAAATTGCACCACGCCCTGTATTGTTAGTTACTGGTGAAAATGCGCATTCCCGTTATATGTCTGAAGACGTAATGAAAGCGTTAACTGGTGATAATAAACAATTACTTGTAGTACCAGGTGCTACTCATGTAGATTTATATGATAAAACAGACATGATTCCATTCAAAGAAATTACTGAATTCTTCCACAAAAATTTGAAATAAAAAATAGTCACTATAATTAGAGCGAATTGATAAAAGCTATTTAAGGCTACACAATAAATTCTATTATTTAGTTGACTTGAAGTTAACTTTAAGATTTAAAATACTACTTGTAAGTAAGAATACTTATGAGTAGTATTTTATTGTATTTAATAGTTTTGTAGATAGAAGTTGGTTAGAATTAAGCGTGCTACTTAGTAAACTGTGTGTGATACGTTATGGGAGGTATACATGGGAATTAAAGGGAACGTATTAAAAGCTGCGTTAGTAGCCACTTTGGCTGTAGGGAGTATAGGGGGACAAGCTTGGGCATTGCCACTTGATATACCTACACAAGGGGTTGTTTTAACAGGGCAAGCTAAACAGGCGTATATTTCTAATGAAATTAAAGTGTTGTTTCAGCAATCTAAGGAGACTGTGACTCCGTTTACGATGCCCGATGGCTGGTCAAAAGATATGTTATATTATGAACAAGTGCCAGTAGAGCATTATCATAATGAACGTATTAAAAGTAATCGTGTGATTTTACAATTTCATGGTGGTGGTTATGTGGCTGGCATGACCGATTATCATCGTACATTGGCCTTAAAAGAAGCAACTTTGATGGAAGCTAGTGATGTGTATAGTGTGGATTATCGCTTGGCTCCTGAATATAAATACCCAGCTGCATTGGAAGATGCTATTACCGTGTATAAAAGTTTATTGGCTGCTGGTATAGAGGGGCAACATATTATAGTTGTTGGTGATTCGGCTGGCGGCAATTTAGCGGTAGCATTGTCATTATATTTGCGTGACCATCAGATAGAACAACCTGGAGTGATGTTATTAGCTTCACCTTGGGCTGATTTTGAACATAAGGTAGCTACTTCAAGGACTGAAAATGCCACTAAAGATCAAGTATTAGGTGTAGGTACTCCTTTATATGAAGCGGTTATTACTCCCGCATATGCTGGTACATTAGCTGTTTCAGATGCCAAATTATCTGTGATAAATGCTAACTTAGAAGGGTTACCACCAACACTTATACAAGTGGGAGGCAATGAATTGTTTGAGACCGAAGGGGAAGTTTTTGCATCGAATATGGCCGCGGCTGGCAATGTAGTAACGCTAACTGTGTATCCTGGAATGCCTCATGATTTTGCTTTATTATTGCCTCATATGGAGGAGTCGATTGACTCTTTACAAGAGATGAAAGATTTTGTGAATCGTTATATGAATTGATTGAAATATAACATAGTGTGTTATGAAAGGTAACGGTAACGATGTATAGCGTTCAACGAATGGGGCAAGGTTTACTAATAGGGTTATTCTTTGTTTTGGTGAGTACGGTGGCAGGTTGTACAGCTGCTCAACCGGAGAATAGTACGGCAACTGAAAATGGTGTTAATACGGTAAGCTCTAATGGAAGCATTAATATGGTTAGTGAGCCAAAACAGAGTGATACTCATGCGCCTGAAAGTAAGCAAAAATCTATTCAGATGCATATTGGTAATCAGACGATTCAGGTTCGTTTAGCTGATACTGTGGCAGCTGAACAATTCGTCAATCAATTACCACAGACTTTGACCTTACAGGATGTTAATGATAATGAGAAATATATTGTATTGAATACGTCCTTTACTACCGATTCTAAAGTGGCGGGGACTATTAAGGCCGGTCAGTTGAAATTATGGGGCCATCAAGGGTTAGTTTTATTTTACAAAAATTTTGACTCCTCTTATGCATATACTGACTTAGGAGAGGTTGTGGATCCTGTAGATTGGGAAACCTTACTGGGGAAAGGGACAGTTACCATTACATTCTCAAAGTAAAATATCTTGACTTGAAGTTAACTCTAACTTATATAATATGATTATGAGTTAAAAGAGACGCTTTGAGGAGGCAAATTATATGAAAGGATATATAAAAAGACAACCTTGGTTAGTTTGGTTGTCTACAGTGTTTATATTAGTTGTGGTGATTGGGGTTATTGTATCATCGACGGCTTGGGGTGCGAATATTATGCGTCAAGGTCGTAGTTTGTACTATCATTATGTACCACAAGCCGGTACAGAAGCACGCTATGTTAGGCAATTAGTGACACCAGATATGGCGCATTCCCGTATTATTATGTGGGAGACAAGTAAAGCGACAGAAGAGCCGGTAGTGCTCTATAAAGAGGCGGGAGCTTCAGACAGTACTATTCAGTCTGTGCCTGCTACGATGGACACTTTACAAGAGGATAAAGTGGTGCGCTATATATATCGTGCTGAGTTAACGCAATTAGAACCGAATAAGACGTATGAATACCAAGTAGGGCAAAATGTAATCACTAATGATTGGCATACTTTACAAACGGTTGATCATCGTAATTTTGTAGCCCTTGTATTCCCTGATTCTCAATCGGCTGATTATAGAGGCTGGCATGAATTGGTGGAAACAGCGTATACGAAAAATCCTGAAGCTACTTTTTTTGTTAATATGGGCGATTTGGTAGATAATGGGGAGTCCGCTTCACAATGGGATGCGTGGTTTGATGCAGTCGAACCTATGATTGCGAATATTCCATTAGCGGGTGTTATTGGTAATCACGAATATTATTCGTTAGATTGGCAAATGAAGGAACCGACTGCTTTTGATACCTTTTTTAAATTTGCCGCGCCTACTGCGAAGCCAGATAGTAAACAATTAGGTGACTCTTCGAGACGAGCTTTTTATTCATACGATTATGGAGACGTTCATTTTGTCGTATTGAATACACAGTTTCAAGAGATGAATGATACTTATCGTGAGGCGGTACAAGCTGAACAATTAGCTTGGTTAGAGGCGGATTTAGCAAATACGAAACAGCCTTGGAAGGTAGTCCTTATGCATCGTGACCCATTCCGTTATCCTCATACGAAGGCACCCAATACTGTGCCAGGAATCAATGAAATTGGCGATATGTTTATGCCTACTTTTGAAAAATATAAGGTAGATCTAGTATTATCGGCTCATTATCATATGTATCGACGTCGTGGTCATGTAGAAAATTTTGAACGAAGTGCAACGGGACCTTATTATATTGTGACTGGGGTTGCTGGTGATGTAAAGTATGCTAATATTTGGATGGACCATCCGTTAGATGAATATAAATCACCTTATTTAGATGGTGACAATTACTTAGTACTTCGTAAGCAAGCTAATTCATTAATGGTAGAAGCTTATTTAGCCGATGGAACGCATTTTGATTCCGTAATACTTACTAAATAAGTTGACCTAAGGTATCAGCCACATATTGTAAGTCGGACTCTTGGTGAGCCGCGGTTACTGTGAGTCGTAAACGGCTAGCCCCTTGCGGTACTGTAGGTGGCCGAATGGCTGTTAAAATAATACCTTTTTCAAATAATTGTTGAGAGAGCTGTAAGGCTTTTTCAGCAGAACCTACAATAATTGGGAAAATCGGTGTTGGCTGATAGTCGTGTACTAAACCTGTGGTCGTTGTTTTATGGGTTACGGCAATCCCTTGGCGCAATAGGGCCTGAGTCATATAGTCGATATTGTGCTGTAGTTGTGTATAAAGGGATGTATCGTTGGCTAATAATGTGAGACTTTGCTGAGCCGCACCAATAGCAGCTGGTATTAAGGCTGTTGAAAAAATGAAACTACGACTTCGGTTTATGAGAGTGTCAATGAGTAGTTCGTTGGCGCAGACAAAGCCACCTTCGCTGCCTAAAGCTTTACTAAGGGTGCCTAATTGAATGTCCACATCTTGACTGCAATTAAAATAATGGGCGGTGCCACGACCTTGGCCAATAACGCCTGTAGCATGTGCATCATCGACCATGAGTAAGGCTTCATAACGTTTGGCCAAGGTTATGAGATCAGGTAGGGGTGCTATATCACCATCCATACTAAACACACCGTCTGTTACAATGAGGCGCTTACCGGTAGTGGGTAAGGCTTTTAGCAAGCTTTCTAGGTGTTCACAGTTATTATGTTCATATACTTTAATTGTGGCGCCGCTAAGACGACAACCATCAATAATGCTAGCGTGATTGAGTGCATCACTTAGAATATAATCCCCTTTTGTTAGGAGACCTGAAATAGTACCTACATTAGCCATATAGCCTGTGTTAAAGACGAGTGCTCGTTCACTTTCTTTAAAGCAGGCTAATTGTGTTTCTAGTTGTGGTAATAATGGATAGGTGCCTGATGTTAGACGGGCGCCACCGGAGCCCGTGCCATAAGCTGTAATGGCTTCTTGGGCGCTGGCTATGACTGACGGATGGTGCGTGAGGCCTAAGTAGTTGTTAGAAGCCATCATAAGATAGGTTCTGCCTTCAAGGCGAACATGAGTGCTGTCTAGGGGCTCATAGGTGGTACATTGACGGCGTTGTTTAGTGGCGTTTAATTGCTGGAGTTGTGATGTATAAAATTCACGGGTTATTGTTGAAAACATAGGAAACCTCGTAGTAGTTAATAAAAATAGGAATTTAGCGGTTGGATGCCATTAGAGTGTTAGGTGTATTATTGGGGGTAGTCACTAATACGGTTGTATTTTCTAAATAGTTTTGTAAGTCATCAATTGACATATTGGGTTGTACAAAGAAAATACGACCGCCTCGCTCATCACCAAATTCTTTGAGGGGGCCGAGACGATGGTAGGTATGACCATAGCTGACATAGCCAGTTGTATAATCTGGGTCATCAGAGATACAAAATTCGCTTATCACTTGTGGCGCACTTAGGACTTTAGTGGCTAAGACGAGCGCTTCTTGGAAATGAATGCCTGTATGTCCTTGTTCTTGAAAATATTGGCATGCTTTATTTTCATTGGCAAAGGCCATGCGACTGACGCGAAGACCTCGATTACCTAAGTTGTCCATTCTATCCCCTGTAAGTGCATTACAAATTAAGGCACCGCGCATGGCTTCTTTTTGGGTGCGCAGTAAATGGAGACCTTGTTGGAGTGCTGTTTCCGTAACGCCATGAGTTGTTAATAATTTCTGGGCTATGGCATAGGCCGCTTCTACTGAAGTGGCATGTGTAGTTTTAACCGATAAAGCCGGTACATAATGAATACCTGTTTCATCAATAGCGTCGATGGTGAGGCGAATAAAATCAGCACAACCTTTGCTATGATGTAGTGCTCGATGGACTAATTCGGCAGATAGTTGTTCTAGTTGATCTTTGGTGACAATGCGTTCAGCTCCCGAAATGTGATGACCGCCTTTTTCGTGGGCGCCACCTTGAGCTGCCCGCATACGAATACTATAATACATTCATGGTACCTCCGACCGTGGTTGGTACAGCACGACGTACTTTACTTAAAACTTTTACTAGAATCGGCGAGAAGATAGCTGTAAAGATATAGCCAGGTATAGCCATGAGAATCATCGCATAGGCTAATTTACCAAAGAGGATACCTAGTGTTAGACGGGCTATGATAGAGGCAATAGGGCCAGCAATAATTTGAGACCAAATTGTATTGCGCCCTAAGTAGAGTACCGCGCCTGCAATGAGGCGGAACTGCATTGCAATGGCCACATTGAGTAAGTTCTGTGTCCCTAAAAGTAAGGACAGGAGACTGGCTAAACAACCGGCTATAATATAGCGTTTAAAACCAAATACGGCACAAATTGCGACAGCTAAAGGGGCCGATAATTGAAAATCAACGCCGGGTATAACATTAGGTAATTTAATAGCACCTGTAATTCCTATCATAGCGGCTAAAATTCCTATTTCACAAAGAGTACGAATCGATATTTGTTTCATGGCAACAAAGTTCCTTTCCCTAAACCTAAATCCCTAATATATGACTAATGGTAAGTCATTGGCTAATTATCTATTCCCTAGGTAGATAATTAACTGATTGTCAACCTTCTTAAATATGAAGGTTAACCAAATTTGCTTTTATTATATGCTACAAGGGGACAGTTGTAAATTAGAAGTTGATTAGTAGGAATTTAGCTAGTTCTTGTATCTCATATAGTCATGACTATTTACAAAAAGTAATATAACGTATAGCCCTTTAATCTCTCTTGCGAATTTGGTATAATAAAACAGTAATAACAAACCTGCGTGGGCAGGTTGTTCACAGTCAAGGAGGACGATATTGTGGAATTAGTACAAAATTTAAAAGCAAAAGTAAAACCATTAGGTAAAAAAATTGTATTACCAGAATACGAAGACGCTCGTGTATTAGAAGCTACGGCTTTAATTCTTAAAGAAGGTTTCGCTACACCAGTATTGGTAGGTAATCCTGAAGATGTTAAAGCATTAGCTCAAAAAGAAGGTTTTAATATTGATGGTGCTGAAATCATCAATCCTGAAACATATGATCGTTTACCAGAAATGATTGACGTATTTGTAGAAAAACGCGCTAAAAAAGGTATGACACCAGAAAAAGCTAAAGCAACTATGCTTGGCGATTGCTTATTCTTTGGCGCTATGTTAGTACACCTTGGTGTAGTTGATGGTATGGTAGCTGGTTCTGCTAGTCCAACGGCTAATGTATTGCGTGCCGCTTTACAAGTAGTAGGTACTAAACCAGGTCTTAAAACTGTATCTAGCTCTATGTTCGTATTCACTGATAAGAAACAATATGGTGATGAAGGTATGCTTGTATTCTCCGATTGCGGTGTAATTCCTAACCCATCATCTGAACAATTAGCAGATATTGCTATGTCTTCTGTTGAAAAAGCTCGCAAAGTTGGTAACATGGCTAATCCTCGTGTTTCCTTCTTATCTTTCTCCACTAAGGGTTCTGCGTCCTCCCCTGAAGTAGATAAAGTAGTAGCAGCTGTTGAATTGTTGAAAGAACGCAATGTAGATTTTGACTTTGATGGTGAATTACAATTAGATGCATCTATTGAACCATCTGTAGCAGAACGTAAAGCGCCAGGTAGTAAAGTAGCTGGTCAAGCTAACATTCTTATTTTCCCTGATCTTCAGGCTGCTAATATTGGTTATAAATTAGTTCAACGTTTTGCTGGTGCTACCGCTCTTGGACCATTGATTCAAGGTCTAGCCGCTCCAATTCATGACTTGTCTCGTGGTTGCTTTGCTACTGATATTGTTGATGTAGTAGCTATTGCCGCTGCTGAAAGTGCTGAATAATTGATATAGCGTTAACTATAAAGACTAGCTCACCTTAATAGTGTTGTCCTTTAGGATGACTGAATACCTTGTAGGTGAATACTAATTTCATATATTATATGATTTCATAAACTCCGTTTTTGTTGTAGTTTTACAAAACTCTGACAATAACGGAGTTTTTGTTATTTATTTTGTGGTATAATATAAGAGAATAACTAATAATATTCTCAAAATAAAAATTCTTTTAAGTAAGAGAGGCTTGTTTATGAAATTATATTATTTAGAACATAGTGGTTTTATGATTGATGCAGGTCATCAATGTTACATATTTGATTATTGGAAAGATCAAACTCAAATTGTTAAAAAAGCGCAACAAGCAGGGAAGGAATTGTGGTTCTTTGTGACCCATTGGCATGGAGATCATTATTCACCTGCTATTTTAGAGTTTAATAGTGATACAACACGCTATATTGTTCATGAGGATGTGCCCCACAAAGAGATGCCAGCGCCTCGAACAACGGTAATGGCTGTAGGTGAAACAACGGTGGTAGGTAATTTAACTGTTACCATGTATGGCTCTACAGATGAAGGTGGTTCCTTTTTACTTGATACTGGTAAGAGTAAACTATTTCATGCCGGTGATTTAAATTGGTGGCATTGGTTAGGTGATACGCCAGAGAATATTGACTTTGCTCGTGACTTTGCCAAAAAAGAATTTCATCGTGTAGCGGGTATGCAAGCTGATTTAATATTGTTCCCTGTTGATGCCCGATTAGAAGCGGCTCGTGAATGGGGGGCTATTGAATTGCTTCATGTAGTACCTCAACCCAAATTATTTGTGCCTATGCATGCGAATGGTCCTATTTGGGAACCGTCTTTATATTTTAAGTCTTTATATGAGCATATGCCACTTTGGATTCCGAAACAATCCGGTGATGCCGTAGACTTAGCTGCCTATGGGATAAAATAGGCTGAAAGGATTTTTTATGAAACAACGGACAGCATGGCCTATAGCGACGTTGCTATTGTTGGTCATGATGGTTATATTTTTAGCTGTGTATCCTTTTCGGGCTGAGCCGTTATTTGGATTTTTGACACATGTCAGTGGTGCGGCAATGATTGGTGGTTTAGCCGATTGGTATGCGGTGACGGCTTTATTTGCGAAGCCTTTGGGGATTTCCTATAAAACGGCATTAATTCCTCGTAGCAAAGCAAGGCTTGTGGAAACGGCGCGTTATATGATGGTAGAAGAACTATTGCGCGTGCAACCAGTGTATATGATTATAAAAAAAGAGCAGTTGCCTAAGCGCATTTTGATGTATTTTCTTAGTGAAGAAGGTCGCTATCAGATTAACCAATTTATTGAAGAAGTAGGTTCGCAGATGGGACATCAATTTGACGGTGCGCCATTACGCAAAGAAGTGACTGGGGCGATTAAAAAAGGGGTTGCTCACTGGGAAGTGGCTCCATTACTCATCCGTTTTGGTCATCTTATGATGAAACGAGAGACTGTGGCTATTTTATGGCTTTATGTAAATCGTATGGGCCAGCGCTTATTAAGCTCTCAAGGGATTAAGCCTTATATTGTAGGGATTGTGGCCTCGATGATGAATCGGTATGCGGAGAATTCTTTTTGGCGTGAATTGGCCTTAGCACTAGGCAGTGATAGCTTTTCACCAGATAGAGTAGCAGAATTAATTCAACAAAAAGGAACTGAGTTTTTAGCTTCGCAAGAATCGATTCACTCACCTATGGGACAATATGTATATAATAAGGTACTTTGGAGTTTGTCTGAATTAGAGCGAAATCAACAATGGCGTCATACGGTGGAGAACTTAAAAAATCGTTGGCTTCAAGAGGCATTAGACGATGTTGATTTATCCGGTGATACGAAAACGTGGCAAGGGATTTTTAAACGGGCTCAAGAAGAAGCAGAAGCCTATGCACGCGGCTTATTACAGGATAAAGCTAAATTACAAAGTTTAGAGCGGTTGTTATTATATCAACTGGTGCCTTTATTGCGTAAGTTACGACCTTTTGTTGATACATCGGTAGTGCGTGAACTAATGGCTTATTCGCCACAACACTTATCCGATATTATTAAAGGGAAATTATATCATGATTTGCAGATGATTCGGATTAATGGGTCCTTAGTGGGGGCTGTGTTGGGCGGACTATTTTATGTAGCGGCTCAACTTGTACAAGGAGGTGCTAGCTTATGATTGGTGGCGTACCTTATCGTGTGTGGGCCAATCGCATTTTGGTCATCTCCGCTGTACTATATGGTTTAGTTTTTCTTGGTCAATTTTATATCAAAGCCACTTGGTATGAAGCCTTGTATTGGCTCGTGCAGTCGGCTCTTATTGGTAGTGTAGCTGACTGGTTTGCGGTGACGGCTTTATTCCGTAAGCCATTAGGATTTCCCTATCATACAGCTTTAATTCCTCGTAATAAGGAGCGCATGATATCGGGATTAGTTCACCTTATTGAAACACGTTTGCTTACGTTAGAGCAATGTCAAAAGGCCGTGCAGTCTGTTAAGTTTTTACCATACATTGACAGTTATATTCAAAGCGAACGAGGCCGCCAATATATTCGTAAAGCCTTACGGAGTTTATTGCATTTAGTATGGCATAGTCGTAGTGAAAAAGAATGGGCTGCTTGGGGCGCTGATAAATTAAGGACTTTTCTACATAAGCAGTCAATTACGGGGCCGATGCAACAATTTTTGACTGATATATGTAAAACTAATAAGCATGAAACAACCATTATTAAAGGGCTAGTGCTATTACAGGAGGCGTTAGATAAGCCACAGGTTCTCTTATGGTTAACACATACGATTGATCGTGAAATTCAAGCGCGAAAGGATAACTTTTTATCAGCCATTGTTATTGGTGTTTCAGAAGCAACCGATATTATTAATGCACGCGATATGGCTATGGCTATGTTACGTGAGTTATATATGGTATTGGAACGATGGAAACGGCCGGGCAGTACAGAACGTTTGGTATGGATGCAACAATGGTTAGGGCCGTTACAGGAATTAGCTTATAATAGTTCTGTCAGTCAAACGATTGATGGTGTTTGGCAACGGTGGATTGAGGAACAAGACTGGGAAGACATTTTAGAAACGTATATTTGTCCATATATTCATAATGTTATTCATATGGCGGATACGGAAGAAACGTTTGAACAAGAAACTCCAGTAAAAGTATTAGAACAGTCTTTGCAGGATTTATGGAAAGTGTATAGTCGTAATCCTGAAATTGAAACGAAACTTGAAAATATGTGTCAACATATGGCTAGCTATGTAATTGTTCGTGGTCATGCTTTATTAGGTATTATTGTGCGACAAGTGTTAGGTGCTTTAAGTACGGAACGATTTATTTATTTTATTGAATCGAAAGTAGAAGATGATTTAAGTTGGATTCGTATTAATGGTGCTTTAGTTGGTGCTGTTTGTGGGCTTGGCGCGTGGAGCTTTTTACATTTTATCTATGAGCCTTTATTGGCCCTGTGGGGCCTATAAGTTATTTGTGGGAACATATAAAGAAAGGGCATTGGAAATGGAGGATTTCCAATGCCCTTTCTTGTTTGAAGGAATAAGAAGTTATATACGTCATCCATAGTATGGTACTGTTAGATGATAGCTAAAATAGTCTTGTGACTATGAAAGCAGCTTAGTTAGCTTGAATTGGTTGTGGTGCAGTACGATCAAGTTGTAAATCTTCAATCATTTGTAAATCTTGAAGTGGGGAACGACCGTCTGTTGTTAAATAACCACCAACCATGATGCCATTAAGGCCACCGGATAAAGCTAGAACTTGTAAATCACGTAAGTTTACTTCACGGCCACCAGCTGTACGAATTTGAGCGGCTGGTAATACAAAACGGAACATAGCAAAAGTACGTAAAATTTCAAGTGGCGCTAATGGTTTATTATGTTCAAATGGAGTCCCTTTAATTGGATTCAAAATGTTAAGTGGTACAGAATCGATATTTAAGCGTTTTAATTCATAGGCCATTTCAACACGTTGTTCTAAGGTTTCATTTAAGCCAATAATACCGCCAGAACATACGCGAATACCTGCTTTTTTAGCATTTTCAATAGTAGACATTTTGTCTTCAAAATTATGAGTGCTGCAAATATTAGGGAAATTGCTTGGCGCTGTTTCGATGTTAGAATGATAGCGAGTTACACCGATTTCTTTTAATTGAACAGCTTGTTCATAGGTGAGAAGCCCTAAGGAACAGCAAATTTCAAGACCAGTTTCTTCATGAATACGGCGCAAAGCACTAAGAATTTGATCAAATTCTTTTGGATTATTTGTATTACGACCACTTGTTACGATAGAAAAACGAATGGCGCCAGCTTCTTTAGCTTTTCTTGCATGTTCTACAATATCGTCTTCCCTCATGAAAGGATACACTGTTACGCCTGTTTCATGATGTGCCGATTGGGCACAGAATTTACAGTTTTCTGGGCATTTGCCAGAACGTGCATTAACGATGGCGCATAAATCAACTTCTTTACCATTGAATTTTTGACGAATTTTATCAGCCATAGCAAGTAGAATCATAGTATCTTCGTCAGATACATTAATCAATTGTTCGGCTTCTTTAGGAGTAATTTCGCCACCATCTAAAATGCGTTGAGCATATGCGATAATTTCTTCGTAACCAATTTTGTTTGTTGTTGTCATGAACCTACACCTCTATATGTTTAAAGTTTTCCCGCTCTACCTCTGAGCTCCGACCGTGAGTCGTTGCCTTTATTATACGTAGCTTATAGGATATAGTCAACTACAAATTTTGCGCAAGGTTAACAATAACGTGTGATGGAAGATTCGGTTAACAATAAAAGGGCCGTTATTATTGTATAGATAATACCAGTTTGTAAAAAATCATAAAATTTGATTAGGACAGATTACGAATTTCAAAGGGCTGTGATAAAATAGAAGGTAATGTAGTGTATTGTTAATAAATGGTTTGTAAGGGCATTGGATAATATTAGGAGGCGAGGGCATGTTAGTAGTAGAACGAAATAGTGTCACGCCTTTATATGAACAAATTTATCAATATATAAAAGAGCGCATTGAGTATGGTCAATATGAAGCAGGGACTCGATTGCCATCGGTACGGGCTTTAGCTGGTGAAGTGGGTGTTAGTAAAATTACCGTGGAACAGGCGTATTTGCAATTAGCGGCGGAAGGGTATATTAAGGCTCATGATCGATCACCGTATGAAGTGCTTTCGCTACCATTATCAAGCACGCCAAGAAATAATGAAACACAGTGGGAAGAGGTTGTAACGTATCCGTTAGCACCAAACTTAGCGTTCGATAGTATAGAAGCAGACGTATCAGAACCCTTAAATCATAAATCTATACAATACAATTTTGCTACGGGGGCTATGGATCCAGAAGGTTTTGATTATACCCGTTGGAAACGGTATATTGGTTACATCTTGCGCGAACCAGAGCGTTTGTTGGCTTATGGCGATCCGCAAGGTGAATGGGAACTACGTTTACAATTGGCACAATATTTGAATACGGCGCGAGCTGTACGAACTACAGCGGCGCAGATTATTATCGGCAGTGGCACTCAGGCAATGGTTATGATGATTGCAGCCCTTTTAAAACGGGCTCATATTACAACGGTGGCTATTGATAGCAGTGTGTTAATTGGTGTTACTCATATTTTTGAGGATTATGGATTTAAGGTAGTGACGATTGATCAACATAGTGAAACGTTAATTGCTGATTTGACACGGGCTAACGTGCAGGCGTTATATTGTACTCCGTCCCATGGAGATCGGCAGGGGCGTGTCATGAGTGCAGGGCGACGGAAAGAATTATTACAGTGGTCTAAGACGGTAGGTAGTTATTTAATAGAAGATGATTATGATAGTGAACTTCGATATTATGGACGGCCTATTTCCTCCTTACAGGGCCTTGCGAGAGAAGAACATGTTATTTATTTAGGCACACCATCTAAAGTGTTACCACCATCCATTCGAATTAGTTACATGGTATTACCTACGTCGTTGTGGAATGATTTTTTAACGTATCGCAATTCGTATCGACAAAGCGCTAGTGTTATGGAACAACTCGTGTGGGCTCGCTATATGGCGGCTGGTGAGTGGTCTAAGCAAATTCGGCGATTGCGTAAACATTATGCAGATAAGAGTAAACAGTTAGTGGCTCAGTTGCAAAGTGCATTTGGTGAAAAAGTGAAAGCGTATTTACCAGAAGGTGGTGTTTATATTGGTTTGACCGTATATACATCGTTAAGTGGTGAAAAATTGTTAGCTAAAGCTCATGAAGCTGGGTGTGATGTTCGTATAGAAGCAGATGGGGCTAATCGTGAGGAAGTGCATTGTTTGTTATCGTTTAGTGCGATTCCTTCGGCGCAATTAAAAGAAGCGGTTAGCCAATTAGCTAATGCATGGAAAGGAGTTTGAAATGATACCATTTCGTTTTATACAATGTGGAGATCTTCATTTAGGGACTCCTTTTAAATATATAAAGTCATTAGGTAAACAAGTGGACGAGGCGGTGAATCGAGCTACGTATCGCTCCTTTGAAGCCATTGTTGACCTAGCTATAGAACAACAAGTGCAAGCTGTGTTGATTACGGGTGATATTTATGATAGTGATACCCATAATTTAGAGTCACAAGTTCGCTTTGCTTATGAATGTGAACGGTTAAGTGCGCATTCAATTCCCGTATTTTTAGTGCAGGGAAATCATGATCCGGCTGAGAGTTGGCTTCGAAATATTCGTTTACCTGACATGGTGCATATTTTTTCAGCTACGCAAAGTGAACGAAAGGCGCTATTTTCTAAAGGAAAAGTGGTAGCTTATATATATGGCATTAGTTGCAGTGAGCAAAATCGTGCTGATAATGTGGCACAATTTTTGAAACCTTGGGCGGATGATCCGTTTTCAATTGGCATATTTCATGGAACAGTAGGCAGTACGCCTGATCATGAAGTGGTAGGACCGACGTCTTTGTCTGAATTGACAGAATCACCTATGAAGTATTGGGCGATTGGGCATATTCATAAACGACAAATTTTGCATGAAGCTCCTTATGTGGTATACGCTGGGAATACTCAGGGGCTACATAAGAAAGAAGTGGGGGCGAAAGGCTGTTATTTAGTGGATGTGAGTGCAACCGGACAGGTTAGTATGCAGTTTCAAGAAACAGCACCGATTCGTTTTGAACAGGTAACCATAGATATAAGTAGTCTGACGAATAATTCGGATATTGTAGAAATGATTCGCCATAAGAAAGAAATGCTACGAAAATTAAAGAAACAAGTGTTACTAGAAATTATATTAACCGGTACGGGCACATTACATGGTTTGTGTAGTGAACCAGAGGCGCAACAGGTATGGCTTCAGATGGCGCAGGACGAAGAGAAGAATAAGTTCAATTTTGTGATGCCTTATGCGATTGTAGATAAGACTGATGGTATTACTGACTGGACGGCACGACGTGAGATGGAGGATATGGTAGGTGACTATTTGCGCAGTTATGATACCTTAGGGAAACTTCCTAAAGGAGAACAAGCGATGCGTATACGAGCACTCATTGCTGACCGTCCAGAGAGTAAACGATTAGGCATTTATAGTCAATTGTTAACAGATGAAGTTTTAGAAGAAGCATTGCGACGAGCAGAAGTTGTAGGGGCTCGTTGCCTCATGGGAGATACAGATGAGGATTAAGGAGATATATATTAAAGAGTTTGGCCCCTATCGGGATTGGTCATTTATACCAGCTACGTCAGGGGTGCAGGTCATATATGGACCTAATGAAAGTGGTAAAACTTCCTTGCTAGAAGCCTTACGCTTTTTACTATTTGGCAAGAAGAGTAAAACGTATGGCTATGGGTCAGGTCACTTAATTGTAGAACGTGAAGGTGTAACCTATCATATTGGTCGCGACGGGAAAAAATTAAATTTTTATCCTTTGGGTAAAGGACCTATTGCGGAAGAACCAGCGACTTTGTGGTGGCATGGATTAGATAAAAAGACCTATGATCGTATTTTTGCTATTACTGTGGATGAATTACAAGGGGCCGATGTATTGGCTGAGGTTGAAGTGCGGGCTCGTTTCTTTGGCGGTGAAGGTGGCGAACGATTAAGTACAGCTGTTAAAGATATTGAAAAGGCGTCTTCAGATTTGTTAGTAGCTTCGGCTAATGGTAAACGCAAAATTAATGTGCTTATGGAGCGTTTGAAACAAGTTCGCGACACTATGGCGAATCTAGGTAAGCATGAAGAGGCGTATGCAGCGTATCAGCAAGAGCTAGATGGTATGGTCACCACTGAAAAAGAATTGACTGAACGACTTAAAGAATGGCAAGAGTATGGCAAAGATGTAGATTTAGTCTTGCGAGCTTGGGATGTATATAAACGAGCCGAACATGCTAAAGAACAAATGAATACCTATGCGGTGACAGACTTATTAGAGAAAGAGGCCTTCTATGCACTGGATGAAAAGATTACGCAGTGCCGTAATAATATGCAGCTATGGAGTGGCAAAGAAGCAGGCTTAGTGCCTGATAATTTTGCGCCTGATTCTTTAATTGGTGTATATAGTCAAGAAATTGAAGGCCTTTTTCAGGAATTAGGGAAATGGACGCAATTACAGAAAGAATGTGACCAAGGGCATAACTATTTGAAGCGGGTTAAAGAGCAATTGGAAGTGTCTCGGACTTTACATAATGCTTGGCGTGCTGATGCAGAGATGCCTGCGGAAGTGAATTGGGCCGAAGGCGAATCTTTAGCTAGACAATTGCGCAGCGCTCAGGATAATTATTTGCATTGGCAAAAACGAAAACCGGTGGAACCAGTTGAATTGGCTAATACAAACGTGAAAGAGGAAGAAAACTCTTTGAAAGCTTTAGAGGCGGGGATTAAAGCCATAAAAGAAGCTTATACGGCCTATGATGAGGCGGTGACTGCACGAAAAGCTTTGGTTGATAACCTACCAAAACCGTACTATCGCTATGGGGCGATTGGTCTGTTAGTAGTTGCTGTATTAGCCCTTTTGATGATGGCGGATATGGGGCCTTGGGTAGCTCTGGTGCTGTTTTTAGCTGGTGTGGTTTTATTTGTATATGATTGGCAAGGCAAGCGTAAACAACAAGGGCACTATGAAGCAGTTATTCATCAATGTGAGCGGCAACAACAACTATTAGAAAAGTTAGCACATGATGTAGGCGTGACAACGCCACAGTCGGCGGCTGATGTTGTAGATTTAGAAGACTCTGTAAAAGAAAAACGAGCCACATTTAGTAATCAAAATATAGCATTAGCTAAAATTCACAGTTATGAGCAATTGTATAATCAGTGGTTAGCGGAAGGTAAAGAGTTGGAGGCTGCTGGAAATAAAGCGATGGAAGCATGGCAGCGCTGGTTGCCTCAAGGGGCTAGTCGAGTACTAACGGATAACCAGTTTTTTGCGTTAAAGCAAGAATATGATACGTACATGGAGGATTTAAACCAGTACAAGGAGTATGAAAAACGATTACAAGAACATGAGGCTGGTTTACATGAAATTGAAAGCCGCTGTGCTGCTTTATGGGAGAAACTAGAATTATCGATTCCTGTTACGCCTATTGAATTGCGCCGTGTATATAACCTCTTAAAATCCCATCGGCAAAATCAAGTTCGCTGGGAACAAAAGGAATCACAACGTCGTAATTATCATGAAGAATATGAACAGTGGAGTCGTCAGGAAAAAGCGCTACTGTTAGAGCAAGCCGAATTATTACAAAAGAATGGAATTACTACTGCTGGTGAATATCGACAACGTTTATTATTGCAGGACCAATATATACAATGGCAAAAAGTATATGAGCAAAGCCGAGATCAATTGGCTCTGTTTGCCTCTAAAAAGGACAGTCATGAAGCGTTGTATCGTCGTTTAAAAACAGGCAATAAAGAAAAGTGGCAATCTGAAGCGGAACGAAGTCGTTCGGAAGTACAAGCCCTTGAAAAGCGGTTAGCTTCTTTGCATGAAAAGCGTGGACAAGTACAAGAAGCGATGCGCACGTTATCACAGGATAAGGCTATGTCGTTAGCTTTACAAGAAGAACAGCAGTTAGAAGGGGAGTTACAAGAAGCACTAACTGCTTGGGCTACGCAAGTTTTAGTAAGTCATTTTATGGAACTGGCCCAAATGGATTATGAAAAAGACCGTCAACCAGAAGCCATGGCGAATGCCTCTTCCTATTTATCGATGATGACCGATGGTAAATACACATTGCAGTTAGGCGATACAGCTTCGTCTTTACAGGCCGTATTAGCTTCTGGGGAAGTTGTGCCCACAGAGCGATGGAGCAGTGGGCTAGGGGATCAAGTATATCTCGCACTACGCCTTAGTTTAGCCAAAGTATTTGGCGAGCGCGTGGAATCTTTGCCTATTATTTTAGACGATATTTTATTGCGCTTTGATGAAAACCGTCAAGACGCTGCGTTAAAGTTATTGGCGCATATTGGTATGGTAGAACAGATATTAATCTTTACCTGTCAGCAAGGTACGGCGGAACGGAGTGCTCAAATAGAAGGAATGGATGTGTATGATTTGAGTACTCGAGATACTTTATAAAGATAAAATTTGGCGTTTTATAAATGAAAATGGTATAAAAATACATATTGATAGAATATAGTTGATTATTCCTATAGATGAATTGAGGACTTCTTACTTAAGTAAGAAGTCCTTTTGTATTTGAAAGTACCTTGTATACATGAGATTATTGCACAGTATTTATATGTTATTTCTATATGCATTTCTTGAGAAAGGAGAGTATAATATAAACAATCTATTTTCTATAGAATTAATGACGTTGGAAAATTTTTACACCATAGATGTTAGTAAATAGGGTGTATTGTGTAGAAGTTTTTACATACGGAGCGTTGGTTAGAGGAAAGAGAGCGTATAGGGTTGGAAGGAGCAAGGACTTATGGAACAAAGAGAGCAATTAGGGACAACACAAATTGAAGTACAACAACAAGAACAGGCACAGTGGCAAGCTAAGGGGCTATATAATTCAGCCTATGAGAAAGATGCTTGTGGTATGGGTTTTGTAGTTGATATTAAAGGTCGTAAATCTCACGATATTATTGATGATGGTTTGCGTATTTTAGAACGGCTTGAACATCGTGGTGCTCGTGGGGCTGATGCTTCATCAGGTGATGGGGCTGGTATTTTAGTGCAAATTCCACACAATTTTTTTCAGCGGGAATGTGAAGTATTGGGATTTTCGTTGCCACCCGTTGGTAGTTATGGTGTAGGCATGATTTTTGCACATCGGTATGAAGCTTTACGGAATAAGCAAAAAGCAATCCTAGAAGACATTGTACGGGCGGAAGGGCAAGTGGTTCTTGGCTGGCGTGAAGTACCTGTGGATTCTCATGCTGTAGGGGCCGAGGCAGCCGCTATTCGTCCTTGGTTCATTCAGATCTTTATTGGTAAGGGCGATAATGTAATGAATGACGAAGAATTTGAACGTATTTTATATGTTATTCGTAAAGAGGCCGAAAAACAGATTATTCCACTGAGTAAAGCAGACAGTGGCGACTTTTATATTGCTTCTTTATCGGCTAAGACTATTGTATATAAAGGTATGCTTACGCCAAAACAGTTGCGTGATTTTTATTTAGATTTAGTTGATTTGGACTTTACGTCGGCATTGGCTATGGTACATTCTCGTTTTAGTACCAATACATTTCCAAGTTGGGCTAGAGCACATCCAAATCGTTTTATTGTTCATAATGGGGAAATTAATACGATTCGTGGCAATATTAACTGGATTAATGCACGAGAAGGGAAAGCGAGTTCGGAATATTTCCCTCAGATTAAAAAAGTATTCCCCGTTGTTGATGATACTGGCTCTGACTCAGCCATGTTTGATAATACTTTAGAGTTTTTGTATATGACAGGACGTAGTTTACCACATGCTATGATGATGATGATTCCTGAACCTTGGGAAAAGAATCAACTTATGAGTCAAGAAAAACGTGATTTCTACGAATTTAATAGTTTTATGATGGAACCTTGGGATGGGCCAGCTGCTATGGGCTTTACTGATGGGACTGTTATCGGTGGAGTACTTGATCGTAATGGGTTACGTCCTTCCCGCTATTACATTACTAGTGATGATCGTTTGATTATGGCCTCTGAAGTAGGGGTGGTGAATGAATCAGCAGAAAACATTCGACATAAAGGTCGCCTAGAGCCAGGTAAAATGTTGCTCGTTGATACGAAGGAACAACGCATTGTATCTGATGAAGAAATTAAGCATCGCATTGCCACTGAGAAGCCTTATGGTGAATGGGTAAAAGAGCATATTATTCATTTAGAAGATATTGCACCAGCTGATGAAGCGGATATTCCAACAATTACTAATTTAAAGGAACAGCAACAAGTATTTGGCTATACGCAGGAAGATTTGGTACGTATGTTGCAGCCTATGGCCAAAGATGGTAAAGATCCAGTGGGCGCTATGGGGGCCGATGCACCATTAGCCATTTTGTCAGATAAACCACAATTGCTATATAGTTATTTTAAACAGTTATTTGCTCAAGTTACTAACCCGCCTATTGATGCGATTCGTGAAGAAATGGTCACCTCTACCGGGGTGATGTTTGGTAATAGTGGTAATATGATGGATCCGCATAAAAGTGGTACTTACTGTGTATCGTTGGATCGCCCTATTTTGACAAATAAAGAGTTTGCGGCTATTAAACAGCTGGATTGTCGGCGAATGAAGAGTACGACATTGTCCATTTTATTTAATCCTACAGATGGAAGTCAGGGGATGCGTCAGGCTTTGGCTGAATTGTGTACGAAAGCAGAAGAAGCAGCTCGTTCAGATTATAATGTGTTAATTTTATCGGACCGCGGTGTAGATGCTACACATACACCGATTCCTGCGCTATTAGCTGTGGCAGCTGTACATAATCACTTAATTAAAAAAGTATTGCGCACGGATATTGGTTTAGTACTAGAATCTGGGGAACCACGAGAAGTCCATCATTTTTGTACGTTAATTGGCTATGGCGTAACCGCTATTAATCCTTATATTGCGTTTGAAACGGTAGCTAATTTGCAAAAAGAAGGTCGTTTGGGGTCAATTTCACCAGAAGATGCTGAACATAATTATATTAAAGCCGTCGTAGGTGGTATTTTAAAAGTTATGTCTAAAATGGGCATTTCTACTGTACGCAGTTATCAAGGGGCGCAAATTTTTGAAGCTGTGGGCCTTAATAGCGATTTTATTGATAAATATTTTGTAAATACACCAACTCGGATTGGTGGGATTGGCACGGAAGGGGTAGCCCGTGAAGCATTAGCTCGTCATGCCCGTGCTTTTGAAACAAAGGATACAGTACTGGAAGCTGGTGGCTTTTATGGCCCTATGAAAGAGGGGGAACCTCATTTATATAACCCCAAGACGATTGATTTATTGCAACAAGCATGCATTGATAATAACTATGAGTTATATAAAGAGTATGCCCGTGAAATTTGTCAGGGCTATCATGTAACATTACGTAGTTTACTTGACTTTAATTACCCTGTGGGCGGAGGAATTGCTATTGAAGAAGTGGAGCCTGTGGAATCGATTGTGAAACGTTTCAAAGGTGGGGCTATGAGTTATGGGGCTATCAGTAAGGAAGCTCATGAAACAATTGCTATCGCTATGAATCGTTTAGGTACAATGAGTAATTCTGGTGAAGGGGGCGAGGATGCTAGTCGCTATGAATTGTTGCCGAATGGCGATAATCGGTGCAGTGAGATTAAACAAATTGCCTCTGGTCGATTTGGTGTGACTTCGGAATATTTAGTAAATGCTAAAGAATTGCAGATTAAGTGTGCGCAAGGGGCAAAACCAGGCGAAGGTGGTCAATTGCCGGGTAAAAAGGTATATCCGCCTATTGGGAAGGCCCGTCACTCTACGCCAGGGGTAGAATTGGTATCGCCACCACCTCATCATGATATTTATTCTATTGAAGATTTGGCAGAATTAATTTTTGATTTAAAAAATGCCAATCGCAATGCTCGAATTAGTGTCAAGCTTGCCGCTGAGGCAGGGGTTGGTACAATTGCGGCTGGTGTGGCTAAAGCTAAAGCCGACAATATTTTAATCTGTGGTTATGATGGTGGTACTGGGGCCGCTGGTCGTACGGGAATGCGTCATACAGGGGCACCTTGGGAACTTGGTTTAGCGGAAACTCATCAAACATTATTGTTGAACCGTTTACGAGACCGTATTATTCTTGAGGTAGATAGCAAACTTATGACAGGCTTTGATATTGCGGTAGCGGCTTTATTGGGCGCAGAAATGTTTGGCTTTGGTACCTTGCCGTTAATTGCAGTTGGCTGTAAAATGGCTCGTGTATGTAACTTGAATACCTGCCCGTATGGTGTGGCTACTCAAGATGAAACATTGCGTAAGAATTTTAAAGGGAAACCTGAATATGTAGAGCATTTGATGATATTTTTAGCCCGTGAGCTTCGTGAAATTATGGCTCGTTTGGGTATTCGAACGGTGCAAGAAATGGTAGGGCGGGTTGATTTATTACGTCAAAAAGTAACAGATGATAATTATAAATTATCTCGTGTTGACTTGAAACGTATTCTATTCCGCCCGTATACAGATATTTCAGTAGGCCATTATCATCAAAATGAACAAGATCATGAATTGGCGAAGACGCTTGATGAAGGTAAATTGCTTCGTATGTGTCGGCCCGCAATTGAAGAACAAAAACCGATTCGTGCTAAATTAGCTATTAATAATACACATCGTGTAGTGGGCACTATTGTGGGAAGTGAAATCACGAAACGTTATGGTGCTAATGGGTTAGCACCTAATACGATTAAACTTAATTTTGTTGGTAGTGCAGGTCAAAGCTTTGGAGCATTTATTCCTAAAGGGATGACTATGGAGCTGGAAGGCGATGCGAATGATTATTTAGGCAAAGGGTTATCCGGTGGGGTCATTACGGTATATCCCCCAAGAGCATCTTTGTTTGAAGCGGATCAGAATGTTATTATTGGCAATGTCGCATTTTATGGCGCTACAGCGGGTGAAGCCTATATTAGTGGTCGTGCTGGTGAACGGTTTGCTGTTCGTAATAGTGGGCTTACGGCTGTAGTAGAAGGTGTGGGTGACCACGGTTGTGAATATATGACTGGTGGTGAAGTACTTGTTCTTGGCAATACAGGTCGAAATTTTGGGGCCGGTATGTCTGGTGGCTATGCTTATATTTTAGATTTCGATGTACGCAAATGTAACACGAGTCTAGTAGAGCCCCGTGCAGCGACGGAACAGGATTTGGAACGAATTAAAATGTTAATTGAAGGGCATGTACTTCACACTAATAGTCGTAAAGGTCGTCATATTTTAGATAATTGGCAGAACTTTGCTCATCGTTTCACTAAAATAGTACCGACTGCTTATGAAGCTATGAAACAGGCTATTGCTGCTTATGTAGCTAACGGATTTACTGAAGATGAGGCGCAATTACAAGCCTTTAAAGATACCTATCATATAAAATGATAAAAATAGAATGAAGTTTTTAAAAGAAGTTCAATTTTAGTAAATTTAAAGCGATTATAATGAGTCCGATTATTGTTAATGAGATTAGACTAAATCTCTTGCAAACGGGCTCATTTTGCGTTATTCTCTCTTTTTCGTGGATTGAATATTTAGAATTTATTGGAAATGGTATATAATGAATGACAGAAAACCGTTTGTGGAGGGCAAAGGAGAAAAAGTGAAATTTACATATACAGTAAGTGGGATGATGATTGTGTTAACTTTAGTGCTCAGTGGTTGCGGTGCTGAAACAACGTCTAATGAATCGGTTAAAGTAGTGACGCCCAATACGACTGTGGCTACCAAAGCACAACCAGTGGAAGCTGTGGCAGAAGCGACTCGTTTATTACAAAAAAATGAGTACACGGCAGCGATTGCAAAGGCGGATGAGATTTTGAAGATATATCCTAATTCAGACGAAGCCTATTCAATTAAAGGAATGGCGATGGGGCTTAATGGAGCAGCCCAAGGTGGATTAGAATTTACTAAGAAAGCGTATAAAATAAACCCTAATAATGTAAGTAATTACTATAACATGGCGATGCTGTATAAGTTAGAAGGTAATTTACAGGAGGCTAAAAATTGGTTTGAAAAGGTATTGGCTAAAGATCCTCGTAATACGTGGTCTGTTTATGGTATTGCGACGATTTATGCTGATCAAGGCAATGATGAGAAGGCCTTAGAATGGTTAAAACAGGCCATATCAATAGATCCAGTAGTAAAAGATGTGGCTCGTACACAGGATCATTTTGTCCGGTTTCATGGGAATCCAACCTTTGATGCTCTTGTGAAATAGTTTGAATAATAGCAGCTTAATAGAGTGGAGGCGTACAGATGACAAAGCGACAACAACGAAACATTCGTTGGTCCGTTATTCCTATCATTATGGTAATGATGTTGGCTTTAAGCGGTTGTTTTGGGCCAACCAAAGTAACTACAGTGGAAGTAGATACAAAAGAAATGCCTGTTAAGATTAGTAATGATGCTAATATTACAGCCCTTAATAAAGTGACGATTGAACCTACCGTATCAGGACAAGTGAGTACGATGGCTGTCAAAGTAGGCGATGAGGTAAAACAAGGCCAAGTGGTGGCTATGCTGGATACGAGCACATTACAAACACAGTTAAATCAATTGATTCAAGAATTAGGTGAACAACAGAGTCATGCAGGTGTGCAAGCCGTGCCACAGGAAACGACCGTAGTGCCGGGGGCCGTATCTTCTGCTGATGTAAATCGCGCTCACGAAATGATGATGAATGGCATTATTACAGAAAAAGAATACCAAACGATTGTACAACGCTCGCAAGCGACTGTAGTAACTAGTGGTGGAGGCTATGTGGCAACCGGTGGTGGTATGGAAGTGGCGGGGATTCAAGCAGCCATTGCCCAATTGCAGACACAGATTGCTCAGTCACAAATTGTGGCACCAATGACGGGGCGAGTGGCGGCTATTTATAATGAAGATCGTAAAGTGGCTATTGAAGGTCGTCCCTTTATGCTTATTCAGCAGAATACCCCTGTTGTAGCTTCTTTAAGCATTCCGCAGAGTTTTGCATTGAAGTTAGCGGAACCTGCTAATAAAAGTACCTTGAAAGTGTATTTAAAAGTAGATGATAAAGAAATCCCTGGTGAATTAACTTATGTTGATACGAATGCACCAGCTGGTACGCCGAGCGTATTGGTAAAGGCAACATTTAATAACACTGATGATGTGATTAAACCAGGTGAATTCTATACTCTTGTCATTGAATCATCAGCAACGGCACCCGTTATTGCTGTACCGAAGGAAGCTGTTCATGAAAATAAAGATGGGAAGTTTGTGTATGTCGTAACAGCGGATAATACAGTTGATGTTCGGGTTGTTGAAACGAGTGAAACGGTCGATGGATATACGGCGATTGTTATGGGGTTAAGCAAAGGGGAACGGATTATTACGTCCAAAGGAAACTTTGAACTGGGGGAACAAGTTACTTATTAAGTGAGATTGTAGAGACTGTTGAGTCACAGTAAAACATGCTGAGGCTCAACAGTTTTTACTTTTTTGTGAAAAAATAAAAAAAGGGGTTGACGTTTAAGGTTTACTTTGGTAAGATAGTCAAGTCGTCACTTGAGGGTACAACTTATGAAGTACTACAGGTGGTAACCTAACAAGTTAGTGTTGTATTAGACAGCCATATGAATTTGTTAGAAGTAGCAATTATGTTTCAAATTTGTAAATAACTTGTAAAAAAGTTGTTGACAGAATGAGATGTTGGTGCTACAATATAAAAACCGTCAGAGATGACGGTGAGAAAAATGCAAAACTGAAATGCGTGGATTGCAAATTAGTTTTGTAACAGATCTTTGAAAACTGAACAATGTAAGGTAATCATTTTTAACGAAATGAACATAGCCAGAGTGCGGGTTTCAATTAGTTGAAACCAACCAAATAAATTCTAAGTTAGATAACTTCGGTTAAGCTAACAACAACGAAAACGAGCTAGCAAATAGCTCCAAGATATCTTGGAGAGTTTGATCCTGGCTCAGGACGAACGCTGGCGGCGTGCTTAACACATGCAAGTCGAACGGAGAGCGATGGAAGCTTGCTTCTATCAATCTTAGTGGCGAACGGGTGAGTAACGCGTAACCAACCTGCCCTTCAGAGGGGGATAACAACGGGAAACCGTTGCTAATACCGCGTGCGAATGAACTTCGGCATCGGAGTTCATTGAAAGGTGGCCTCTATTTATAAGCTATCGCTGAAGGAGGGGGTTGCGTCTGATTAGCTAGTTGGAGGGGTAATGGCCCACCAAGGCAATGATCAGTAGCCGGTCTGAGAGGATGAACGGCCACATTGGGACTGAGACACGGCCCAAACTCCTACGGGAGGCAGCAGTGGGGAATCTTCCGCAATGGACGAAAGTCTGACGGAGCAACGCCGCGTGAGTGATGACGGCCTTCGGGTTGTAAAGCTCTGTTAATCGGGACGAATGGTCTTTGTGCGAATAGTGCAGAGATTTGACGGTACCGGAATAGAAAGCCACGGCTAACTACGTGCCAGCAGCCGCGGTAATACGTAGGTGGCAAGCGTTGTCCGGAATTATTGGGCGTAAAGCGCGCGCAGGCGGTTTCGTAAGTCTGTCTTAAAAGTGCGAGGCTCAACCTCGTGAGGGGATGGAAACTATGGAACTAGAGTATCGGAGAGGAAAGCGGAATTCCTAGTGTAGCGGTGAAATGCGTAGATATTAGGAAGAACACCAGTGGCGAAGGCGGCTTTCTGGACGACAACTGACGCTGAGGCGCGAAAGCCAGGGGAGCGAACGGGATTAGATACCCCGGTAGTCCTGGCCGTAAACGATGGGTACTAGGTGTAGGAGGTATCGACCCCTTCTGTGCCGGAGTTAACGCAATAAGTACCCCGCCTGGGGAGTACGGTCGCAAGGCTGAAACTCAAAGGAATTGACGGGGGCCCGCACAAGCGGTGGAGTATGTGGTTTAATTCGACGCAACGCGAAGAACCTTACCAGGTCTTGACATTGATGGACGAAACAAGAGATTGTTTTTCTCCTTCGGGAGCCAGAAAACAGGTGGTGCACGGCTGTCGTCAGCTCGTGTCGTGAGATGTTGGGTTAAGTCCCGCAACGAGCGCAACCCCTATCTTATGTTGCCAGCACTTCGGGTGGGAACTCATGAGAGACTGCCGCAGACAATGCGGAGGAAGGCGGGGATGACGTCAAGTCATCATGCCCCTTATGACCTGGGCTACACACGTACTACAATGGGCTTTAATAGAGGGACGCGAAACCGCGAGGTGGAGCAAACCCCAGAAACAAGCTCTCAGTTCGGATCGTAGGCTGCAACTCGCCTACGTGAAGTCGGAATCGCTAGTAATCGCAGGTCAGCATACTGCGGTGAATACGTTCCCGGGCCTTGTACACACCGCCCGTCACACCACGAAAGTCGGAAGTACCCAAAGCCGGTGGGGTAACCTTCGGGAGCCAGCCGTCTAAGGTAAAGTCGATGATTGGGGTGAAGTCGTAACAAGGTAGCCGTATCGGAAGGTGCGGCTGGATCACCTCCTTTCTAGGGAGACATACACGAAAGCAAGACTTTCGATGTCACTTAGGTCGACACTTTGGCGCTTAAAACTAAGGTTTAAGACACTTTACATTGTTTGGTTTTGAGAGATCTGTAAAGACTCTCAGTTCATATAACAAAATATGTGTATATGAGCATTGTTCTTTGAAAACTACATAGAAGATAGATAATAATTTGTAAGGTAAGCCTCTTGGAGGAATCCAAGGGTTAACCAAGCACATTAGGAAATAATTCTCTGATTTATAGAAGTAGGTTAAGCTACAGGCAAGACGAAAGTCTTAAAAATCTAAGTAAAGATTTTAAGGGCGTACGGTGGATGCCTTGGCTATACTGGCCGATGAAGGACGCGGTAAGCTGCGAAAAGCTACGGAGAGGTGCAAGCAACCATTGACCCGTAGGTCTCCGAATGGGGGAACCCGGCGGAAGTTATGTTCCGTCACCCATACCGTAGAGTATGAGGAGGGCACCTGGGGAACTGAAACATCTAAGTACCCAGAGGAAGAGTAATCAAACGAGATTCTCCTAGTAGCGGCGAGCGAACGGGGAAGAGCCCAAACCGGATCGGGAAACCGAACCGGGGTTGAGGACTGTCAACAAGTGTAAATGGGATAGAAGAATAGCGTTGGAACGCGCAGCCGTAGAAGGTGAAAGCCCTGTAATCGAAATCCTGCATGCATGGGACAGTATCCAGAGTACCACGAGACACGTGAAACCTTGTGGGAAGCAGGGGGGACCACCCTCCAAGGCAAAATACCAGTATGGACCGATAGCGCATAGTACCGTGAGGGAAAGGTGAAAAGCACCCCGGGAGGGGAGTGAAAGAGAACCTGAAACCGTATGTCTACAAACAGTCGAAGCGCGTATAATTGCAGCGCGACGGCGTGCCTATTGAAGAATGAACCGGCGAGTTACTGTTACTAGCGAGGTTAAGTGGAAAACATGGAGCCGAAGCGAAAGCGAGTCTGAATAGGGCGATTAGTTAGTGATAGTAGACCCGAAACCGTAGTGATCTATCCATGGCCAGGTTGAAGCACAGGTAAAATTGTGTGGAGGACCGAAC